>CAZGSW010000129.1:0-4057 GCA_964528635.1 uncultured Rhodoplanes sp. | reverse complement strand
GCTGACGGGGGATGATCCGATCTCACTTCGGCTCAACGGCGACCTTCTGCCAGGTGCGGTCGGGGTTGAACGCATTCATTCTGGCAACGATCCTCGATGTCTGCGGCCCAAGGTCCTTCTCGTACACCTCACCGTTATGGTTGACGAGAAAGGTCTTCACTCCGGAATTTCCGTAGATCGCCGGATAAGCGACCAGCGCGAATCCGCCGATCATCTTCCCATTGGCGATATAGTTGAAGGCGCCGCCCGGAGCGGTTGGGCCCTGCCGCGTCAGAATCTTGTAGTAGTAGCCATGGAAGGGGGTGCGGCCACCGCCAACCTTGTAGCCCTGCCACGTCGCGGAGGCGACCACCGGACCCAGCGGGCTCTGTGGCTCGCCAGCCGCGCTCGGCCAGTACAGACCGTCCTTCTTGCCAAGCTCGCTGATGATCTTTTGGGCGTAGTTCCCGACGCCGCCGTTCGGCGCCATCTCGGCATACTCATGCTGCGCGTCGACATAGGCGAGGCTCGCCTGGATTGCCCCGAGCTCGTTGCGACCGATGCGGCGGGCGAGAATCTCCTCGCGACCCGCCACGGTGTCAAAGCGCCAATGGCCGTCTTTCTCCACCAGCGGGAGCGGAATCGGATATTCGTTCTCGCCGACGGTCAGGAACGTGCGGCCAAGTGAGTCCCTGGCGGTCGAATGCTTGATGTCGTAGGCGGCCAGCACGATCTTCCGCGTGTTTTCGTCCTGCACAGCGTCGCCCGATGAGACGATCTGGCTGCCGTTCGGGCCGAGCACCCGGTTGATCGATTTGCTGTCGCCGGCGCGCAGCGCGACAATCAATGCGTCGATCGCCTCGTTTGTCGACTTGAACGCCTGTTGGGCGAACACCGCCGAGGGCGAAACCGCGACCGTCGCAACAATTGCAGCGGCCGCCAGCAACGATGAAAACGTCTTCATGGTCGCCTCCGTCACCGAGCGCCGTAGGCAGTAATTTCGGGAATCCGTCTCCCCGACGATTGCCATTGCTCGTAGGTCTGGAATCTGAGCCCAAGATTTTCGTAGAGGACGCGCAGGTAGCCATCGCTGCCGCGCACGACCGCGTCTGGCCTCAGTTTTTGTACCTCTTGCGCCATCACGCCGACATAGAGCCTGTCGCTACCGTAGTAGGCAAAGCGGTAGAAGCCGAGACCGTTCTGGATATGGCCGAGCAGGTCCACGCTGTGCTTGAGTGCGACGTCGGAACGGCGCCCGCCGCCGCCGCCACCACCACGACCGCCACCCCTGCCACCAGCTCCCATGCGCGGGCCTCCGCCGCCACCGCCGACACGCGGACCTCCGCCGCCGCCATGACTGCCGAGACTCGCGCGGCCACGGTCTGCATGGGTCATCGCGTTCCGTCCCTGACCCGGATTGCCGAGACCGCTTTCGCGGCTGCCGCCAGGACGCTGGGCGGCGCCACCCGGCTTCCTGTCTCCGGCGCCCGGCTTGCGATCACCTGCACCCGGCTTGCGATCTCCCGCTCCGGACTTTCGATCCCCTGCACCGGGCTTGCGGTCACCGCCCGGCCGGTCGCGGTCGCCAGGTCCGGCACGGTCGCCGCCGCCCGGCCGGTCGCGGTCACCCAGGCCGCCCCGATCGCCTCCGCGATCTGGGTTGAGCACCTGCTGACCGTCGCGGCCGCGGAAGTCCATGCGTTGCTGGGCTCCGGCACGGTTGTCGCGGCCGCCGAACTTCTGCTGCACGCCGGCGTCGTTGTAGCGCACGCCGCGCCGGTGCTCGGCGTTGTGCTGCCAGTTGCGGTTGACGTTGATGTCGGTGTTGCGGTTGACCAGAATGTTGTTGTTGCCCCAGTTGCAGCCGCCGCCCCACCAGTTGTTGCCGGCCGCCCATGCGCCGACTGCGACGCCGACGCCGAAACCGATCACACCACCCGCGAGATAGCCGCCATAGGGTGGATAGGAGTAAGGCGGATACGCCGGATAAGGCCATGCGCCATACACCGTGGCGGGATCGTAGTACGGCACATACACGGTATTGGGCTCCGCCGGCTCGATCACGACGACCTGCTTGTTGTTCTCGGTCTTGACCGAAACGGTCTGCTGCTTGGTCGTGGTCAACTTCTTCTCGGCCTGAGCCCTCGACCGCAGCCGCTGCACCGAATCCATCACGTCGGCCTGCTGCGCCAGCACGGCATCGCCGAGCTTCTGCGTCCATTCGAGCTGCTTGCTCATCATGTCGAGAACGCTCGCGGTCGCGACGAGCTGCTTCACGCTGTCATCCCAGCGCTGCTTGTCGGCCTCGGTCTTGAGCTTGTCGCCCTTGAGGGCCTTGTTGGCCTTGGCCCAGCGGTCGGCCTCTACCACCTCGAGCGGGTAGGTCGAGGCCATCAGCACGTTGGCGAGCAACGCGTCGGGATAGAGCGCGATGGGCGCCGTGAGCTGGTCAAGCTCTTCGGCCTTGAGTGTCTGATTCGACGCCGCCTGCGATGGAGATGGCGTGCCTTGCGCGTGCGCCTCCGGGCCAGGTGCCGAAAGCAGGGCTATGGCCAGCAGGCAGGCTATAGGGACGCTTATGGCACCACTTCTGGATTTGATAGCCGAACTTCTTCGTGCATACGGCGCCGCTTGCGTGACGTCTGTCATACTGGCCGCGGAGACGCTCGTCGAACTCGACGTGACAATGTTTCCACGCCGCTTCATATGAGATTTTCTCCTTCGGGGTCCCAACAGCGAAGTGAACTCCCACCGGAAAAGCGACGCAAGACAAGGCCATGATTGAGAACCGGGTTTGAGCATGGTGACCTCCATGATCCCTTTTCACCGCTGAAATTAAGACGGCATGTTTCTTTTTCTTACGTCAAGCGGGATTATCCACGCGAACCTCCGCCCTGTCGATTGACTAGCCAACCTGGGCCGAAAGGGCGTGACGATCGCGCAGAATGACTCGGCGTGTATTTGGAAGGCTGATTGCGCCTCGCCGCTCGAGGTCGGCAAGCATCCGCGAGACTGTTTCAATTGTCAGGCCGAGATAGTCGGCGATGTCCTGGCGGCACATCGGAAGCTCAACCTCCTTGTTGGACGACGGACGCGCAGCCATTTCCAACAGAAACCCCGCGACACGTTCCTTCGCCGTCTTGATCAGAAGCAGAACGTGGGACTGAACGCGCTTGAGTTCATCCCCGGTGATCGCCCAGATCTGCCGCGCGATTTCGGGGTCGCGATCGGCCTCGGCAAGAACCGCACTTCGCTTGATGGCCAGAAGCTTTGAGTTGGCAATCGTTTCGGCGGAAAAACCATGCGCTTCTTCGCGCTCCAGGCCAAAAAAATGTCCGCACATGTTAAATGCACAGACCTGCCGGCGGCCATCCATCAATATCTTGTGGGTGCGAACCGAGCCGCTGATGACGCGGTAGAAATACTCCGCTGGTTCGCCTTCGCCGTAGATTTCGACGTCGCGTGGATACGTCATCAGCACACCGGACGATTCGATCAGCCGGTCGAAGGGACTCCTGCGAGAGTGGAGGGGTAAATGAGCCGGTGACAGCTCGGACGAGCCGACACATCGAGCAGTTTCCACCCACATACGCGCACCCAGTCGATATGAGAGCGCGATTGAGCGCGCCTGCAGAAAAGCGCTCAATTGTTTGAAGGGATCGGTGTACTATCCTTTGGTTTAGCCGCCCGCACTCGACACGGATCGGGCCGTCTCGCAAACGATTTTATCCGAATCCGGTCAGTTCGGGCGCCCCGCAGCCTTCGTCAGGCATTGCATCAGGGCGTTTTCATCGAGGGGCTTTGTCAGAAATCCTTGCGCGCCTGCGTCAAGAGCGCGGATGCGGATGTTCTCGTCGGGATACGCCGTAACCAGGATGATGGACGGGCCGTTCGCCCGGCAGACAAGCCGCTGCTGAAGATCAAGTCCGCTCATGCCCGGCATCTGCAGGTCGGAAATGACGCAAGCGGTCGTCTCGACACACCCCGACTCCAGAAATTCTTCCGCCGAAGCAAAGGCCAATGTGTGATAACCAAACGAGGCAACAAGATCCTTGATGCCCTCGCGGGCCCAGGCATC
>CAZGSW010000128.1:9170-12948 GCA_964528635.1 uncultured Rhodoplanes sp. | reverse complement strand
CTAGGCCCCTCGGCGCGTGTCCCGGGCGAGCGAAGCAAGACCCGGGACACGAGGTTGAGACACTCCAGCCGCTGCGTTACCCTGCCCGCATGACCCAGGCCATGCAGGACTTCTCCCGCTTTTTCGCGCCGGGCCGCGTGCACCGGCAGATCTACACCGATCCGGCCATTTTCGAGCTGGAAATGGAGCGTGTGTTCGGCACGGCTTGGGTCTATGTCGGCCACGAAAGCCAGGTGAAGAACCCCGGCGACTATTTCGCCACCCAGATCGGCCGCAAGCCGGTGGTGATGGTGCGCGACAACGACGGCAGGCTGCACATCGTGCGAAACCAGTGTGCGCATCGCGGCGCCATGGTGGTCGCGACCGAGAAAGGCAACGCGCCGGAGTTCACCTGCTGCTACCACGGCTGGACCTATCACCTCGACGGCAAGCTCAAGGCGGTGCCGCTCAACCACGGCTACCCGAAGGACTTCGACCCGGGCAATCCGAAGACCTCGATGCGCGCGGTGCGGCGCGTGAAGAGCTATCGCGGCTTCGTGTTCGCGAGCCTCGCGGAAGACGGCCCCAGCCTGGAAGAGTCGCTCGGTCACATGATCACGTCGCTGGACGACATGGTGGACCGCGCGCCGGACGGCGAGCTCGAGGCCGCCGGCGGCACGTTCCGGCACGCCTACGACGCCAACTGGAAGGTCTACTTCGAGAACCTTTGCGACGCCGCGCACCCGATCTTCACCCACCGCTCCTCGATCGAGGCGGCGCAGCAGCAGTCGGACACGGTGCACTCCGACGGCACCGGGGAGATCGCAATCCGGCAGATGCGGCAGAACGGCGCGCCGTACTCGTTCTGGGAGTCGCAGGTCGGCATCTGGACCTATCCGAACGGCCACAGCTACCTCGGCGACTATCACGACGATTCCAAGCTCGTCGCTGCGCTCAAAGATCCGGTGTTCCGCGAGTACATCGCGGCGCTGGAGAAGAAGAAGGGCAAGGCCGAGGCGAAGCGCATCCTCGAGGTGCGCCGCTGGAATTCCAACATCTATCCGAACGTGTCGCTGATGAGCCAGTTCCAGCAGTTGCGCGTGGTGCACCCGATCGCGGTGAACCGAACCGTGGTGCAGACCTTCAATTTCAGGATGAAGGGCGCGCCGGAGCAGATGTTCCGCAACACGGTCGCTTTCGCCAACATCGTCAACGGCACCGGATCGCTGGTGCTGACCGACGACCTGGAAATCTACAACCGGATCAAGCTCGGCCTGTCGAGTGAGGGCACGGAGTGGCTGCAGGTCGGCCGCGGCTACCAGTCCGACCAGCCCGATGCGCACGGCGGCCGCAAGGGCATCAACTCGACCAGCGAGGTCTACATCCGCAACATGCTCGACGCGTGGCTCGCCTACATGAACGGCGATCCGCGTCCCGAGGCGCGCGCCGCAAGCTGATGGCAAAGCGCGGCAAGCCCAAGTCCCGGATCGCCACGCCTGCCCGCCGCCGCGCGCTGCCACCGCGCAGCCGGCCGCCTGCGGCGCCGAGCGACATGCTCGACGTTGCCCGCTGCGAGCAGTTCCTGATGCGCGAGGCGCGCCTGCTCGACGAGGCGAAGTTCGACGACTGGCTGGCGCTGTTCACGCCCGACGCGTGGTACTGGGTGCCGAGCGAGCCGGATCAGGACAATCCGCACGACACGGTGTCGCTGATGTACGACGACCGGCGCCTGCTGGAGACGCGGATCCGGCGCCTCGCCAGCCCGCGCATGTACTCGCAGGAGCCGCGCTCGCGCTGCAGCCGCATCGTCGCCAACGTCACGCTGGAGGACGTCGAGGGTCGCTCCGCCACGGTGCGCTCCAAGTTCCTGATGATCGAATACCGCCGCGAGCAGCAGCGGCTGTTCGCCGGCACCGCATTCCATCGGCTGGTGCAGGTCGACGGCGCGATCCGGATCGCGTGGAAGCGGGTCGATCTCGTCAACTGCGACGCGCCCATGGACGGCCTGACCCAGCCGTTTTGAAGCCTCAAGTGCCCGTCGGCTTGTGCAGCGCGGTCCTCGTACGCTGCTTCACCACCCATTTGGACTTGCCGGCCAGCGACAGCGCCAGAGCGCGCAGCTTCGGCGGCCAGGTGGTCGGCCAGCCGAGCGCAAGCGAGACACGCTGCGTGTGGTCGGTGATGGGGCGCTCGATCGCCTCCCATCTGGCAAGCCCGGTGGCGATGTCCGGAGCGCCGTCGAGGTGCACCGCAAGCGCCAGCGCATTCATCATCGCGCAGCCACCGCCCTGCCCGATGTTGGGCGGCAGCGCGTGCGCGGCGTCGCCGAGCACCGCGACACGCCCCTCGGACCAGCGCTTGAGCCGGATCACCTCGAAGCGGTCGTAGCGGCCGTCGCCGAGCCGGCCGATCAGGCTCTCCAGATGCGGAAACCAGCGCGTCCACGCGGCCTTGTCCACGGGGGTTTCCTTGGCCACCCGGTCGCTGTCCAGCATGGTGAGCGCGATATAGACCTCGGTCTCGCTGCACGGCGTATAGAGAACGCGGCGGCTGCCGGACCAGTATTCGATCGTGGTGGCGCCGTCCTGCGACTGGCGCTCCGCCTCGGTCTTCGGAATCAGCAGGCGCGTGCAGCCGTCGACCAGATAGTGCCGCCTTTGCACCAGCCGCAGCGCGTCGCGGAGCCGGGAGTTCGCACCGTCGGCGGCCACGATCAGGTCGGCCTTCGCGGTTTGCCCGCCCGACAGCAGCAGCGATCCGCTGGGGCTCGCTTCGATGCCCGTGGAACCGGTGATGATCTCCACGCCGGCCCGCCGCGCGGCATCCGCGAGCGCGTTGATCACGGTCTGCCGCACGATGGAATAGACCCGGGAACCGTCCCAGCGGTGCACCGAGACGACGCGGTTCCGATCGTCCCGCACCTCGCGCGTGTGCGCGAACGGCGCGCCCTTGACCGCCGCATCGTAGGCGCCGATCGCCTCCAGCACGCGAAGTCCGTTTTCGTAGATGTAGATGCCGGCCCCGGTGGTGCGCAGCGCATCGCCCCGTTCGTGCAGGCGCACGCTCCAGCCGCGCTGCGCCAGCGCGCAGGCCGCCGTCAGCCCGGCAAATCCCGCTCCGACGATTTCGGCGTGACGTTGGGTCATCTCAGGATGTTAAGCGCCGGAAGCAGGCATCGTCACCCTCCCCCTCCAGGGGAGGGTGTTCGAGCGCGTGGCAAGAGCTCGCAACGAACGATATGATGGCGCAAACATTCACGGAGGCATCCCCATGGCCCGTCTGCGCCACATCGCCGTCTGCGTCAGCGATCTCGACAAGGCGGCCGAGTTCTACTCCAAGGTGTTCGAGTTCAAGCGGATCGGCCGCGAGGACCTCGACATCGGCTCCGCCGTTTACATGAGCGACGGCGTCATCAACATGGCGCTGCTCAACTTCAAGGGAAAAGGCGGCTCCGCCGCCTCCGACATCAAGGAGGGGCAGACCTTCATCGGCGCCCATCATTTCGGCATCCAGGTCGACGATCTCGCCGAGACCGAGAAGAAGATCGAGGCGGCCGGCGGCAAGTTCTTCTTCGACCTCGGCAGCGAGCGCGAAGGCAACTTCGAGCGCAAGTTCAAGGATCCCGACGGCGTGATCTTCGACATTTCGAAGCACGGCTGGCAGGGAACGGACGGATATAAGAAGTAGCGTAACCTCAAACGCGGCTCTATCCCCGGCCTCATCCTGAGGGGCATCGCGAAGCGATGCGTCTCGAAGGATGGGGCCGCTCTCGAAGGATCGAGGGCGGCCCCATCCTTCG
>CAZGSW010000128.1:6819-9160 GCA_964528635.1 uncultured Rhodoplanes sp. | reverse complement strand
CTTCGAGACGCATCGCTTCGCGATGCCCCTCAGGATGGGGCCGCCCTCGATCCTTCGAGACGGCGCTTCGCGCCTCCTCAGGATGAGGGCGGGGGAAGAGTGTGAGCGCAGCAATCAGCCGAACTTCAGCCCGGCCGCCTTCACCAGCGCCTTGTTCGCCTCGATCTCCTTGCGGATCAAGGCGTTGAACTCGGCGACCGTGAGCGGCATCGGCTCGATGCCCTGCGGCTTGAACTTGGCCTGCACCTCCGGCAACGCCAGCGCCTTCAGCGTCTCGGCCCGCAGCTTCTCGACGACCGGCGCGGGCGTCTTGGCGGGCGCCAGCATGCCCATCCAGAAGCTGTAGTCGGAGTCCTTGTAGCCGGCCTCAAGCGTGGTCGGGATGTCGGGCAGCGCGCTCGAACGCTTCGGCGTCGACACAGCCAGCGGCAGCACCTTCTTGTCCTTGATGAAGGCCAGCGCCGACGACACACCCATGCAGCAGAAGTCGACGCGGCCGGTCATCACCTCGGTGATGGCGTCCGGACCGCTCTTGAACGGAACGTGCGTGGCCTGGAAGCCGGCCGCGAGACGGAAGCGCTCGGCCGCCCAGTGCGTGGCGCTGCCGACGCCCGCCGAGGAGAAGCTCATCTTGCCGTCCTTGGCCTTGGCGACCAGCTCCTGGATGGTCTTGATGCCCTTGGACGGCGCGATGATGGTGACGTTCGGCACGGTGCCGAACATCGCGACACCGGTGAAGTCGCCGGCCGGATCGTAGGTGATGTTCGGGAACGCCGCCGGGGCCGCCGAGTGCGCCGAGGCGTGGATCAGGAGCGTGTAGCCGTCGGGCTCGGCGCGCGCCACCTGCGCGGAGCCGATGGAGCCACCGGCCCCTCCCCTGTTCTCGACCACGATGGTCTGGCCGAGCTGCTTCGACAGCGGATCGAGCACGATGCGGCCGACGATGTCGATGCTGGAGCCGGCGCCGAACGGCACCAGCGCGCGGATGTTGCGCGACGGCCAGGCCTGCGCCCAGCCCGCCTGCGGAATGGCAGACGCGGCAAGGACTGCAGCGCCGAGCTTGATGCTATCGCGACGAGAAATAGTCACTTGGGGTTCCTCCGTCATACAGATTTCGTTCGACCGCTCGGCTTGAGCCGGGCGTCCTGTCCGCAGCGTTAAACAGTGCGGACAACCGTATCATGCCCGGACATGACGTCGCAGGCCCGGACAGGTGCTATTTGATGAATTCGTTGGTGTAAAGCTCGGCAACGGGAGTCTTCTTCTGGATGAAGCCCTTCTCAAGGTAGAAGTCCTGCAGCCTGGTGAGCCGGTCGACGTTGACCTCACCGATCTGCTTCTGCCCCGGATAGACCAGCCTGGCGTAGTAGTTGAGCGCCACCTTGATCTGGTCGTCCTTGCCTTTCCACTCCGGCACGAACTTCACGAAGTCCTCGGCCGCCTTGTCCGGGTTGTCCATGACGTCCTTCATGCCCCTGAGAGCGGCGCCGACGAACTTGCGGATCATGGCCGGGTTCTTCTTGATCATCTCGTCCGAGACCGCGATGCCTTGCGCCATGTGGGGGAAGAACTCGTCGGTCGGAAGCACGTTGACCTTGGCCCCCGCCGCCTGCACCGAAGCGATCCAGTCCGGTACGCCCGCCATACCGGCGGACTTGCCGGTCGCCACCGACTGCCAGACGCCGACCGGGCCAGCCTGCTGGATGTTGGCGTCGTCCTGCTTCAGCCCGACACTCGCCATCAGTCCGAGCAGCGCATAGAACGTGGTGTCCTGATAGGACATCACCGTCAGCGTCTTGCCCTTGAGGTCGGCCGGCTTGCTGATGCCCGAGTCCTCGCGCACCACAAGCTGCATGAATCCCTTGCCGCCGAACACCGCCACGATCTTCACCGGCACGCCGTTGCCGCGCACCATGATCGGGCCGTCGCCGACGATGCCGCCGATCGGGGCATTGCCGGCGCCCACCTGCTTCGCCACGTCGACCCCGCCGCGGCCGACCGCGAAAGACACCTCCAGCCCGGCGTCCTTGAAATAGCCCTTGCCCTGCGCGAGCCGGATCGGCGCGAAAGCGGGCAGGATCGGTGGCGCGGGAAACAGGTACGTCACCTTCTCCAGCGTTTGCGCAGAGGCCGGGACGCCGCCGGCGACCAGACCGAGCGCAGCGCCCGCCAGAACGAGCCGGCGAGACCAGAAATTACTTTCAGTTGCGAACATTTGACGCTCCCTCAAGCAAAACGCCGCAGCGCAGCAGGCCGCGCGGCACTCGGCTGGCATACGGATTGCCACTATACTCCATGAGTTCTCGCGGCAAAATGCATGCCGCTTCCAGGTCATCGCTTC
>CAZGSW010000128.1:0-6719 GCA_964528635.1 uncultured Rhodoplanes sp. | reverse complement strand
CGCTTCAGGTCAGCGCCCGAGCCGTCGAGTTCGAACACAATGTCTGACCCGATACGGCTCGAATACCGCGACGTGACGATGCGGTTTGGCGACGGAACGGGCAGCAGCCTGACCGCAATCGAGGACGTGAGCTTCACGGTGTCCGACGGCGAGGTGGTGTCGCTGATCGGCCCGAGCGGCTGCGGCAAATCCACGCTGCTCAACATCGGCTCCGGACTCTATGCGCCGAGCGAAGGCAGCGCGTTCGTCGACGGGGAGCGGGTCAACGGCCCGAACGCCCACGTCGCCTTCATGCTGCAGAAGGACCTGCTGCTGCCGTGGCGCACCATCGCGCAGAATGTACAGTTCGGCGTCGAGATCCAGGGCGTGCTCGCCCCCGAGCGGGAAAAGCGCGCCACCGCGCTGCTGCAGATGCTCAAGCTGGACGAATTCGCAAGCCACTATCCCCATCAGTTGTCCGGCGGCATGCGCCAGCGGGTGGCGCTGGCGCGGACGCTCGCCGTCGATCCCACCGTGCTGCTGCTCGACGAGCCGTTTTCTGCGGTCGACGCCCAGACCCGCATCGCACTGCAGCGCGAACTGGCGCAGACGCTCAAGCGCGCCGGCAAGACCGCGCTTCTGATCACGCACGACCTGCTGGAGGCCGTCACGCTTTCGGATCGCGTGCTGGTGATGAGCCGGCGGCCCGGCCGCATCATCGACGAACTCGCCATCGACCTGCCGCAGCGCGACGATCCGATCGCGCGCCGCCAGCATCCCGACGTCAGCCGTTACGTGTCCCGGCTGATGGAAAAGCTCGACATCGGCGCATCCGAGGCGCCAGCCGGGGCACCGGCATGAACGCCGGTTCCTCCACCATGCGCCGCGGCACCGCATGGAGCATTGCGGTGCTGGTCGTGTTCCTTGCGGCATGGGAATGGGGGCCGGGCCTGCTGCGCATTCCGACCTTCATCGTGCCGCCGCTCTCGATGGTGGCGAACGAATTCGTGCGCATGCTGTCGCGCAACGCGCTGATGTTCCACACCGGAGTCACCGCCGCAGAGGTGATCATCGGATTTCTGCTCGGCTCGCTGCTCGGCATGCTGTTCGGCTATCTGCTCGGCATGTCGCCGACCGCGGAGGTGGCGCTATCGCCCTACATCCTCGCCCTGCAGATCGCACCGAAGGTGGCGTTCGCCCCGCTGTTCATCATGTGGATGGGATTCACGATCTATCCGAAGATCCTGGTCGCGATCCTGATCGTGTTCTTCCCGGTCATGGTCAACGTGCTGACCGCGGTGCGCACCGTCGATCCCGACCTGATCAATCTGGCGCGGGCGTTCAAGGCGACACGGGCGCAGATCTTCTGGAAGATCGAGTTTCCGGCGTCGATGCCGCCTCTGTTCGCGGGGCTGCGCATCGGCTCGACGCTGGCCGTGGTCGGCGTGGTGGTCGGCGAACTGGTCGGCGGCAACATGGGGCTCGGCTATCTGCTCGCGTTCGGCGAGGGCCAGGCCAACACGCCAATGGTGTTCGTCACCATCCTGATGCTGACGGTGGTGGGCGGCATCGCCTATCTGGCGGTCATCCTGATCGAGACGAAGGTGCTGCACTACATGCCGAAACGCGCGCTCGGCGGGTTGTAGCAGCCCTTCCCTATCCGGCGAGCAGCCGCGGCAGCCATGTTGCCAGCGGCGGCCACAGGAACACCAGCAGCAGGGCGAGCAGGCCGAACAGCGCAAAGGGCGCGGCGGCGCGATAGATGTCGCTCATCGTGATATGCGGCGGTGCGGCACCCTTCATGGTGAAAAGCAGGAGCCCGAACGGCGGCGTCAGCAATCCGAGCTGCATGCAGATCAGGAACATGACGCCGAACCAGATCGGATCGATGCCCATCTGGCTGACCAGTGGCATGAAGAACGGCAGCGTGATCAGCATCATGCTGACCTGATCGACGAACAGGCCCAGGAACAGCAGGATCAGCATCATGCCGAGCACGACCGCCGCGGTCGACAGGTCCTGCGCCGTCACCAGGCCGACGATACCGTTGGTGGCGCCCGAGAAGCTCAGCACCTGCGCGAACGTGGTGGCGCCGACGATGATGAACAGGATGGTGCCGGAAATCGCCACCGTGCCGGTCAGCGCCTTGAACAGGTTCGAAAGCGTCAGGCTGCGGTAGGCCCCGGCGGCCACGATGGTGCCGGCCGCGCCGAGCGCTGCCGCCTCGGTCGGCGTCGCCCAGCCGGCCGTCATGGCACCAATCACCACGCCGAAGATCAGCAGCAGCGGCAGAACGTGGACGACGAACGGGGTCCAGCGCGGTGCAGCGCCGTCGCCGGCCTCCTCGTCCGGACCAGACGGCGCGAGCGCGGGATTGAGCCAGGCGCGCAGCACGATGTAGCCGACGAACGTGGCGCTCAGCATCAGCCCCGGCACGATGCCGCCGATCAGGAGGCCCGAGATCGAAATGCCGGCCAGGCTGCCGAGCAGAACCGCCAGCGCCGACGGTGGAATCAGCATGTCGACGCCGCCGATCCCCATGATCGGCCCCATCGCCAGCCGCTTGTCGTAGCCGCGCTCCAGCATGGCCGGCAGCATCAGGCTGCCGAGCAACGCGGTGGTCGCGATGGTCGAGCCGGAGATCGCCGAGAACACCGTGCCGGCCACGATGGCGATCACGGCGAGCCGTCCGGGCACGCGCCGGATCAGCACGGAAAACGCGTCGATCGCCTTCATCGCCACGCCGGAGTGGAACAGCACCTCGCCCATCAGGATGAAGAACGGAATCGGCGTCAGCGAAAAGCTGGTCACCGACTGTACGGCGTTGCGCGCAAGCTGAGGCAAGCCCTGCTCGCCGCCGAGGAACAGCATCGCGCCCGCGATGTTGAGGGCGAGAAAGGCCAGCGCCACCGGCAGGCCGAGCCCCATCAGGGCGACGATGCCGCCGAACAGCACGATGCTCGCCTCGACCCAGCCCATCGGTCATCCCACCGAGGTGGCTTCGATGCGGCGCGTCCGCGGCCCCTGCCAGAGGCGCGCGAAGCGGAACGCAAACTCGAGCGCCAGCAACGCAAAGGCCAGTGGCAGCGGCGCCAGCAGCCACCACTCCGGAAACACCAGGTTCTTGATGGTGAGCGAGCCCAGCCGATGGCTTTCCGCGGCCATGGCGAAGCCGTAGCGCACCAACACGATGCAGACGGCAAGGCCGATCAGGTCGGCGAGCGCCTCCATCGTCCAGGCCACGCGCGGCGGCACGAGCCCGAGCAGCACATCGACCCGGACGTGCTGGCCGCGGCGCAGCAGCCAAGGCGCGGTCAGCAGCGTCATCACATAGAGCGCGTATTCGGAAATCTCGTTGGCCCAGGGAAAGCCGCCGCTCGTCAGGTTGCGCAGCAAGATATCCGCGGTCACCAGCCCAACCATGACGAGCAGGACCAGCGCAGCGAGCAGGGCCAGCCCGTCCAGCAGCCTGCCAAACGCATGCGAGAAGCGGGTCATGGTGTGTTCACCGCATCGGCATCCTTATCCCTCATCCTGAGGCACCCGCCAACAACGGCGGACGCCTCCAAGGATGAGGCCGGATCGCGGATCGAGGCGAACGCAACGCCTTCTGACCGACACCAAACGCTCTACCTCCCGGCATGCATATGCCGGTGCTTTCAGTTCCCGGAAAGCTTGCGCAGCTTCGGCCCGGTCTCCGGCGAGCGCTTGATCACGGACTCCCAGCCCACGTCGTTGGCCTTCTCGATGAACCTCTTCGATTCCGCCGGACCGAAATCGATCGCCTGGATGCCTGCCTTGGTCTGGCGCTCCCGCTCTGCCGCGATGGCCGCGGTGTTCTCGCGGTCGAGCCCTTCGAGCCACAGCGCGGCGTCGTTGAGCACCTTGCGCTGCTTGTCGTTCAACCCCTTCCAGACATCGAGGTTGACCAGCACGTTGACCTCGACGCTGTAGAACGCCGGCTCGAGGCGGAACTTGGTCACCTTCTCCCAGCCGAGATCGAAGATACCCGTGATCGGCCAGCCATAACCGTCGACCACACCGCGCTCCAGCGCGGTATAGACCTCGCCCGGCGCGGTGGTGATCGCCGTGCCGCCCAGCGCGGTGACGATGTCGCGATAGACCGGCGTGACCCGCACCTTCAGGCCGGTGAAGTCCATCTTCTCCGGCTTCTTGTTCAGATAGATGTGGAACGGCACGTTGTAGAACTGCCGCGCGAGGTAGTGCGAATTGAGCTTCTGGTTGTGAAGCTGATTGAGCAGCTCCCAGGTGCCGTTCTTGCGCTGCTCGCTCATCGGCTTCGAGATCAGCTTCAGCGCGTCGGCCTCGGGCATCAGGTTGGTGTAGAACGCGCCGGTGACATTGGCGATGTCGACCACCTTGGTGCGCACAGCATTGCCGACCTCGAACGGCGGCATCGCCCGCGGGCCTCCGATGTAATTGATCTTGATCTGGCCCTTGCCGGTCTCGTTGACGCGGTCGATGAACCGCTCGAAGTTCTTCGAGAACTGCGTCTTTTCCGCAAACGACGTCACGGCGCGCAGCGTCACCTCCTGCGCAGCGGCCGCGCTGGCCCCCAGCGCGAACACGGCGGCAAGCACGACCCTGTTCATGATCCTGTTCATGGCGCGATCCCCCTCGTCCCAACGGATTGCGGCATGTTAGTGGAACGGCATGGGGCATGCCAGTGCGCGGCCGCAGCAGCAACGAACGCCGTTTGCAGAGTCCGGAAAGCGCGCCCGGCAGTTGCGGCTAGGCCGGAACCGTGTGCGTCAGCTCCGCCACCCGCTTTTCATGACGGATCGCCTCCCGCACGCCGCCGGTCTTGGTCAGCAGGTCGAGCGTTTCGTGGTCGTCGTCCCGGACCGGCGTCAGCGCCTGATCCATGTACGACGCCGCGGCCGGATCCCGCGAGATGGACCGCCAGACCCGGACCATCCTTGCGATCGTGCCGAGCATCGACACATGCTTGCCGACCGTCTCGACGACAAAGCGGGGCCAGAACGTCAGCGCACTTTCACGCCGCAGGCCCGGCCGCCGCTCCGACGGATGCCGCATCCGGAGGAAGCCTCCTTCGAGCGGATGCACCTTCTCGATGGAAACCATCACCGAGAACAGCACGAGGAGCTTGAGCAGGCTTCCCATCGGCAGGCCGCTCGCCGCCCCGCGCCTCAGCAGCGTCGTCATATGTTCGCGCGAGTAATAGAGCGACCAGGCCTCCTGGTAGATCTCATGCCACTCCGCCTCCGTCATCTTCGGGTGCGGCATGCAGATATGGGTGGTGTCGTAATCGTTCAGGTCGGCGTGCAACGGCACGTTCGATCGCCACAGCTTCTGGTGATCCTCGGATCCCGGCAGCGGGGTGAGGCAGAAGAACTCGACGATATCGAGCGGCAGCTCCTTCCGGAGGATGGCAATATCGCGTCGGATCGATTCCGGCGTGTCGCCCGGGAAGCCCAGGATATAGCCGGCGAGCGTCATGATGCCCTGCGCCTTCCAGGCCAGCAGCATCGTCCGGTACTCGGTGACCTTGTTCTGCCGCTTCTTGGCTCCCGCGAGATTGTCCGGGTTGACGTTCTCCAGCCCGATGAACACGCGCGTCACGCCGGCGCGCTTGGCTTTCTCGATGAAGTTCGGAATCCGGTGGCACAACGTATCGACCTGGATCATCAGCGCGAGCGGTATCCCGTCATTCTCGCGCAACGAGATGAGGCGATCGAAAATCGCCTCCCAGTCCCTGTTGCGTGCGAAATTGTCGTCGGTGATGAAGAACTTGCTGACGCCCACCTTCCAGTTCCGCCGCACCAGGTCCTCGACGTCGTCGCCGGTGCGAAAGCGCGACTTGCGCCCCTGGACGTTGATGATCGTGCAGAACGAACACTGGTAGGGACAACCGCGCCCGGCGTCGAAGCTGGTGCACAGGCCGAGCGTACGCTCGATGTAGCGCTTGGGCAGGAACGGCACCGGCGTGCCGTCGATACCGGGCAGATCGTTCATGAAATTGTAGAGCGGCTTCATCCGGCCGGCGGCCGCGTCCTGCAACACCTCGTCGAGCCGGCCTTCCGCCTCTCCGGCGAACATGCTGACGCCCATGTCGCGGCAGGCGTCGAGTTCCACCGCCCTGCCGTCCAGCATGGACAGGCAGCCCGAGACATGGAAACCGCCGATCACGACCGGAATGCCGGCGGCGCGCAGCGGCCGCGCCAAGTCGAGCGCGCGCGGATACTGGTTGGACTGCACACCGACCAGACCGACCAGACCGAACCCGCCGTTTCGCTCGAAGCGCCGGATCAGCCCGGGGATGTCGATCCGGGTGTTGGTCTCATCCTTGACGTCGATTTCGATATCGACGTCCGGTCCGAGAACCCGGCGCTCGGCGCAGTCGGACGCGATCCCGTAAACCGCGGCCAGCGAGTTCGAAGGAATGGTGGTGCGCCACCAGCGAATGACATAGCCGTCGTCGCCGTAGTGCGAGGGTTTGATCAGAATCAGCAGGAATTTTCGTTGATCTGCCATTGCGGGGCCGGTCGCCATTCGCCTTGAAAAAAGAGCCGACCGCAGAAAGCCACCGCCCGGCATCCCGTGATCGGTGTGACGGGCTGCCGCGGCCATAGTACCTGAATCGGGTGCCTGATGTTGTAAACGCCTCGCAAAACGCGCAAATACCCCCAATGGAGCCTGGACGAGCGGACTTCCGATCCGTTAGGCCTTTGAATACAATGAGCTATCCGGCAAATTAG
>CAZGSW010000127.1:0-13045 GCA_964528635.1 uncultured Rhodoplanes sp. | reverse complement strand
CTGATGGCAAGTGCTAGGTTGGGACCGGTTCGAGCGCCTTCGACCACAACACGGTGTCGGCGGCGTCCTTGAGCGAGACCGTCATCACGCCGCTGTCGCCGTCGACGGCGACATGACCGAAGAACTGCAGTCCGTAGGCGGGGGACAGATTCGGTCCGAGCTCGCGGGTCGATCCTTTGACGAACACACGCTGCGGTCCGAACGTGTTGTCGAGCGCGCCGGGAATCCCGGTGCCGGCCAGGATCGGTCCGGACACGAACTCCCAGAACGGATCGAAATCCTGGAACACCGCCTTGTCCGGATCGAAATGGTGCGCGGCCGTATAGTGGACGTCGGCAGTCAACCACACGGTGTTGCGGATCCGCTGCCGCTTCATGAACGAGAGAATGTCGGCGAACTCCAGCTCGCGCCCGCGTGCAGGACCGTCGCCCTGGGCAACGCCCTCCAGCCCCTTCAGCCTGGCGTCATACACGCGCACCAGTGCGAGCGGCATGTCGGCCGCGATCACCTTCCAGGTTGCGCGCGACGCTGAAAGCTCGCGCTTGAGCCACGCGATCTGCCGCGGACCGAGGAAATGCGACGCAGGACCGTAGGTCTCCTCCATTCCCTGCGTTGCGTTGGAACCGCGGTAGCTGCGCATATCGATCAGGAAGACATCGAGCAGCGGGCCGTAGGACGTCTTGCGGTAGATGCGGCCCGGCTCGGCGGGCTGGCTGCGCACCGGCATGAACTCGTGGAAGGCGCGGGCGCCGTGCGCCTGCAGGAGCATGGCGTTGGCCGCCGTGTAGCCGCGCTTCCTGTGCTCGTCGCGCACCAGCGCCTCGGCCGGCCACCAGTTGTTGGTGAACTCGTGATCGTCCCACTGCGCCAGAACCGGGACCTCGGCGTTGAAGGCGAGCAGGTTGCGGTCGCGCAGATTGTATTTGTAGTTGTCGCGGAACTCGGAAAGCGTCTCCGCCGGTTTGACCTTTTCCTCGGTGACCAGGTTGCGCCAGACCTCGCCGTTGGCGAGCCTGATCTCCGGACGGAGAGCGTAATCGGCGTAGATGTTGTCTCCGGAATGGATGAAGAAGTCCGGCCGGTTCGCCCGCATCGTGGCGTAGGTCCTGAAGCCGCCGCGCGACTCGTCGATGCCCCAGCCCTGCCCGCATGTGTCTCCCGACCAGACGAAGGAGAGCGAGCGCCGCTCCCGTGGTGCGGTCCGGAACCGGCCGACCGCAGGCTCGCTCAGCACGTCGGGAGACGACAGGTCCCGAAACCGGATCCGGTAGAAAATGTCCTGGCCCGGAGGAAGATCCTCGAGCAGTGCCTTGGCGGTGAAATCGCTCTGCGGCAGCGCGTCGACGAAAACTCCCTGACGGACGTCGCGGAAACTGTCCGTTGTGGCGATCTCGATCTGCATGCGGGAGGGCCGGTCGGCGCGCGCCCAGACCACGCCCGAGTCGGCGCCGACGTCGCCCGACTGGACGCCGTGGGTGACGACCGGCCGGTCGTTTGCGCGGCTGATATGAGGATGGGCAAGCACCAGCCCCGCGGCAGAGGCGGATGTCAGAAAGTTGCGGCGGGTTAAGATCGAAGGACGGCGCATCGGTGCCTCGTCAGTTGCTCCCGACCAATGCGCCGCTGCCATGACTGGCGGATGACATGTGCGGCCCGAAAGGGTTACGGAGGCGTCACCCGATGATCAGGATGCTTGCATGACCACTTCCCTTCCCGACGCGGCCACGCTCGATCGCAGGAAGTCCACCGCCCGCGCATGGTTCGAACGGCTGCGCGACGACATCTGCGCGGCGTTCGAGGCGGTCGAAGACGCGCTGCCGGCGTCGGCCGCCCTCGCCGACCGGGCACCGGGGCGGTTCAGGCGCACGCCGTGGCAACGCACCGATCACACTGGATCACCCGGGGGCGGCGGCGTGATGTCGATGATGTCGGGACGCGTGTTCGAGAAGGTCGGCGTCCACGTCTCCACCGTGCACGGCGAGTTCGCGCCGGAATTCCGCGGCCAGATTCCCGGAGCCGAGCAGGATCCCCGGTTCTGGGCGTCTGGAATCTCGCTGATCGCGCATCCGCACAATCCGAACGTGCCAGCGGTTCACATGAACACGCGCTTTGTCGTCACCACCAGGGCGTGGTTCGGCGGCGGCGCCGACCTGACGCCGGTGCTCGACCGGCGCCGCACGCAACACGATCCGGACACGATCGCGTTCCATGCCGCCATGCAGAGCGCCTGCGACGCGCATGCTGCGGTGGCGCCTTACGAGAAGTTCAAGTCGTGGTGCGACGAATACTTCTTCCTCAAACACCGCAACGAGATGCGCGGCGTCGGCGGCATCTTCTACGATTATCTCGACAGCGGCGACTGGGATGCCGACTTCGCCTTCACGCAGAACGTGGGCCGAGCCTTCCTGCACATCTATCCCGAGCTGATGCGCGCGAACTTCGCAAAGCCGTGGACCGAAGCCGACCGCGAGGAGCAACTGGTACGCCGAGGCCGCTATGTCGAGTTCAACCTGCTGTACGACCGCGGCACCATCTTCGGGCTTCGCACCGGCGGCAACGTGGATTCGATCCTGTCGTCGATGCCGCCGGTGGTGAAGTGGCCGTAAGGCGCCGGCGCACCAGCATCATCATAGCTTAACGCAACAGCGCGCCGCCCACCATCACCGCGCCGCCGAGCAGCACCACCGCATCGAGGATCGCGGTGTGCACCTTGAGCGGCAGCCGCTCGACGAATGCGCGCGCCAGGAACGCGCCGGCGAAGCCGATTGCGCCGATCAGCACTCCGATCGCGACGACCTGCGGGGTGACCACTCCCGCATAGCCGAATACCGATACCCTCAGCATGCCGAGCGCGATGGAGACGACGGCATCGGTCGCGATCACGGCGGCGCCCTGCAATCCGGCCGCCATCAGGATCGACAGCAGGATCACACCCGCGCCGACGGTTCCGCCCATCACCGCTCCGAAGCCGGCTGCGCTCGCCACGAACGCGGTGTCGCCGAGCACCGCCGTACGCCGCCGCATCGCGTAGCGCAGCGGCACGGTGAGGATCAGCATCGTCCCGATCAGGAGCTGGATCGCGCGGCCGGTCAGCAGCGTGAAGCCATAGGCCGAGAGTGCGGCAAACGGGATCGCGCCGACCAGCGCAAGCGCGCAGCGCCGCCAGTCCACATGCTTGAGAAAGGCGAACACGCGGCCGGAGTTGGTGAACAGCGCGGAGATCGCAATGATCGGGACCACCGGCTCCGGTCCCACGATCGGCACCAGCACCAGCGGCATCAGCGCGCCGGTGCCATAGCCCGCGACGCCGCCGACCACCGAGCCGATCAGCGCGACGCCCGCCACCAGCGCAAGCTGAAGCCACGAAATGTCGGCGAGCGCCTCGATCACGCGTGCGGCCCGGTCATGCGCGAATCCGGTTCGGTTGCGCCGGATCGGGCCCGTCGATCGTCTTCAGGTTCATGCATGGTCTTAGTCTTACCGGAAATCCGAAGCCACGTTTCGGGATCATGTCAGCGCGCCGCAAACGTCAGATCGGCGGGCGAGATCAGCACACCGAACTGCTCGCACCAGATCACCACGCTCGGATACCTCTTGAGATCGACGCCGGCCGGAACCTCGTAACGCTGGCTGCCCTTGAAGGCGCGCAGCCGCCCGAGATCGACGAACATGGAGTCCTTCACATCCGCCCCGCGCCGCACCGAGGCGTTCGGCACCAGATAGACGTGGTATTTGGGTCCCGGCCCGACCTCGAAATCGGACTCCAGAAACACCGCGCGCTGGTAGACCCCGACCTTGCCCTTGCCCCAGTGGACCGGGTCGGACGGATTGGCGTGAATGAAGCTTCCCGTCGCCACCTGGGTGTCGCGGTCCGCCTCGGTGAGTTGCTCGTTGGCGGAGGGCGGCGGAAACACGAAGGGGAACAGGAAGAACCCGACTGCCACGCCAAAGCCGGTGCCGAGCATGCCGCCGATCAGGAATATGATTAACCCGCGCTTAAATCCGTGCATGCCGCCGCTCCGTCCTCGATCCGCATCAAGGCGCGCCCCGTGGAACTCTGTCGCGGTTTTGCAACACGCGAAGCAAATGAATCGGGACACAGGAACTTAGCGCGGTTTTCAGGCTTTTTCGCCATGTGGTTGGAAAGCCGTCGCGATTTCGCCATTGGATCGGCGCTTTCGGCCAGCACAGACGTAACAAGCGCAGTGCGTGCACGTAGGAGGGTAAAATGCGTCGTTTCGCTTTGATGTCGGTGGCCGCGTCGCTCGCGATCGGTGCCGTTGCCAGCGCCAGCGCTGCAGACCTTCCGGCCCAGATGCCGGCCAAGGCTCCGGCGATGATGATGCCGGTGTACAACTGGAACGGCATCTATATCGGTGCCCAGGTCGGCTATCAGTGGGGCCGCAACACCGAGGACGAATTCGTTACCGCGACCGGCGTTCCGACCGGAACCTTCAACTGGAATTCGGACGGCGTCGTTGGCGGCGTTCACGTCGGCTACAACTGGGTCATCGCACCGAACTGGCTGATCGGCCTCGAAGGCGACATCGAAGGCTCCGGTGTCAAGGGCAGCTACCGGGTCGCCGGCGGCGGCACCGAGTTCAGCCAGGACTGGCAGGCCTCGATCCGCGGCCGCCTCGGCTACTTCACCGGCCCGGCGCTGTTCTACGTGACCGGCGGTGCCGCGTTCAGCGAGCTGAAGACCCGCCACTTCAATGCGGCCGGCATCACGCTGCCGGGCGACTCGTTCGCTTCGACGGAAACCGGCTGGACGGTCGGCGGCGGCGTCGAATGGATGTTCACCCCGAGCTGGACCGCGCGCGCCGAGTATCGCTACACCGACTTCGGCAACTTCGGGACCGACGTGGCTCCGGCCTCGTTCCCGGCGTTCAGCTACGACCAGAATGTGCACTTCCACACCGTGCGTCTCGGTCTGACCCATCTGTTCAACTTCGGGCGCTGAACCGCAGACCGCATTTCGGACGGCCAATCAGGACGCAGGGTCCCGGGCTTCGGCCCGGGATCTTTTTTATTGGTCAGGCCTTTTTGTTGGTCAGGCCTTGGCGCGCGCCGCCGCGGCGCCGGCGATGGCCGACGTATCGGCCGGAAAATCCTGTGCGATCCACTCCGCCTCAGCGTCACGCAACGCGACGCCCAGCGCAGGTCCCTTCGCAACCCCGCGCCTGAGAAAATCGTCGGCCTTGAGAGGAAACGCGGACGGCGTCCAGCGCTGCGGCAGCGTCAGCACGTCCCGCCACCGTGCGTCGTCCGGGCCTGCACCCGAACGCGACCACGACAGCAGCACGCGATCGGTGAAGCGTTCGGCACCGAGCCGGTAGAGCAGCGCCCTCGCCGGCTGTCCGCCGGTCGGCGTGACGTGCCGCCAGTCCATCACCATGAACGCCAGCCTGTCGTGCATGGCGTTGGACAGCCGCAGCCGCTCCCACAGACGGATGGCGTCCTCGGACACGCGCACGCCGAGCGCGCCGAGCCGGCGCGTCGCATCCGGAGCAAGCCCGAGCGCGGCCTCCAGTTCCGTCAACCTGGCGAAACTTGCCAGCTCCGGAACGCCGCCGAGCACGCGGACCAGCAATCCGGTGTCCGACATCACAGGCACCGTCTCCGCCGCACGGCGCGCAACCAGGAGCTTGAGCACCTCCATGCGGATCCGCTCGCGCGACAGAAAATCGATCCCGGCCCGCCCGCGGACGCATGCCGCAAGCCCGCCCGGATCGGGCGGCCCCTCTCCATAGGCGGCGTGGAAACGGAAGAAGCGCAGGATCCGCAGATAATCCTCGGCGATGCGCCGGTCCGGATCGCCGATGAAGCGGACGCGGCGCGCGGCGAGATCCTCGCGGCCGCCGGTGTAATCGTGGACCGTCCCGTCGGCCGAGACCGACAGCGCGTTGATGGTGAAGTCGCGGCGTTGCGCGTCGGCCTGCCAGTCGCGGCCGAACGCAACCGTGGCGTGGCGGCCGTCGGTTTCGATGTCGCGCCGCAGTGTCGTCACCTCGAACGGATGGCCGTTCACCAGCACGGTGACGGTGCCATGCGCGATGCCGGTCGGCACCGTGCGGTGACCCGCCGCCTCGGCGCGCCGCACCACCTCCTGCGGCACGGCCGTGGTGGCGATGTCGACCTCCCCGACCGGCTCGCCCAGCAGCGCGTTGCGGACAGCACCGCCAACCATGCGCGCCTCCTCACCGTCCCGATCGAGCACACCCAGCAGTCCGGCCAACGATGGATCCCGCAGCCAGTCCGCATCGGCCAGCGGCGCACCGCGGTCCGTCACTTGAAATGCCCCGGCACGAAATTGCCCTGAGCATCGAAATGTGCCGGCACATAGTCGGCGCCGGGCGGCGCACCGGCAAAATGCGAGAGATAGATGAAGCTGCTGATCATCAGCAGAAACGCGATGATGCCGAGCGTCGCCAGCGTCTTCGGCGGCCAGTTGGCGCGCTCCAGCACGGCGCTTTTGGTCGCTGCCAGAAAGATGGCGTAGGCGACGAACGGCGCAAGAAACAGCGCGATCTCGGTCGCGACCGGGCGGATCATCGCTGGTAAATCCGTTCGTACAGGTTGCGCAGGATGCCGGCGGTGATGCCCCAGATGTAACGGTCGCCGAACGGCATGGCGTAGTAATGCCGTTCGATCCCCTCCTTCCAGATCCGGCTGTGGCGCTGGTGGTTCACCGGCTCCATCAGGAACGCCATCGGCACTTCGAACGCCTCCGCCACCTCGGCCGGGTTGAGCTTCAGACGATAGTCAGGGTCGACCCGCGCAACCGTCGGAAGGATGCGGAATCCAGAGAACGTCAGGTAGAGGTCGAGATAGCCCAACGGATCGACCAGACTGCGGTCGAGGCCGATTTCCTCCTCCGCCTCGCGCAGCGCCGCCGCGAGCGGGTTGGCATCGCCGGGATCGATCTTGCCGCCCGGAAACGCGATCTGCCCGGAATGACTTTTCAGCTCCGGCGTGCGCAGCGTCAGCAGCGCCATCGGCTCGGCGCGCTCCACCACCGGGACCAGCACGGCGGCAGGCTTCACCGCCTTCACCCCGGCCTTCTTCCACAGCTCGTCGTCGAGGTCGAGATCGCCGCGCACCGCCGTCGCGTTGAGATCGTCGAGTGCGGCCGGCACTTCAAGGCTGAGTCTGTCGCGCGCGCGCCGGATGAATTCCGGTCCGGTGAATCGAGCCTCCGCTGGCGGCGCGGCGATCGGAACCACGGAATCCATTACAGAAATTCCTCAAGGCTGGCGGCGGGCGCCATGGCAAAAAATTCCCCCCCGGAGCTCACGCCGAACATCCGCTCGCCATCAACCGCGCGCTCCTCGCCAAGTTCGACGAGATCATAGAACAGGGGCCGCGACACCTTGGCCCACAGGTTCCTTCGCACATGAAGATAAGGCTTGAGCCCCCCTGTTCCGCTTTCCGGCTCAAATCGTAGCCCATGATCGCGGCCGCAGGCGACCCAGTCGTCCACATTGGTGCGGAAGTGCAGGATGCGTCCCTGCGCCGCGTCCTCGACTTTCATTTCGACTGCCACGAACGGGGCGTCGTCGACCGAAATTCCGACCTTTTCCACCGGGGTGACGAGAAAGTACCGGTCGCCCTCGCGCTTGAGCACCGACGCAAACAGCCGGACCAGCGCCGGCCGGCCGATCGGCGTCTTCAGATAGGACCAGGTCCCGTCCGAACCGATTCTCATGTCGAGATCGCCGCAAAACGGCGGATTCCACAGGTGCACCGGCGGCGGCCCCTTGGCGCCGCCGCGCTGCGCTGCCCGCGCAAGTCCGTCCAGCGATCCGGGCTGCCTTTCGTTCGCCATCATGATCCTAGGTATATCGTCTGGGAACCCGATGGGCTCTCTCATTCGTGATTGGGCAAATCTGCACGGCTCCCATACCGCGTAAATGTCGGGGGTTTTGGACGAAAAGTGCAAAGTTGTCCGTGGAATCGGGTGCAGGCTCTGGCATGAATATTGTCTCGCCTGGCCCTCAGAAGCGCCATACGGCGGGCAACAATCCGCGGCAGCTTCCGCGCAACAGGAGTGGACCATGGCTGTGGCAGGCGGCGAAGGCGTCGAAAAGCTGGAAGACATGATCGTGCGCTCGGCCGAAACCACGGCCGCACACATCGCAGCAGCGAAAAGTGCGATCGGCGCGGTGATCTTCGGCCAGGAGCAGGTGGTGCAGCAGACGCTCATCACCGTGCTGTCGGGCGGACACGGCATGCTGGTCGGCGTGCCCGGGCTTGCGAAAACCAAACTCGTCGAAGCGCTCGGCACGGTGCTGGGGCTGGAGGCGCGGCGCATTCAATTCACGCCCGACCTGATGCCATCCGACATCGTCGGCAGCGAGGTGCTGGAAGAAGGCGCCGGCGGGCGGCGCGCATTCCGCTTCATTCCGGGTCCGATCTTCGGCCAGCTCCTGATGGCCGACGAGATCAACCGCGCCAGCCCGCGCACGCAGTCGGCGCTGCTGCAGGCGATGCAGGAGCAGCACGTCACCGTCGCCGGCGCGCGCCACGACCTGCCGAAACCGTTTCATGTGCTGGCGACCCAGAACCCGATCGAGCAGGAGGGCACGTATCCGCTCCCCGAAGCGCAGCTCGACCGCTTCCTGATGCAGATCGACGTCGACTATCCGGACCACGATGCCGAACGGCGTATCGTGTTCGAGACCACCGGCGTCGAAGAAGCGAAGCCGAAGGCGGCAATGACAGCCGACGACCTGATCGCGGCACAGCGGCTGGTGCGCCGCCTGCCGGTCGGCGAGTCCGTGGTCGAGGCGATCCTGAAGCTGGTCCGCTCGGCGCGTCCCGGACCGGAGGCAGGCGAACTCGGCAAGCTGATCGCCTGGGGCCCGAGCCCGCGCGCCTCGCAGGCGCTCATGCTGGTGGGGCGCGCCCGCGCCCTGCTCGACGGCCGCCTCGCACCGTCGATCGACGACGTCATCGCCCTTGCCGAGCCTGTGCTGAAGCACCGCATGGCGCTCACCTTCGCCGCCCGCGCCGAAGGCGAGACCGTCAACGGCGTGATCGCCAAGCTCGCGGCGCGCATTGGATAGACGCCGGATGGCGGTTGACGGACCAGACAGCCGAACGGAGCAGAGAGCGACACAGCGCGCAACGGAAGGCGCGCGCGAACTCGCCTCGGTGATGCCGCGCCTTGTTCTGGAATCGCGGCGGATCGCAGCCACCGTGATCCATGGCCTGCACGGCCGCCGCCGCGCCGGCTCCGGCGAGAACTTCTGGCAGTTCCGCCGCTACGTCTCCGGCGAGGAGGCGCGGCGTGTCGACTGGCGCCGCTCCGCGCGCGGCGACGAACTCTACGTGCGCGAGCAGGAGTGGGAGGCCGCGCACACGGTCTGGATCTGGCCCGACCGCTCGCCTTCGATGAATTTTTCCTCGCGCTCCGCGCTGCAGAGCAAGCTCGAGCGCACGCTGGTGGTTTCGCTGGCGCTGGCCGAAGTGCTGGTCGACGCCGGCGAGCGTGTCGGCGTGCCCGGCCTGATGCGGCCGACCGGCAGCCGCGCCGTGATCGACCGCATGGCGGAAGCCATCCTGCACGACCCGAACGAGCGGGCGAGCCTGCCGCAGGGCTTCGCGCCCGCCGCGCTGTCCGAGATCGTGCTGGTCTCCGACCTGTGGAGTCCGATCGAGGAAATCCGCCGGACGGTGTCCCAGCTTTCGGCCAACGGCGCGCACGGCCACCTGGTGCAGATCGTCGATCCGGCGGAAGAGACGTTCCCGTACACTGGCCGGGTCGAATTCGTCGAGCCGGAGGGCGGCGGCGAAATCACCGCCGGCCGCGCCGAGAACTGGCGCGCCGAATACAGCGAGCGGCTCGCAGGCCACCGCGCCGGGATCCGCGCGGTCGCCGACAAGCTCGGCTGGAGCTTCATCACCCACCGCACCGACCGGCTGGCCAACGAGCTGCTGCTGGCGCTGCATGTGCGGATCGGCGAAGGCAACGCAGCGGTCGCGCTGTCGCGCGGCACCGCCGGCCGGCCCCGGAGGTCCGCATGATGGGGCTGCCTCTGGGCTTCGCCAGCCCGCTGGTGCTGCTGGGCCTGCTCAGTCTGCCGCTGCTGTGGTGGCTGCTGCGGCTCATCCCGCCGCGCCCGCAACGCATCGAGTTTCCGCCTGCCCGGCTCCTGTTCGACATCAAGCCGAAGGAGGACACGCCTTCGCGGACGCCGTGGTGGCTGACGCTGCTGCGGCTCACGCTCGCCGCGCTGGTGATCCTGGCCGCGGCCGGCCCGCTGTGGAATCCGCCCGCCGCCAGCACGTCGGGCTCCCGGCCGGTCGCGCTCCTGATCGACGACGGCATCACCGCCGCCGCAAGCTGGGAGGCGCGCATCCGCACCGCCGAGGACCTGATCGCACGGGCCGAGGCCGACAACCGCGGCGTGGCGATCGCTCCGCTTGGCGAAGCCTCGCGCGACTTCACATTGCAGACGCCGGCGGCGGCGCGCATCCGGCTCGGCCGGATCCAGCCCAAGCCTCACGTGATCGAGCGCAGCGATGCACTGCCCGCCATCACCCGCCTGCTGGAGGCGTCGCCGAACCTTGAGGTCGTATGGCTGTCTGACGGCGTCGACTTCGGCGGCAGCGCGGAATTCGTGAAAGCGCTGGCACGGATAGCGGAAGGCAAGCCGGTCAGCGTGGTGACCGGCGGCCTGCCGACCGCACACGGACTCACCGCAGCCGACAACGCCGCAGGCGCGCTCACCGTGAAGGTGCTGCGCGCCACCACGTCCGGCACCGAGCAGGGCGTGATCCGTGCGCTCGACCTCAAGGGTCTGCCACTCGGCGAAGCGCCCTTCGCCTTCACGGAAGGCGCAAGCGAAGCCGATGCGGAGTTCAACCTGCCGGTCGAAATCCGCAACGATATCGCCCGCGTCGAGATCGCCGCGGAAAAATCGGCCGGCACCGTGCAGCTTCTCGACAAGCGCTGGCGCCGCCGTACGGTCGGTGTCATCTCCGGCGCGACCGCCGACATGGCGCAGCCGCTGCTCGCCTCGACATTCTATCTCGGGCGCGCGCTCAATCCGTTCGCCGACGTCCGGGTGAGCGATGCCAAGGCTCCCACCGAAGCCGTCGATCGCTTCATCGAACAGGGCGTGCCGATGATCGTCCTCGCCGACGTCGGCAACGTAGCCGGCGCGGCGGGCGAACGGCTCTCGTCGTGGGTCGACGAGGGCGGCATGCTGGTCCGCTTCGCCGGGCCGCGGCTGGCCGGCTCCGACGACGATCTCGTGCCGGTGAAACTGCGCCGTGGCGGACGGACCCTCGGCGGCAGCCTGAGCTGGGACAAGCCGCAGCATCTTTCCGCGTTCTCCAGGGACGGTCCGTTCGCCGATCTGGCCGTCCCGAACGACGTCACTGTGAGCCGCCAGGTGCTGGCCGAGCCCGAGGCCGGCCTGATCGACCGCACCTGGGCGACACTCGCCGACGGCACGCCGCTTGTCACCGCGGTCAAGCGCGGCAAGGGCGTCATCGTGCTGTTCCACGTCACCGCCGACACCCGCTGGTCCGACCTGCCGCTGTCCGGCAGCTTCGTCGAGATGCTGCGCCGGATCGTTGCGATGGCCGGAACCTCGCCACCGCCGAAGAACCCCGGCGACAGCCAGACGGTGCGCGAACTGGTGCCGCCCACCCGGGTGATGGACGGCTTCGGCGCATTCGGACCGCCGCCGCCGACCGCCCGTCCGGTCGCCGCGGCCTACACCGGTCGCGCCAGCGCCGATCATCCGCCGGGCTTCTACGGGCCGCCGGAAGGACTGCTCGCGGTCAACGCGCTGACTGCAACGGACCGGATGAGCCCGCTCGACTACGCACCGCTCAACGCCCGGATCGAGGCCTATCAGGTCGGCGAGCCGCACGATCTGCGCGGACCGGTGCTGATGGCTGCGCTCGGCCTCCTCGCGCTGGATGCCATCGTGGTGTTCTTCCTGGCCGGCGGTCTCGCGCGTCTCCTGCGCGGCAGGCCGAGGCGGGCCGCTGCCGCGATCCTCGCCTGCGCCGCCCTTGCCGCAACCGCGCCGTCGACGGACGCGTTTGCCCAGCAGCAGGCGCAGGCCACGCAATCTGCCGCGACGGATGCGGCGATGGAGTTCGCGCTTCGCGCCACCACCGAGACGCGGCTCGCTTACGTCGTCACCGGCGACGCCGAAGTAGACGCGGTGACGCGCGCCGGCCTGCAAAGCCTGACGGTGTTTCTGGCCCAGCGCACCGCGCTCGAGGGCGGCGAGCCTGTAGCGCTCGACATCGCGCGCGACGAGCTGGCGTTCTTTCCGCTGATCTACTGGGCGGTGGTGCCGGGCGCGGCAAAGCCGTCACCCGAGGCGCTGGCCCGCATCGACGCCTACATGAAGAACGGCGGCACCGTGCTGTTCGACACCCGTGACGCGATGCTCGCTCCGGCCGGACAGGGAGGCAGCTCAAGCGGCCCCGGCATGATGGCGCTGCGCTCGATCCTGTCGTCGCTCGACATTCCGGAACTCGAGCCGGTGTCGCGCGATCACGTCCTGACCAAGACGTTCTTCCTGCTCAAGGACTTCCCGGGCCGCTTCAACTCCGGCCAGCTCTGGATCGAGGCGCTGCAGACCGCCGAGGAAGGCGAGGACGAAACGCAGCGTCCGGCGCGCGCCGGCGACGGCGTCTCCTCCATCATCATCACCTCGAACGATCTGGCCGGCGCATGGGCCACCCGCCCCGACGGGCAGGCGATGCTGCCGATGGTGCCGGGCGAGCCGCGCCAGCGCGAGTTCGCGTTCCGCGCCGGCGTCAACATCGCGATGTACGTGCTGACCGGCAACTACAAGGCCGATCAGGTTCACATCCCGGCGCTTTTGGAGCGGCTGGGACAGTAGGAGTCCGATTTGGGTTTCGGCATCGCCTTCGCACCGCTGGTCCCGCCCTATGTCCTGTGGGCGGCGCTCGCCGTGGCTGCAGCGTTCGCGGTGCTGGTGATCGCAGCGCGCAGCCGCGGCGCGGTCTGGCGCGCGGCTGCGCTGGCGCTGGTGGTGCTGGCGCTGGC
>CAZGSW010000126.1:0-13124 GCA_964528635.1 uncultured Rhodoplanes sp. | reverse complement strand
TGCAGGAACACGCGCAGGAAGTCGCGGATGTTGTTGGCGCTGATGTTGTTGGCGCTGGGGTCGGTGAAGCTCTCGGCACAGTCGCCGCCCTGCAGAAGGAAGCCCTCGCCTTGCGCCACCCGGCCGAGCGCGGCTTTCAGATTGCGTGCCTCACCTGCAAAAACCAGCGGAGGATAGGAAAAAAGCTGCTGCTCCACAGCCTGAAGCTTTGCGAGGTCCGGGTACTCCGGAACCTGCACGATCGGTTTCTTGCGCCAACTGTCGCGTGTCCAACGCTCGGCCACGGCCTTTCCACTCCTTGCAGAAACGCCGGCTTATACACCCAAGCCGCTGAAATCCAAATCTATTCGGCCGCGGCCGCCGCCGCTTTGCCGACCCGGGTGGCCGCCTTTTCGCGCATCGTGACAAGCTCCTCGGCAGCCGTGGGGTGGACCGCCATGGTGGCGTCAAAGTCGGCCTTCGTAGCCTTCATTTTTACAGCAATACCAATGAGCTGGATCATTTCTCCGGCGTCCGGGCCGACGATGTGGCAGCCCACCAGCCGGTCGGTTTCGCCGTCGACGATCAGCTTCATGAACACCCTGGTGTCGCGTCCCGACAGGGTCGCTTTCATGGGCCGAAACGATGCCTTGTAGATGTCGACCTTGGCGAGCCGCTCCACCGCCTCCGCCTCGGTCATCCCGATCACCCCGCATTCAGGCTCGGAAAACACCGCGGTTGGCACGTTGCTGTGGTCCACCCGCGTCGGCTTGTTCCCGAACACGGTGTCAGCGAAGGCATGGCCTTCACGGATCGCCACGGGCGTCAGCGCAATGCGGTCGGTTACATCGCCCACCGCGTAGATGTTCGGGATGGAGGTTCGGGAATACTCGTCGACCTCGATGGCGCCCTTGCGGTCGAGCTTCACGCCGGCAGCCTCGAGACCGATCCCGGCCACGTTGGGACGACGCCCGGTGGCAAACATCACCTTGTCGACCATGATGTTCTCGTGGTCCGACAGCACCACGCAAAGGCCGTGATCGACCTTCTCAACGGCTTCGACAATCGCGTTGGTGACGATCTTGATGCCGCGCTTTTCCATCTCGCCGCGCAGATGGTTGCGCAGATCGTCGTCGAAACCGCGCAGGATGTTGTCGCGGCGATAGACCAGCGTGACCTCGGAGCCGAGCCCGTTGAAAATTCCGGCAAATTCGACGGCAATGTAGCCGCCGCCCTGAATCAGAATGCGCTTCGGCAGTTCGGAAAGGTGCAGCGCCTCGTTGGACGAAATGACGTGTTCATGCCCTTCGATGTCCTTGCCCATCGAAGGGGTGCCACCGGTTGCGACAAGGATGTTCCTGGCCCGGATGGTCTCGCCGGTCGCAACAAGCCTGACGGAATTCGCGTCAACCAGCTCGGCGCGGCTTCGGACGGTTTCCACCTTGGCCCGCTCCAAAGTGGACAGATAGGCCGCTTCCAGACGCGCGATTTCGCGATCCTTGTTGGCGATCAGCGTGGCCCAATCGAACTGCGGTTCGCCGACCGTCCAGCCGAAGCCGGCGGCATCCTCGAATTCCTCGGCGAAGCGGGAGGCGTAGACCAGCAGCTTTTTCGGAACGCAGCCGCGGATGACGCAGGTTCCGCCGAAACGGAACTCCTCCGCGATCATCACCTTGGCACCGTAGCCCGACGCAATACGGGCGGCGCGTACGCCGCCCGAGCCCGCACCGATGACGAAGAGATCGACCTCTCGATCCATTCCCCGAGTCCTCCCCGCCAGCGCGGTTACAGATTGTGGCCCTTCTTTTTCATCTCGGCCCGCAGGCGGGCAAGCACGTCTTCGGCGTACTTCGCAGCCCACGCATCGACCCGCCGGGTCGCCTCGTCCACGCCCTTGGGCTCTTCGATGATCAGCTTCTTGCCGAGCGGCGTCTTGTAGAACGTCAGGATGTCCTTGAGTTCCTGCTCGGTGAAACGACTCGCATAGCCGCGTGCGATTTCGAGCTGGACTTCGACCGTGCGAGGGGTGAACTCCTTGATCAGCCGGGCTCCAACATCGTCCAGGTCCCGCTGCATGGTTGGGTCGGCCTGCAGCATGATCCGCTTGTGATGCTCGATCACACCGGGAATGACGGTGTCGAACATATTGGTGGCGCCTTTAAGCTCGACGATTTCCTTGGCAATGGCGACAGCAGCCGCTGACGGCTGCGCCGATTGCGCACGCACGGTTGCCGCCGCCGCAACCAGAACCAGGGCGGCTGCGGCAAACGTGCGGGCCATTCTGTAGATGGTCATATGATCGCTCCTTGGGCGCTGTCAGGGCCGTTCGACGACGCGGATGCCAGACCTTCCGGCAAGTATGACCGCGCGGGCAAGCCCGATAAAGAGACCGTGCTCGACCACTCCCGGAATGGCCGAAAGTGCCCCCGACAGCGCCTTAGGGTCCACAATCCGGCCGAGCGAAGCGTCGACAATCCAGTGGCCGCCGTCCGTGACAAAAGGATGGCCTTCTTTGCCCCGCCGTAACACAAGGGGCCCGTCAGCGCCTGCCGAACGGACGGCCTGCGCAATCGCCCGTTCGGTCGCGGCCAGCCCGAACGGCATCACCTCGATGGGCAGCGGGAAGGCGCCCAGAACCGGCACCCACTTGGTCTCGTCGGCAATGACGACCATCGAAGCGGAAGCCCCCGCAACAATCTTTTCCCGCAGCAGCGCGCCGCCACCCCCCTTGATCAGAGTCAGGTCGGGCGCAACCTCGTCCGCACCATCCACGACCAAATCGAGCGCGGGGATGTCGTCCAGCGTGGTCAGCGGAATGCCGAGGGCCTCCGCCTGCGCCCGGGTGGCCTCCGACGTCGGTACGCCGACCACGTCGAGCCCCTCCCGCACCCTCTCGCCCAGGAGATCGACAAAGTGCCGTGCCGTCGATCCGGTCCCCAAACCGAGCTTCATGCCCGGCTTGACCCACTCCAAAGCGCGGGCCGCGGCTTGACGTTTCAGAGCTTCGATGTCCATGAGTGCAAAGGCGCAAATGCGGAACGGGCGCCTATCTAACCGCCTTCCACTCGCCCGCCTAGTCCCGGCATGACCCCTCTGACCATCGTATTCGACCTCGACGGCACGTTGATCGACACCGCGCCCGATCTGGCCGAGACCCTCAATGTGATCCTGGCCCGCGAAGGCCTGCCGCCGGTGCCCTACGACAAGGCCCGCACCATGGTGGGCGGCGGCGCCCGCCGGATGATCGAGGCCGGTCTCGCATTCGAGCAGCGGCCTGCCAGCAAGGCCGACCTGGACCGCATGTTCAACGATTTCATCGTCCACTATGCGGCGCATGTTGCCGACCTGTCGCGCCCCTTCCCCGGCCTCGAACAGGCGCTCGACGGCCTGCAATCGCAGGGCTGCATCCTTGCGGTCTGCACCAACAAGCTCGAGCACCTGTCAAGACTGCTGCTCGACGCGCTGGACCTGACCCATCGCTTCCAGGCGATCTGCGGGCAGGATACGTTCGGGATCCAGAAGCCCGATCCTCAGGTGCTGCGGCGGACCATCGCTTCGGCGGGGGGAATTCCGTCGCGGGCCGTGATGATCGGCGACTCGGCAACCGACATCGACACCGCCAAGGCCGCCGGAATTCCCGTCATAGCGGTCGATTTCGGATATACGGAAATTCCGGTGCGGAAGCTGGGCCCCGACCGTGTGATCAGTCATTACACCGAGCTGATGGTTGCGATCGAGAGTCTCGGAGTAACGGCATCGCGCCCCGATCAAGTTCGTTAACGGAAGGTTTACCCTGCTTAGGGCACATTCGCGGTGAATTGTCTGCAAGCGCGGGCCGTGGGGGCCGCGCCGCTGGCGGTCAGTGGGGCTGCCGCAGCAAGGACGAATGTGATGAGACGAGCAGTCGCGATCGCCGCCGTCGGCCTGAGCATGGCGGGCTGCTCCGGCATGCCCTCTCTACCCAGCCTGTCGCTTGGCGGACCGTCAGCCACGACCGTCCAGTTCGAATCCGTTCCGCCCGGCGCCGAAGCCAAGACGTCGACCGGGCAGACCTGCCGCACGCCGTGCGCGCAGGCCATTGCCGCCGAAGAGTTCACGGTGACATTCACCCTGAACGGCTACCAGCCTCAGACCATCCCGGTCCGGATCGCCGCCTCGCTCGAACCGATCGATCCGAATACCGGCCGCGTACCGGCGCCCCGCCTGGTGCCCAATCCGGTCTACGCAGAACTTCAGCCCGTACCGCCGCCACCCCCGCCACGACGCCGCGCAGCGCCCAAGCCGCGGCCGCCCGCTGCACAGCAGGCGCCAAAGCCCGCCCCAAGCGCCGCCAAGCCACCGCCGGCGCCGCCGGCAGCTCAGGCCCCGGCACCCGCGCCGGCCGCCGCCTGGCCACCCCCGCCGGCAAATCAGAGTGCGCCAAGCACGGCCTGGCCGTCACCGCCCCCTCCACAGCGCTGACGGTCGGCGCCTTTTCTTGACTCCGAGCGGAGGCGGATCGTAAATCCGCGCTCGGTCGGGCGCTTAGCTCAGCGGTAGAGCGTTCCCTTCACACGGGAGAGGTCATAGGTTCAATCCCTATAGCGCCCACCATTGTTATCGCCGCAATGCCCGGCTGCGACGCCGCCCCTGATTGCGATCTCGTTCAATAGAGCCTTCCGAGCTGCATGCGAGCAGCACAATTTCCTGTGATCGGCACCGCCGAACCGCACTGCACGCCGGAGCGTGTGATGCCCGGCGGACACACTTTCCCGGCCAGCGACAATTGGCTGCCGTCGTGCGGCCACCGGACCGTTGCCGTTGCGCTCGATTTGTGGCCCCTTCGAAGCAGAAAACTGCCGCGACCGGAGACTGCGATGGGCCTGCGTTTGCTTGGAATTGTGGCGCTGACAGGTGCTGTTCTTGCGGCCGACGTGAACGCCGCGGCGGCGCAAAGCTACGAGCTCGATGAGAGGCGGGAGATGTTGATGGGTGGCGCGCCGCGCAGCCGCACCTACAGCTTCTTCAGCGGCTGGAACGACGCAATTCCCAAGACCACAGTCAGCTACCAGAGTCCTGAAAGGCCCGGCACGATCATCATCAGCACGACCGAACGACGGCTTTACTACGTGCTGGGGGATGGCCGCGCGATCCGGTATGGAATCGGTGTCGGCCGGGTGGGCTTCACCTGGAAGGGTGTGAAAACCGTGACTGCCAAGAAAGAGTGGCCGTCGTGGACGCCGCCGCCGGAAATGCGGAAGCGGCAACCCGGTTTGCCTCGCCATATGCCGGGCGGCATCGACAATCCGCTCGGAGCGCGCGCCATGTATCTCGGCTCGTCGCTGTACCGGATTCACGGCTCCAACGAGCCAGAAACGATCGGGCAGGCCGTCTCGTCCGGTTGCTTCCGGATGACCAACGACGACGTGGTGGATCTCTATAACCGCGTGACGGTCGGTGCCAAGGTCATCGTCAACTGAAGCGATCAGCGACGGGCTGGCGGATCACGGGACATGCCTTTGTCCGCCAGTTCGTCCAGATAGGACTGCCACCTCCGCTCGCGGTTGCGGCCAAGCTCGGACAGATAGTCCCAACTGAAAATGCCGGTCGAGTGCATATCGTCGAAGACGAGCCGGACAGCGTAATTGCCGACCGGATGGACTTCGAGGATCGCCACGTGCCGTTTACCCGGCACGGTCTTGCGTTCTTCCGGCGAATGGCCCTGCACTTCGGCGCTGGGGCTGAGCACCCGCAGCAGCTCGGCGTCGAGCACGAAGCTTTCGCCGCTGTCGAAGCTCACGCTGAGGGCCTTGCGGTCCTTGGATAGTCTCAGTTCGGTAGGCCAGGGCCGCGTGTCCGAGCCAGCCATACTGGCCTCCTGAAGCGCCGATTTTGACCTATATATAGCATGCTGGACGGACCCGGGCCGATCCGCCACAATCCGATCAAATGCAGGAAATTGCATGAGTTTCTCGCAGCCGACCATCGAACTGGATCGCCCTGCCGGCACCCACCTGGCGCCGCTGGTGGACCCGTTCGCGCGCGCCATCACCTATCTCCGGGTTTCGGTGACGGACCGCTGCGACTTCCGCTGCGTCTATTGCATGTCCGAACACATGAGCTTCCTGCCCAAGGCGGACCTGCTGACGCTGGAAGAACTCGATCGGCTGTGCTCGGCATTCGTCGAAAAGGGCGTACGAAAATTGCGGCTGACCGGCGGCGAACCGTTGGTCCGTCGCGGCATCATGACCCTGTTCGGATCGCTGTCGCGCCATCTGAAATCCGGCGCACTGGACGAACTGACGCTGACCACCAACGGCTCACAACTGGTCAAGTACGCCTCTGAATTGAAAGCTTGCGGGGTGGAGCGCATCAACGTGTCGCTGGACACGCTCGATCCGGACAAGTTTCGCACCATCACGCGGTGGGGCGATCTCGGCAAGGTCATGGCCGGAATCGACGCCGCACAGGCGGCGGGTTTGCGCGTGAAGATCAACGCCGTTGCGCTGAAGGGTGTCAACGAGGACGAACTTGCCGGCCTGGTCGAATGGGCCCACGGCCGCGACATGGACATCACGCTGATCGAAGTCATGCCGCTGGGCGACATCGGCGAGGACCGTCTCGACCAGTATCTTCCGTTGTCGATCGCCCGTGCCCGTCTGGCCGAGCGCTTCGCGATGGAGCCGATCGACTACATGACCGGCGGGCCGGCCCGCTACGTGCGCGTCGCGGAAACCGGCGGACGTCTGGGCTTCATCACCCCCATGACCCACAACTTCTGCGAGGCGTGCAACCGGGTGCGCATCACCTGCACCGGAACCCTTTTCATGTGCCTCGGTCATGAAGACGCCACCGACCTGCGCGGCCCGCTGCGTGCTTCGGAAGGCAACGAACTGCTCTACGCCGCCATGGACGAGGCGATCCAACGCAAACCCAAGGGCCACGACTTCGTGATCGACCGCCGCAACAAGCGCCCCGCCCTGTCCCGCCACATGAGCGTCACCGGCGGCTGAGGCCTTTGGCCTCGCCGTTTCCGCCTTATGCCGTCTCTTTCCGCCAACCAACGCGGAATAATCGCGCTGATCTGCGGAATGAGCGCCTATACCGTGAACGACGCGATGGTGAAGTCCATCGCGTCCCGGTATCCGATCGGCGAGGTCATCTTCGTGCGCGGCCTGATGACCGCCGCGCTGCTCGGCGCGATCATGCTGGCGCTGGGGCATGCCGGTCAACTGCGCCGCGCCTTCGGCAAGACGCTCCTCGCCCGCTCGGCATTCGACGGCGTGTCGACAGCGTGCTTCATCACCGCGCTTGTTCACATGAAGATCGCCGATCTCGCGGCGATGCTCCAGGTCTCTCCGCTGATCCTCACCGCGATGTCGGTGGTGTTCCTGCGCGAGACCGTGGGCTGGCGCCGCTGGGCGGCCATCCTGGTCGGGTTCGCCGGTGCGCTGTTCGTCGTAAAGCCGACGCCGTCGTCGTTCGACGTCTGGGCCCTGGTGGCGATCGCGGCGGCCACCTCGTCGGCATTTCGGGAGATGCTCACCCGCAGGATCGACCGCAGCATCCCGACCGTGGTGATCGCCTTTATGGGGTCGATCGGAATTCTTGTGGCCGGCGCGCTGTTCGCCGCCATGGGAGAATGGCGGCCGATGATGGCCGACGATCTGGCGGTGCTGGCGGGCGCCGCGGTGTTCGTCGCCATCGCCACGTTCATGATCGCGCTCGCATTCCGGGGCGTCGATCTGTCCGTGGTGGCACCGTTCCGCTACAGCTATCTCATCACCTCGGGAATTGCAGGCTATATCGTGTTCAACGAACTGCCCGACGGCTGGTCGGCGTTCGGCGCCCTGCTGATCGTCGGGAGCGGACTGTATGCCTTGCACCGCGAGGCCATGCAGCGCCGCGAATTGGCCGCGCGGTCGGTCCCGGCCGCCTGAGGCCTAGTTTCCCTGCCGCTGCTGGCGCAGGTATTCATTGAGAGGATCCTCCTCCAGCAGGTTCTTGCTGTCGTCGACCTTTTCGTAGGTCTGCAACGCCTGCTCGCGGCGCATCCGCTCCGGTAGCGACGTTGCGATCCAGGGGAACATCACGATCAATACAATGGCGATGCATTGCAGGAACATGAACTCGAACATGCCCTTGTAGATGGTTGCCAGCGACCAGTCCTTCACCACCTGTTTCAGGTAGTAGGCCGACATCGCGACCGGCGGCGACAGATAGGCGGTTTGCAGCGTGACCGCGACCACGGCGCCGAACCAGACCATGACGAATTCAGGATTGATGCCGAGCGACGAAGCAAGCGCAGGCTGCAACGCGTCCACGACCGGATAGAAGATCGGCAGAAATACGAGAATGATGGCCGGCCATTCGAATGGCCAGCCAAGCAGGAACACCAGAACCAGCACGATCAGAAGCATCGTCAGCGGCGAGACCTGGAGCGACAGCATGCTCTCGGTCAGCCAGTTCGCGGCTCCGAGCCGCGAAAACACCGCGCCGAAAATGTTCGACGTCACCGCCAGCAACAGAACCATGCTGGACGTCGCGGTGGTCGACAACAGCGCCTGACGCAGACCCGCATAGGTCAGCCGGCGGTATGCAACGGCAAGCACGAGAGCGCCGACCGCCCCGACCGCCGCCGCCTCCGTCGGTGTCGCCAGCCCCATGATGATCGAACCGAGCGTGGCAGCGATGAGGCATGCCAGGGGAACCACCCCGGCAACGACCTCCCGGAGGATCTGGCCGACGCCCTGCGTCCGTTCCTCCCTCGGCACGGGAGGACCAAGCCGCGGATTGAAGAAGGCACGGCCAAGCAGATAGATGAGATAGATCCCCGCCAGCATGAAGCCGGGCCCGAACGCCGCCGAATAGAGGTCGCCGACCGAGACGCCGAGAACCGGGCCCATCACGATCAGCATCACCGAGGGCGGGATCAGAATTCCCAGCGTGCCGCCCGCGGTGATGGCCCCCGCCGACAGCTTCGGATCGTAGCCCGCCTTGGTCATCATCGGGCTCGCCATGATGCCAAGCACCGTGACCGCCGCGCCAACGATCCCGGTGGCCATCGCGAACACCGCCGCCGTCAGGATCACGACCGCAAACATCGAGCCGCGGATTGGCGCCAGCAGATCCCGGAACGCCCTGAACAGGCGCTCCATCAGACCGGCCTGTTCGGTGACAAACCCCATGAAAATGAACAGCGGCACCGCCGCCAGCAGTTCTTCCTTCATCAGACCGACGGTCTGGAAGAAGGCAAGGTCGAAAACCGTCGCCCCGATCCCGAAATAGCCGAACACCAGCGCCAGAAACAGCATGGTGAAACTGATCGGAAACCCGACGAAGATCACGCCGATCAGCATGACCAGCATCGAAAGCCCGAGCATGGCCTGGCCGCTCATGGCTAGACCTCCACCCTTTCCTTGTGCTCGAGCTCACGGCCGGTGTACGAGGCGTACAGGCTCTTGATCGTCTCCGAGACGCCCTGAATCATCAGGAGAAGACACGTCATCGGCACGATCAGCTTGAACGGCCACAGCAACGGCCGCCACGGCGTCTGTTCCGACGTCTCGCCGATGATGTACGAGGACCAGGTCTCCTCCGCTCCGACGAAGAAAAACAGCAGCAGACCCGGAAAGAAGAAGACGATATAGGCGATCGTATCGATCGTGCCTCTGGTGCGCGCCGACCAGGATTCAAAAAAGAAATCGGTTCTGATGTGAGCGCCCTTATGCAGCGCATACGCCGCGCCGAGCATGAAGACCGCCGAATACAGCATGTAGGTCACGTCGTACGCCCAGATCGTCGGCGCGTTGAAGACGTACCTTGAGGTGACCTCGTAGGCCACCGCCAGAACGAGCGGTACGATGAGCCACGCCACGGCCAGGCCCACCGCGTCGGTAAAGCGATCGATCCGTCCGGTAATTGCCAGGAGTTGAGGAGAAAACTCCTTCATCCCGACGGTCCCCAAAAGAGTTTGCCGTAGCGGGGAACGCCCCGCCACGATCGAGTGCAGGTTTCAGGCTTGCGCCGCGGCGCGCTACCTCTTCTTTTCCGGCCAGTAGTAGTTGGCGGCGAAGGAGTACGGCGGGAACATGAAGCGCTTCGCCGGCACAACCTTGCCCGCATAGGCGCGCTGCGAATCCAGCACCTTCTTGAAGAACGGATCCTTGGCGGCTTCTTCGGCGGCCATCCTGTCCCAGGTCTTGAGGAATTCGACCAGGATGTCGGGCGGCGTGCGCAACAACTGCACCTGGTGCTTGTCCCGCATCTCCTCGATGGCATCGGCGTTCTGCTTCTGCCAGCGGACGCCCCACCGCACGAAGGTGTCGAGCGTGGCCACCCGCACGGCCTCTTGCTGTTGCGGCGTCAGGCTTTTCCAGATCTCGCCGTTGATGAGCAGTTCGAGGATCGAGTTGCTCTCATGCATTCCCGGTGTGTAGTGGTACTTGAAGACCTGAGGCAGACCGAGGCGCAGGTCCTCCACGCCGCCGACCCACTCCACACAGTCGATGACGCCGCGCTGCGCGGCCGGAATGATTTCGCCGCCCGGCAGATTGACGGTCTGCATTCCCATCTTCTGGAATATCTCGGCGACGATGCCGGTCTGCCGGCACTTCAGTCCCTTGAAGTCCGCCAGATTCTTGATCGGACGCTTGAACCAGCCGAAGGCCTGCGGGCTTGACGGGCCGATCGGGAAGGCGACCACATCGAGTTTCACGATGTCGCGGTAGAACTCCCAGTAGAGATCCATCCCGCCGCCTTCGTACATCCAGCCAAGAAAATCCATGTGATCCATGCCGAACGGGCCGGCTGGTGTCCCGGAAAACAGCGTGGCGGCCTTGTGCTTGCCGATCCAGTAGTAGGCGACGCCATGCCCGCCATCGATGACCTTCTTGTGGGTGGCGTCGAGAATTTCGAACGGCGGAACGATCTGGCCGGCAGCCAGGGGCTCGATCTTGAGCGAGCCGCTGGTCAGCTTGTCGATCCGCTCTGCGAACATGCGCAGGTTGTCCTGCAACGTAAGACTGGCAGGCCAGGTCGACTGCATTTTCAGTGTGCGCGTTTGCGCGTCGGCCGGCACGGTCGCAACCAGCGCGGCCAGTCCGGCGGCGAACGAAAGCAGACGTGTTCTCAGCGTTGGCATGGCGCTTCCCCCTGCACCTTCCGAATCAATTTATCCGGGCGCCCGGAAAGGCGCAACGCGAAGGGACCCGCCGCCAATCAGAAAGGCCGGCGCACGGGCGCCGGCCTTTGCATTCCTGAAACGGAACGGCGCGGCGGGCGCCGCCTTATTTCCAGTTTGAAACCGCGAGCCTGGCCGAGGACGCCGCGGCGAGCATTTCGCCGGGCTTGACCTTCGGCGGGCTGGGTTTGCGAATGCCCGGATAGGCCTCGGCCGCGAGCTTGAGAGCACGCTCCATCGCTTCGGCTTTCTGCTTGTCGATCCGGCGAAGCTCCGGCAGCACCTTGTCGGCCTCCTTGCGCGCTGCAATCGCGAACCCCAGACCGTCGAGGTACGGTTCGAGCGCCGTATCGTCGATCGAGACGCTGTACTGCGCCGCCGTCCGGTCGATCAGCTCGGCCACCAATCTCGTCTGCAGGACAAGCGCGCGGTCCGAGGACTTCGGGCCGCCCTTTTCAGCGTCGACAAGCGACTTGAGCACCGCATCGACACGGCGCCGCACGTCTGCCGGGGGCGCCTTGGAACTCGCCGCCTCCACAGCCGACTCAAGGGCCTTGCCGAGCCCGGCCGCGCCACGGCGCTTGAAGATGTCTTCCATCTCCACGTAGATCTCGGAGAGGCCGTGGGCGAACATCTGGGCGCCGGCCTCCGTCTCCTTGTTCTCGTAAGCCTCCAGGCCGGCATAGTAATGCGCGGCGATGACCTGCAGCGCGATCCGGTATTCCAGCGGATCGGAATCGACATTCTCCATGTTGATGCCGCCCTCGCCGCCTTCACCACCCTCGCCGCCTTCGCCCCCTTCTCCGCCCTGGGCGATCCGGAACGGCCGATCGCGGATCGCGTCGAGCGCCGTGCCACCCTTGAGTCCGTCAAGCGTCAGTTCGCCAGGCGTCAGTTCACCAAGCGTCAGTTCACCAAGCGTCGCCGGACGTTCCATCACCTGCGAGGCGGCCGGCGCCTGGACGGTGCCTGCAGCAGCGGTTCCACCCGCCACAACGAAAACGCCAACCCCGAGCCAGACCTTCTTTGTCGTCTTCATGGCATTCATCTCCGGCAGCCGTCTGCCCCGATATGCGAAGCGGGCACGATGAACCGTGCAACTGCCGCGGGGCCGCGCGGCGACAGTGCTATTCACCGGCCGCGGCAGTGCCAGTCAAGCGCGATAGTTTTCATGAATTACAAAGTAGCGGGACGCTGTTCCCGCGCGTCCAACCGTGTCAAATACAAGCCATGCAGATCGTCATCGCGAACGTGCTGACGGAAGCCGAGGTCAAGGCCGCGCGTGCCGCGCTCAAGCGCGCGCGCTTCATCGACGGCCGCGCCACGGCGGGCTTTGCCGCGCGCAAAGTGAAACGGAACCTGCAGGCCGATCACCGCGACCGCTCACTCGATGCGCAACGAAAGCAGATTGCCGAACGGATACTCGGCAACGAGTTGTTCCGCCTCGCAGTGCGGCCAAAGGCACTCACGCCGCTCCTTTTGTCGCGCTACATGAAAGGAATGGATTACGGCAGCCACGTCGACGACGCGATCATGGGCGGGCTGCGCACCGACGTTTCCTTCACGCTGTTCCTGTCCGACCCCGACACGTACGACGGCGGCGAGCTGGTGATCGAGAGCGCGGCCGGTGAAGACGCGACCAAGCTGGAAGCCGGCTCGCTGATCGCGTATCCGTCGACCGCCCTGCATCGCGTCAACGACGTCACGCGCGGCGAACGGCTCGCTGCCGTCGGGTGGGCGCGCAGCTATATCCGCGATCCCGCCAGACGCGAGTTGCTGTTCGATCTCGACACGGCGAGAAGACGGATGTTCGCCCGCGACGGCAAGAGCGCAGACTACGATCTGGTCGCAAAGTCGCTCGCCAACCTGCAGCGCATGTGGTCGGAAGACTAGGACTTGCCATCAGAGAAAGGTGATTCACGGGGGCGTCGTCATTGCGAGCGAAGCGAAGCAATCCAGGGGCGCGAACGCAGGGCTGGATCGC
>CAZGSW010000125.1:11851-13193 GCA_964528635.1 uncultured Rhodoplanes sp. | reverse complement strand
CGCCGCCGTTCGGCTTCATCCACTTCCAGAAGTGCAGGTGGTTGTAGTGCTGGCCGGCGTTGTTGAACACGGCCGGGTTCTTGCCGTGCGAGCCCTTCACGATCTCTTCCAGCGACTTGCCTTCCCACTCCGTGCCCTTGATGGCGTTGTTGCCGTTGTTGACGTAGGCGAGGTGGTGCTTGTCGTGGTGGTACTCCAGCGTCTCCTTGGACATGTAGGGGGCGAGAGCATCGTGCGAATAGGGCAGATCCGGCAGCGAAAACGCCATGAGACTTCTCCTTGGGATTGCGAACGGTGGATTTGCGAAACGGTGGCCGGTGAAAGCTGCGCTGCAATGGGGCCTTGGGTGCAACCGGGCCCCGGTCGAAATGGTTCCCTGAGTGTTAATTACGGCGTCGGATTGCGAAGGGCAACGCCCGAACGCGCGGTTTGATGCGGCAAATGCCGCGGGCCGGCGGACGCGGAAGGGAAGGCGGGTCTTAACCTCCCGTCAGCGTTAATCAATCGTAGATTCCGTTCCGGTATAAGGGCTAGACCTTTGCGGATTGCCGCGTCCGGGACCACATCCTGAAGTGGAGGTTTCCGCGGCCGTTCGCGTCGAGTAGAGGGCTTGGGTTATGTCTGTGGTGCTGTTTGGACTGGGGCTTCTGGTCATTGCGGCCGGATTTCTGACCATCGGATTCGGCATTCCGATCAATGCCTTCAGTCTCGGAAACACGCTGATCGTCGCCGGCAGCGTGGCGGTCGTGGGCGGTCTCGTGACCCTGGGGCTTGCGGCCTGTATCCGGCAACTGAACCGGATCGCCGAGTTGCTGGCCGTGCGCCCGGTGGCGCGCCAGGCCGCCGCACCGGCGGCGGTGACGCCGGTGGCGACGGCCGCCGCCGAAACACCGGTCGAATCGTTTGCTCCGCCGGTGGCGCGAATTCCGCCCGCGCCGCCTGCACCCGCGCCCGTACCGGTGCCGCCCCCCGTTCCGCCGCGCGCCGTTGCGCCGAAGCCGCCGGAGCCGGTGGCGCCGCCGCGTGCTCCCGAGCCGCGGTTTGCCGCGACCGGTGGAGAGACGCGCGGCCCGCTCGAGTGGCTGCGCAAGCCGAAGGCCGGCGATGCCCCCTCGATCGCCGCCGAGCAGCCGGAGCCGGCCGACGAGGCGCCGCTGTCGCCGCGGCCGCCGCAACGCGCCAATTTCACTCCGCCTCCGCCGCCGTTTGCCGACGAGCCGGCGCCCGTGCCGGCCGCCGAGCCGAAGCCCTGGATGCGCAGCCGCGACAGCGAGCACGAGCCGTACGCGGACGAGCCGAAATTCGAACTGCCGCCTGCGCGCCAGGAATCTGCGCGCCAGGA
>CAZGSW010000125.1:8546-11751 GCA_964528635.1 uncultured Rhodoplanes sp. | reverse complement strand
CGGACGAGCCGAAATTCGAACTGCCGCCTGCGCGCCAGGAATCTGCGCGCCAGGAATCTGCGCGCCAGGAATCTGCGCGTCAGGAATCTGCCCGTCAGGACACGGTGGCGCGGACCAATCCCGCGCCGGAGCGGAGCCGGGACGCCGAGCCTTCGAAGGCTGGCGGCGCGGACGCCGGCAAGGATGCGGGCCTGTTCGACGTGGTGTGGCCCGATGCACGCTCCAAGCCCATGCCTTCGTCCATGCCTTCGTCCATGCCTTCGTCGATGCCTGCATCGATGCCTTCGCACAAGCGCGAGGCCGAGCCGAAGTTCGAGGCGCCTGCGCGCGCTCCCGAAGTGCGTTCCGAAAAACGCACCGATCCTTCGCAGGACCGCGTCGCGGTCCTCAAGTCGGGCGTGATCGACGGCATGGCCTATTCGCTCTATGCCGACGGCTCGATCGAGGCCGAGCTGCCGCAGGGCACCGTGCGCTTCGCTTCCGTGGACGCGCTGCGCGCGCATCTGGAGAAGAGCGCGTAAGCCGGGCCGCGATGAAACCGGCTTGCGCGGCGCAGCGTGCGAAGGGGCGTTCAGTCGCCCTGGAACACGTTGCCGTCGCGCACCGCGCAGCTTTCACCGGACATCGCGATGGACTGAAATTCCACCGTCTTCTTGGTGATCGGGCTGAAGGCGAAGCTCGTCCCGGCGCCGCTTTCCGGAACGTACGAGACCTTGGCCTTGCAGTCCTTGAGGGTGCCGTCGAATTCCACCTCGAGCAGCCGCTTCGCATTCCGGAAGGTCTGCGACAGCGACATGGTGTTGTCGCCGAAGCTCGAGGCCCACTGGCGGAACTGGGGGTTCTTGGTGATGTCGCCCTGCACCCGCTCCACCGATGCTGTGCCTGCGGCGGTCGCGAAGGTGAGGCGGCTGAACACGCGCCCGGCCGAACTGACGTAGATGCTGAGCGTCTGGTGGCCGCGCACCGGCCGGAAGCTGGGTTCGCCGACGTGCCGCTGAATGCGGTTTTCGAGCCACGACACGACGAACGATTTGCCGTGCAGGAGCGCGGGCGCGGTCGCCGTTTCGGCGCGGGCAAGTCCGGGGCTGCCTGCCAAGGCCAGGACCACGCCGGCGGCGCAGCCCAACGCGTCAATTCTTGAACGGTTCATGTAAAGCCCGCCACAGGTCAACTATTCAGGAAGGTGATCCCCGCCGGTCCAGTCGTTTTACTTGCCGGTTCGCCGGGAAAAGCCGTATATGTTGCGCACTTTCAGGCTTGATTCGAAGCTGTTCTACGTTGACAGCGCTCCCGGACGCAACAGGATCGTGCGCCATGGCAGACGGCAAGGACGGCGGCCCCTTCATCGGACTGACGGCCAATATCGTCTCCGCCTACGTCAGCAACAATCCGGTCGCCGCGGCCGACATTCCGGCGCTGATCAACCAGGTCCATGCCGCGCTGATCCGGGTTTCGGCCGGGCAGGGCGAGGCGGCGGTGGAGCCGCCGAAGCCGGCCGTCACGGTCAGGAAATCGGTCACGCCGGAGTATCTGGTGTGTCTCGAGGACGGCAAGAAATTCAAGTCGCTGAAGCGCCATCTGCGCTCGCAGTACAACATGACGCCCGAGCAGTACCGCGAGAAGTGGGGCCTGCCGCCCGACTACCCGATGGTGGCGCCGAACTACGCGGCGGCGCGCTCGCAACTCGCCAAGCAGATGGGGCTCGGACAGCAGCGCCGGCGCCGCAGGTAGGACGCGGCTTCGCCCCGGGCTGCGCCGTATTTTGATATAATTCCTATTATATCTGTGGACAAGTTTGCGCCATAGCCGGAATTCATGGCTATTCCGTATTTATTTCAATGTCTTGAGAAAAGTCGAAAAACTTATCCCCGGGCCTTCCCGGGTCGGCCAAAATCTGGGTTCATAATCCTAGAAGGAGGCCGTGCATGGATCTTCATCCCAACCCGCCCGCATACATTGCCGTCCGCCCGGTGTTCGGCGACACACCCGGCGCGCCGGCCGTCAGCCCGCGCACCGCGCGGCGGCTGTGCGAGACCGCGGCGCTCGCCACCGCCGCAGCGTTCGCGCTGCCGGTCGGCGAACTGCTGTCGCCGACCCGCCGATCGTCCTACGCGGCGTTCGCGCGGCAGACCGCAATGTACCTCGCCCACGTCTCGTTCAGCGTCAGTCTCGTCGAGGTCGGGCGCGCCTTCGGCCGTGACCGCACGACGGCGGCATACGCCTGCCGGATCGTGGAAGAGCGCCGCGACGACCTCGCGGTCGACGCGGTCCTGTCGTCGCTGGAGCGCGCCTGCGGAAACCTGCGCCGCCGCTTGTCCGCTACAGTGCAGCCGGCCCCAGTGCAGCCGGTCTCGGTGCAGCCGGCTCCGGTGCGATCATGAGCGCGCGGCGAAAATCCGCGCGGAGCGGTGGCGCGTCGGCCGGTGGCGCCGAGATCAATCCGTTTCGCGCCCGGCATCTCGATCTGGCGCAACGCCGCGGCGGCGAAGCGCCGGGCACCGCGACGGTCACCGTCGACGAGGCGGAAAGCCCGCTCGCCTGGCTCGCCCGCCGCAAGGGCCGCGACGGACGTGCGCTGATCGAGCCGTTGCAACTCATGGCCGGCGAGCGGCTGCGCGCCGATTTCACGCGGGCGCAACTGATGCCGCGCGTCACCGCCAACTGGAATGCCGCGGTGGCCGACGGTCCGCGCGGAGCCGGGGCGTCGACCTTCAGCGAAGCGGTGATCGCGGCGCGCCAGCGCGTGCATCGTGCGCTCGACGCCACGGGCCCCGAGTTCGCGGGCCTGCTGATCGACGTGTGCTGCTTTCTCAAGCCGCTGCCCGCCGTCGAGCGCGAGCGCGGCTGGCCCACGCGATCCGGCAAGCTGGTGCTGCAGTTCGGTCTCGACCGGCTGATCCGGCACTACGGGCTTGTCGCGGCGGCGCGCGGGCCGGCGAAGGCGCCGGTGCGGACATGGCTCGACGGCGATGCGAATTTCGTGGTGGAGCGGTATGGGGAGGGGTGAGGTGGGAAGCTCATTGGCGCACAGCGGCTTGACGCAAGCTGGATGAAGGCGAGGCGGATCGGTCCTGCGGTTCATGGAAGGTCAGAACGTCGCGATCGAGGGCGCCAAATCGAGGGCGCCAAATCGAGGGCGCCAAATCGAGTGCGCCAAGAGGCAACGACGATCATGTCGATTCAGGCCGAACGATCCTGTTTCTCA
>CAZGSW010000125.1:0-8446 GCA_964528635.1 uncultured Rhodoplanes sp. | reverse complement strand
GCGCCAAGAGGCAACGACGATCATGTCGATTCAGGCCGAACGATCCTGTTTCTCAACCTGCCGATCCTATCGATTTCCAACTCGATCACATCGCCTGGCGTGAGCCGCCGGCCAAGCTCGTTCCCGCATCCCGTTCCCACCGTTCCCGAACAAATGATCTCGCCGGCATAAATCGTCTCGGAACATGAGATATGCGCGATCATGGCTTCGAAGCGATGGAAGATGGTGCTTGTGTTGCCGCCGCCCCATCGTTCGCCATTTACCCGCGCATCCATGGCCAGGTGATAAGGATCGTCAATTTCATCGCGGGTGACGATCCATGGCCCCAGAACGTTTCCGGTGTCGAAATCTTTTCCTTTCGCCGGCCCCAGCCGGCCCTCCATCTCGGCGTACTGCGCATCGCGCGCGGTGAAATCGTTGAAGATTGTATAGCCGAACACGTGATCCAGTGCGTTCTCGGGCTGAATGTCCTTGCCTGTGCTGCCGATGACGAGTGCCATTTCGAGTTCGAAGTCCATCCATTGCGAATAGCGCGGCCAGATCACATCGGTGTCGGTCCCAATGACGCTAAATCGATTGGCTTTGTAATAGATCGGTTGCCGGTACCATATGTCGGCAATTGTTTGTGGCTTGCCGGTCCGTTCGGCGGTCCGCCGCATGCTGTTGATGAGGTGCTCCTCAAATCCCAGGCAATCCCTGATCTGCCTTGGGCGCGGGAGAGGTGCCAGCAGCCGGACCTCCGCCAGGGACAAATGCGCTTCGTCTGCCCAGGTTTCCGCATGACGTCGGGCACGGTCGAGACCTTCGGGACCGGCATCGATGAGAGCCAGCATGCTCCCGAAGGGATATTCGGGTGCTCCCTCCAGGAGAGCCGCGGCCTGAAGGTCCAGGACAGCGGACAGGGTCGTATCGACCGCGCCAATCGAGCTCTTGCCGTCCGGTCTCACAAAAGTGGCCAATTTCATTGTCTTACGACACCCCTCTGGGAACATTTTGACTTTTGATAAAATATCGATAAAAACTAGGATAGTCGATCAATTGGTGTTTATCGATGAATGCCGAAGCGCCGCGGGCAACCACCTTTTCGTACGCGGCAGCAGAAAAACTTCATCGTGACATCGTGAGCGGCGCGCTCGCCCCCGCCACAAAGCTCAAGATCCGTGAATTGACGTCGCGATATCAGCTCGGCGCGAGTCCGATCCGCGAAGCGTTATCCAGGCTGGCAGCCCAGGGCTTCGTCCAGCAGGAAGGCCAGAAGGGATTTCGAGTCTCGCCTGTCAGTGCGAACGAGTTGCTGGATATCACGGAGAGCCGGCGGATCATTGAAGGGGAGGCCATCCGTCATGCTCTCCGCAATGCAAACCCGGCATGGGAGGATGAAATCCTCACCAGTTTCCATCTCTTTACGCGTGAGGTTGTTCGTTACTACGACGAGGGCATTCGTCGGCTCGACATCTATGAAGAACGTCACCACCAATTTCATCGCGCGCTGATCTCGGCTTGCCCACTACGGGCGCTGCGTGAGTTCTGCGATCATCTCTATGTTCGCACCACGCGCTATCGGATGCTGACGCGAAAGTTTCCGTTCACAAAAGACGAGGTGATCGGTGAGCACAAAATGCTGATGGATGCCGTGCTCTCGGGAGACGAGGACGCGGCCATCAAGGCCGCGCGCTCCCACATCGCCATCACCGCAGAAATAACGCTGGCGTCGCTGAATAACCAGGAAGCGCGGCCGAAAAGGGAGGCTTTGTGATGCGTTCAATTATCGGAGTGAGGCTTCGTGCGTTTGCGGCTGCGCTCACCTTGTTTTTCTGTGCCGCGGAGGCGAGGGCTTATCCGGATCGTCCTGTCACGATTGTTGCTCCGTACGGAGCGGGCGGATCGTCCGATACCATTCTGCGATTTATCGCACAGAAACTGAGCGCCAAGCTTGGCCAGTCGTTTGTGGTGGAAAACAAGCCAGGCTCCGGGGGTGTGCTGGCCTATCGTCATGGCAAGGCTGCGCCGGCGGACGGGTACACCCTTGTTTATGGGACAAGCTCGCTGCCGATGAGCCAGTTGTTGCGGGATGGTGTGCAATACGACGCCAAGACGGATTTTTCCCCGATTATATCACTCGTGCGAATCCAGAACGTTCTGGTCGTCACGCCAACATTGCCGATCCAGAACGTTGCGGATCTCATACGCTATGCGAAGGAGCGGCCGGGCAAAATAAGCTTCGTTTCGCTCGGCGCCGGCTCCACTCCGCACCTCGTCATGGAGTTGTTCCGATCAGCCGCGGATATCAACATCGTCGACGTTCCGTACCGGCAAACGACACAGGGCTTTGTCGATCTTGTCGAAGGGCGCGTTCAACTGTGGTTTGCCTCGATGCCGGCGACCCTTCCGTTCATCAGTACGGGAAAACTAAGGCCGCTTGCCGTGTCCGGCGCAGCCCGGTCGCCGAAATTGCCGGACGTTCCGACGGTCAAGGAACTGGGCTTGCCTTTTGCCACGACGTTTTGGAACGGCTTGTTTGCCCCGCGGGGAACGCCGCAGGAAGTCGTGAATATCCTCAATCAGGCGCTCAACCAGATTCTGGCGGAACCGGAGACGATGTCGTGGCTGGCTTCCGTCGGCGCCGAGATCACCGGCGGGAAGGCAGAGGATTTGGCGAACGAACTTGAGTCCGATCTGAGAATGTGGGGACCGATCGTCAAGAAGCTCAATCTCAAGCTCAAATGATCGCCATTCGTGCGTTCAATCTTCCCATCGATCCCGGCCGGATTTGAATGATGACAGTTCCAACGTACGAAACGGGTCTGTCCGACCTCGGCAACGGCGCTTACGCCTATCTTCAACCCGACCGAGGCACCGGTGCGGGTTGGAGCAACGCCGGCCTCCTTGTCGATGGCGGCGAAGCGATGCTGGTCGATACGCTGCGGGACGAATTGCTGACGTCCGAGATGCTGCGGTCGATCGAGATGCAGACCGGATTGAAGCCGGAGGATATACGGACCCTGGTCAACACGCATCGCGATGCTGATCATGTCTTCGGCAACCGCCTGCTCGCCCATGCCACGATCATTGCCACGGAATCGTGCGCGGCCGATATGGCAAAACGCTCGCCGTCGCAGATGGTGGCCCTGCTCGAAAATCTTCCGGATGACCGCGTGGGTGAATACGTCTGGCGAGTCTGGGGGCCTCCGTTTGAGTTCCGTGGCTACGAGAACGCCAAGCCCAACCGCACATTCTCCGGAAAATTGGATACGCGAATCGGAAAGAAGGACGTGCACCTGATCGAGGTCGGCCCGGCGCATACCCCCGGCGATCTCATCGTCTACGTCCCGCAGAACAGGCTCGTGTTCGCGGCCGACGTCGTTTTTCTCGGCAATACACCTGCTATCTGGTCGGGCCCGATCAGCAACTGGCTCAAGGCCCTGGATACGATCGAGATGCTGGATGTAACAACCGTCGTTCCCGGACACGGCCCGGTCACGGACAAGGCCGGTCTGCGCCCCGTTCGCGAATATCTCCTGATGGTCGAACGCGAGTCGCGAAAGCGATTTGACCGTGGCCTCTCTGTCGCCGACGCGGCCCGCGATATCGATCTGGGCGAGTTCCGTACCTGGAGCGGTGCGGAACGGCTCGTCCAGAACGTGGACCATTGCTATCGAATGTTCCGCGGGGACAAAGAGCCCATCACCCGGCCCGAGCTATTTCGCCTCACGGCGCATTTTGCGGACCATCTTGGGTGCTTTCCTGTCGCACTGACGGATCGGCAGCGGCCGAAACAAAGTTAGTGTGCCCCTCGAAGCGATTGCCGTTCACCTGCGAACTGCTCCGCATGGGAAGCGAGGCTTCAGGAGAGAGCAAAGCGACCTTCGGGTGGCGTCCACCAATGGCGGAAGGCGTCATTTTGCGGGACGCAATCCATCCGGTTGCTATCGGAGCGAAGCGGGGATTCCGCAGGCTGCGTGACAGAACCGCATTTATGAATGCGCGATCTACGCCGTTGCCAGCGCCGCCTGTGCGTCGCGCTGGATGCGGTTGACCATCGAGCGGAAGCCGTTGGAGCGCTGCGGGGTGAGGTGCTCGCGCAGGCCGAGCCGCTCGAACACCGTGACCGCGTCGGTCGACACGATGTCGCGCGCCGGCTTGCCGGAATAGAGCGCGAGCAGCACCGCGATCAGCCCGCGCACGATGTGGGCGTCGCTGTCGCCGATGAACTGCAGCACGGGGCCCGCGCCGCCGTCCGGCTTCACGGCGGTGGAAAGCCAGACCTGGCTGGCGCAGCCCTGCACCTTGTTGGCGTCGGTGCGGGCCGACTCCGGAAGCGGTTCCAGCATGCGGCCAAGCTCGATCAGATAGCGGTAGCGGTCGTCCCACTCCTCCAGCAGCTCGAAATTGTCCGTGATCTCTTCGATCCTGGTCATGGTTCCGCCCGCGCGGCGGCGCGCCGCCGTTCAACGGCCCTTATATAGGTCGCGGATCGCGGGCGTCGAAGAGAAAAACCGCCTGGTGTCCCGATTCCGAAGTTCGCACCGTTGTGCGCCACCCTCGTTTGCGAGCCTCGGAATCGAAGCGCACCAGGGTCAGGCCGGCCGGCGGGTGCGCGGACGCGGCAGCGGCACGTTGTCCTGCCGCGGGCGGCTGCCCTGCCAGGCTGGTTCGAGATCGACCGGCGTGAGGGTGGATTGCGATCCCGCCAGCACCGGCACCGGCCGCGGCATCGAGACGGCCTTCGCCGCCGGGACCGATCCGGTCTCGCTGCGCGCCGTCTGGTCGACGGTCATGCGGTCGCTGATGAAGTCGTAGACCATGCCGGCGCCGGCCTGGGCGCGCTGGCCGATCGCGGCGGCCGCCTGCGCGCCGACCTTGCACGCGCCGGGCTGTCGGTCGCAGAAGCTCGTCACGTCGGAGACCGTTGCGCCCGCGGCGATCACCGCTTCGGCTGCGTCGATCTGCGGCCCCGAAACCGAAGGCTGCGAGCCGCCGGCCGGCAGCAGCGCCAGCACCACCGTCAGCCAGAATGCCGTCCGCAACAGAAAGAACATGAGCCTGCCCCGTATCCGTCTGCACCCCGCGGCTTGTTTTTCATTCGCCGCATGGCACTGGAATAGCAGGCAGGCTTGAAGACCTCGTTCGGGATTTTCCGCGCATTCGCGTCGAATGCGCCGCGAATTTTCGTAAAATTCGAACGGTTTGCTAAAGGATTGATTGACGCTGCGAACCCGCGTTTTTGCTGGGTTCGCGGGGTTCCGGGACGCCGCCGCGCGGGTTCCGGCGGGTCCGGGAAACCGTGCGTTCACCATGACCGAGGGGCATGTTCCGGGTGCTCCGGTGTCTCAGCACTCATTAATCCCCCTCTGACACGATCCCGGCCGAATAAGGGGAGCGCGTCCCGCCTCGGGCGTGCAAGAGAAACGTGATCTTGCTGAAGCCGATCCGCGATTACGTGGACACGCTGGTGCACCCGTCGGTGCAGCACGATCCGCTAACGCGCGCGCGCCATCGCGCATTCATCGCGCCGCGGCTGATCGGCAGCGTGGTGGCGCTTGCGGCCTTGCCCGTCTATGTCGCGATGCGTGGTGTGCCGGACCTGGTCGAGATCGCGATCTTCGCCTGGCTGATGGCGCCAATGCTTGCAGCCTACTTCCTGTCGCGCACCGGCCGCTATGAGAGTGCGCACGTGCTGTCGTCGATTGCTCTCACGGGCCTGGTCGCTTCCGTGGCGGCCGTCACCGGCGGCATCGGCTCGGCCGCGGCCATCTGGCTGGTGATCGTGCCGCTGGAGGCAGCGTTGTCGGCGTCGCGCCGGGTGGTTGCCGCGGCGTCGACGTCCGCGCTGATCGCTGTCGGTCTGCTGCTGTTCCTGGGGTCTCGCGGGCTGCTGCCTCACCCCGGAACCGAGACCGGTGCGTTTGCCGCGCTCGGTATCGTGTCGGCGTCCCTGTACGCCACCGGGCTGGCGCTCGGCGCGGAGTCGCTCGCACGGACCTCGTTCTGGCTCCTCTATGCCGAGGAAGACCGTTACCGCCTGCTCGCGCGCAACATGTCCGATGTGATCAGCCGTCACGGCAAGAACGGGGCAGTGCTGTTCGTCTCGCCGGCCGCCGAAAAGCTGTTCGGCGTTGCGGTTCCTGCATTGCATGGTCACGGCCTGTTCGACCGCGTTCATGTCGCCGACCGCCCCGCTTATCTCACGGCGCTCGCCGACGCGGCGGCGCTGGGCGACGCACGTTCGGTTGAATTCCGGGTCCGCCGCGATCCCGAGGAATCTGCAGGGACTGCTGCGCCGCAATTCATCTGGGTCGAGATGCGCTGCCGCCCGTTGGAGAGCGCAAACGCCGACTCCGGCGAGCCTGTCCGCGAACTCGTCGCGGTGCTGCGCGACGTGACCAAGCGCAAGGCGCATGAGCAGGCTCTGGAGGACGCGCGCGCGGAAACCGAGAAGGCGCACGCGGCTAAAAGCAAATTCCTCGCCAACATGAGCCATGAGCTGCGCACGCCGCTCAACGCGATCATCGGCTTTTCGGACATGCTGATGAACGAGGACAAGATGCGGCTCGACTCGGCACGCCGTGCGGAGTACGCGCGCCTGATCAACGATTCCGGAACCCATCTTCTTTCCGTTGTGAACGGCATTCTCGATATGTCGAAGATGGAGACCGGAGATTTCGCCATCACGCCGGAGCCGTTTGCGCCGAAGCCCGTGATCGTCAACTGCTGCGACATCCTTGCGCTCAAGGCGCGCGAGAGCGGGCTCGATCTGGTAACGCGGATTGCGTCCGACCTGCCCGACATCATGGCTGACAAGCGCGCGTTCAAGCAGATACTGCTCAACCTGCTCTCGAACGCTGTAAAGTTCACCGACCAGGGCGGCCGCATTGTGGTATCGGCAGACCTCGAAGCAACGGTGCTCCGCATAACCGTAGAGGACACCGGCGTCGGCATCAGCACCGCGGATCTGCCAAAAATCGGCAATCCTTTCTTCCAGGCCCGTACCGCATACGACCGCAAGCACGACGGAACCGGTCTTGGTCTGTCCATCGTCAAGGGACTGGTGATGCTGCACGGCGGACATACCGACATATCGAGCCGGCTGGGCGAGGGAACCCGGGTCACGGTCTGCCTGCCGATCGATTGTGAATCGGTGCGGCCGATGCGTACGCCGGCCAAGGTGGCTCATCCGTCGTTCGAGCGACTGGTCGCGTCTCCGGAGTTTGATTCTGAAGTGCAGGTGAAGAAACGTGCGTGAGCGTACCTTACGGGCCGACGACGTCGATTTTGGCGACGATGATGCCGATGATGGGCAGCCGTCGCGCGCGCGGCTTGTGCTGGATTATCTGTTGCGGCGTCCCGTTGACTTTGCAGCCGGCCTGATCGCCGGTGGCGCCGTGGTGACCATTCTCATCAACGCGCTGTTTCTGCAATCGGGACCACACCCGGCGCCAATCTTCGCCAACAAGCCTCCGGCAACCATCAGCCACTCTCTCACCGAAGCCGACACTGCGTTGCCGCGGATGCAGTCCGGTCCGGTTGTGGCGACACCGTTGCCGGTGGCTCCGCAGAAGTCACGTGCGCAGATCATCACCGATATTCAGCGTGAACTCGCGCTCCGTGGCTACTATTCGGGCAGCCCCGACGGCGTGTACGGTCCCAGGACCGATGCGGCGATCCGCGAGTTCGAGCATGCGGCAAACTTGCGCCCGTCGCATGAGCCGACTGAAGCGTTGCTTGCGGAGATTGTCCGGTCGCCGGTAAAGCCCAAGGCGGCGGCTGTTCGCGGAGGTGACGCGATCGCAAGCCTGCTCGCGGCGGATCCGCGGATCATGGCGGTGCAGCGGGCGCTTTCGAGCTATGGTTACGGCCAGATCAAGCCGACCGGCGTTTACGACCCCGAAACGCGAGATGCGATCGAGCAGTTCGAGCGTGAGCGGCGGATGCCGGTGACCGGTCGCGTCAGCGACAGGCTGGCTCGTGAGCTGACAGCACTGACGGGACGACCTCTGGAGTAGGCACCCCGGCCGTCGCGGACTTGTTCGCGCGCACCAAGCCGCTACGTTTCCAACGGAACTGTTAGGGAGCCCGGCTCGCGCCGGGCGGCGAAAGCGATGCGCCTCAAGTCGGGCATCTGGGTTGCGGCGTATATCCGGCGATGCCGGACCGAAGGTCTCGACGCGGTGTTGCGCCGGCGTGGCGCCGAGGAGGCAGGGGCGGTGTTCATCAAGGTGGCCCGGCTCGACGGCACCGCAGACGTCTATGCACCGGCTCCGCAGACCGCATTCGACGAGGCGCGACCTGCGGACCGCTTTTTCGCGCCGGCTTTGAAGGGGCAACCCGTCCCGGAGCCCGACGCCGAGACCTATCTGGCCCGGCAGATCCGGTTCGATTCCGACTGCTGGATCGTCGAAGTCGAGGATCGCTCCGGGCGGCACTTTCTCGACCTGGTGACGGACTA
>CAZGSW010000124.1:0-13300 GCA_964528635.1 uncultured Rhodoplanes sp. | reverse complement strand
ACGATCAGCTTCATCTCGTGGATGCACTCGAAGTAGGCCATCTCGGGCGCGTAGCCGGCCTCGCAGAGCGTGTCGAAACCTGCCTTCATGAGTTCAACGACGCCGCCGCACAGCACCGCCTGCTCGCCGAACAGGTCGGTCTCGCACTCTTCCTTGAAGGTGGTCTCGATGATGCCGGCACGGCCCCCGCCGATCGCCGACGCATACGACAGGCCGAGGTCGTGCGCATTGCCCGAGGCGTCCTGGTGGATCGCCAGCAGGCAGGGCACGCCGGCGCCGCGCTGGTATTCCGAACGGACGGTGTGGCCGGGGCCCTTGGGCGCGACCATGAGCACGTCGATGCCCCTGGCAGGCTCGATCAGATTGAAGTGCACATTGAGGCCGTGCGCGAACATGATCGCGGCGCCCTCGCGGATGTTGCCGGCGATGTGGTCGCGATAGATGTCGCCCTGCAGCTCGTCCGGGGTGAGCATCATCATCACGTCGGCCCATTTGGCGGCCTCGGCGACCTCCATCACCTTGAGCTTTTCGCCTTCGGCCTTCTTTACGCCGGCCGACGTCTTGCGAAGCGCCACGACAACGTCCTTGACGCCCGAGTCGCGCAGGTTCAGCGCATGGGCGTGGCCCTGGCTGCCGTAGCCGACGATGGCGACCTTCTTGCCCTTGATCAGGTTCAGGTCGGCATCGCGATCGTAGTAAACACGCATTTTCACTATCCTTTTTCCCAGCACCCCTTTTCAGGCGTGCAAAGACGACATGGGAGCCCGAAAATCAAGCTCCCTTCTCAGTGCTCCGTCAGGATCGGGTAGAGCGATACGACGAGCAGAAGTGCCATCGAAACGTTGAAAATCCGCAGTGTACGAGGGCTGCGGAGAAACCGGCTCAAACCGGACCCGCACAAAGCCCAGGTCGCGGCGGAAAGCGTTCCCAGCAACGCGAACAGCACCGACAGCACGACGACATTGAAGGGAAAGTGGGTCAGCGCGGCATAGGTCGTGATGGCACCGATCGCTATCACCCAGCCCTTGGCATTGATCCACTGGAACAGCGCCCCCTCGATGAAGGTGAGCGGACGGCCCTTGCCGGTCTCGCCGGTTCGCGGCTGAGCGGTTGCGATCAGCCATGCGAGATAGAGAAGATAGGCGGCACTCGCGTATTTCAGCACGTCGTAGAGCAACGGATAGAGCTGGAAAAGCGAGCCGAGCCCGATCCCGACCAGGAACACCATCAGCGCAAAGCCGAGCGAGACACCGAACATGTGAGGCAGCGTGCGGAGAAAACCGAAGTTCACGCCCGACGCCATCAGCATGACGTTGTTCGGCCCCGGCGTGAACAGCATCACCATGGCGAACACGATGAATGCGGACAGCAACTCCAGAGACATGACCTACCGTCACAGCCTTCCGTCACAGCCTCGAAAACAAATTTCGGTCACATGCCGTCGGCGCCGCGGCCGATCGCGACGATCCCCGTGCGCGACACCTCGACCAGCCCGAGCGGCAGCATCAGATTGATAAAGCTCTCGATTTTGTCGCTCGCCCCGGTGATTTCGAAGACGAAGCTCTCGGTCCCGGCGTCGATCACCCGGGCGCGGAAGGCGCCCGCCAGCCGCAGCGCCTCGACGCGCGGCTCTCCGGTGCCGCGCACCTTGACCATAGCGAGCTCGCGCTGGATCGACGGGCCAGCCGTGGTCATGTCGACCACGCGATGCACCGGCACCAGCCGCTCGAGCTGGTTCTTGATCTGCTCCAGCACCATCGGCGTGCCGCGCGTCGCGATGGTGATGCGCGACTGGTGCTTCTCGTGCTCGGTCTCCGACACGGTGAGCGAATCGATGTTGTAGCCGCGGCCGGAAAACAGGCCGATCACACGCGCCAGCACGCCCGGCTCGTTGTCGACGATGACGGACAGTGTGCGGGATTCGATCTTCTCGGAAACGGCCGCCGCCGGGTAATGGGAAGTGGAACTCACGACTCTATCCTCGCTTTCGGTGTCATCGCCCGGCATAGCCGTCTGACGGACGGCGTCGCTTCGCTCGCCTATGACCGGGCGATCCAGCCATCGTTGGGGTCTTGCTGGATGCCCGCCTTCGCGAGCATGACAGCCCCGTCAGACCAGAACCTTGCCCTCCTCGCCGATCGCCTCGCCGATCTTCTCGGCGGCGTCGCCCAGGATCATCTCGTTGTGCGCCTTTCCCGACGGGATCATCGGGAAGCAGTTCTCAGCCTGATCGACCACACAGTCGAAGATCACCGCCTTCGGCGTCTCGATCATCTGCATGATCGCGGCATCGAGATCGGCCGGCTTGTCGCAGCGGATACCGACCCCGTGATAGGCCTCGGCCAGCCGCACGAAATCCGGCAGCGAATGCGTGTAGCTTTCCGCATAGCGGCCGCCGTGCAGCAGTTCCTGCCACTGCCGCACCATGCCCATGTACTGGTTGTTCAGGATGAATATCTTGATCGGCAGGCGATACTGCGCCGCCGTCGACATCTCCTGCATGTTCATCAGCACGGACGCCTCGCCGGCAATGTCGATCACCAGCGATTCCGGATGCGCGAGCTGCACGCCCACCGCGGCCGGCAGGCCGTAGCCCATGGTGCCGAGTCCGCCCGAAGTCATCCACCGCTTCGGTTGCTCGAATCCGTAGAACTGGGCGGCCCACATCTGGTGCTGGCCGACTTCAGTGGTGATGTAGGTGTCCCGATCCTTGGTGAGCTCATAGAGCCGCTGCAGCGCGTACTGCGGCTTGATCACGGAATCGGAACTCCGGTAGGCGAGCGACTTGCGGTCGCGCCACTTGCCGATCTGCTTCCACCACACGTCCAGCGCCTTGCGGTCCGGCTGAGCCTTGTTCGCACGCCATCCCGCGAGCATGTCCTTGAGAACGTGCGCGCAGTCGCCCACGATCGGCACGTCGACCTTGACGTTCTTGTTGATCGACGAAGGGTCGATGTCGACGTGGATCTTGGTTGAACCCGGCGAGAAGGCGTCGAGCCGGCCGGTGATGCGGTCATCGAATCGCGCGCCGATGCAGATCATCAGATCGCAGTCGTGCATCGCCCAGTTCGCTTCGTAGGTGCCGTGCATGCCGAGCATGCCAAGCCACTGCGAATCGCTGGCCGGGATCGCTCCAAGCCCCATCAGCGTCGAGGTCACCGGAAACCCGGTGGCCTTGACGAGTTCGCGCAGCAGCCTGGTCGCCTCCGGACCGGAGTTGATCACGCCGCCACCGGTGTAGAACACCGGGCGCTTCGCGCGCACCATCAGTTCGACCGCCTGCTTGATACGGACCGGATCGCCCTGCAGCCGCGGCTTGTAACCCTGATGATGGAAGGTGTTCGGCCGGAAGTAGGTGCCCTTGGCGAACTGGATGTCCTTCGGAATATCGACCACCACCGGTCCCGGCCGCCCGGTCGAGGCGATATGAAACGCCTCGTGCAGAACGGCAGGAAGATCGGCGATGCTCTTCACCAGATAATTGTGCTTGGTGCACGGCCGCGTGATGCCGACCGTGTCGCACTCCTGGAACGCGTCGTTGCCGATCAGATGGGTCGGCACCTGCCCGGTCAGGCAGACGATCGGGATGGAGTCGCACAGCGCGTCGGTGAGGCCGGTGACCGCGTTGGTGGCGCCGGGACCCGAGGTCACCAGCACGCAGCCGACCTTGCCGCTCGAGCGCGCATAGCCTTCGGCAGCATGGACCGCGCCCTGCTCGTGCCGCACCAGCACGTGCTTGACCTTGTCCTGCGCGAAGATCGCGTCATAGATCGGCAGCACCGCACCGCCCGGATAACCGAAGATGTGCTCGACCCCCTGGTCGGCAAGCGCCTGGATCACCATCTCGGCGCCGGTCAGTTCCTTCGTCGTCATCGCTCACTCCAAACCTGCTTCCGGAAACAAAAAAGGGGCTCAAGAGCCCCCTCGCGCACCGCTGTTCGCGGGATGACCTGGTCACCCTGCGGCGGTGCGCCCTCGTACCAGTACAGTAATTTTATTGCGCATTTGTCCGACCTTTCGCCATAACGTTGCGCGGGTTATAGGAGGCCGCCCCGGCCCGGTCAAGCGGAAAACGACGCCAGAACGGCCGCCTCGGCCCCCTCAGGGGCCTGCCACGACCAGCCAGGCATCTGATTGCGGAACCAGGTGATCTGGCGGCGGGTGTAGCGTCGGGTGTCCATCTTGCCGCCCTCGGCGGCGTCCTGGAGGCTCAATTCACCGGCCAGATGCCTGCGCAGCCATGGAACGCCGTGAGCCTTCATGGCAGGCAGCAGCGGGTCGAGACCGCGGGCGTCGAGCGCCCTTACCTCGTCCAGGGCACCCGCCTGCAGCATCGCGTCGAACCGGGAGTTGATCCTGCGATACAACTCAGCCCGGTCCGGCGTCAGGAAGACCCGCACCGCATCCGCCGGATCGAGGGCAGCCGGCATGCCATCGCGCTGCCATTCGGCCAGCGACCGGCCCGTGCTCTCCAGCACCTCCAGCGCCCGCCCCACCCGCGTCGTGTCGCGGGGACGCAGCCGTGCCGCCATCACCGGATCACGCCGGGCGAGTTCGGCATGCATCGCCGTGACGCCCCGGGATTCGATCGACGCACGGACCGCGGCCCGGACCTCCGGCGGCGTCGGCGGAACGACGGAAAGCCCCCCGGTCAGAGCCTTGAAATAGAGTCCGGTGCCTCCGGTCAGGATCGGCACTCTGCCCTCGCTGCGCGCCGCGGCGATCGCTGCCGCCGCATCGTCACACCAGGCACCGACCGAATGGTTCACCGCCGCATCGACATGGCCGTAGAGCCGGTGCGGCACGCGCGTTTCCTCGGCCACGGTCGGGCGCGCCGTGATGATGCGCAGGTCTCGATAGACCTGCATGGAATCGGCGTTGATGACGACGCCGCCCAGCCGCTCGGCAAGCCGTATCGCCAGCGCCGACTTGCCGCTGGCGGTCGGCCCTGCAATAAGCACCGCGCGTCCGTCCCTATCGCGCATCGCCTTGTCTCACGTTCATGTCCCACGTCGCCACCTTGATCGCCAATCCCGCCGAACCGGCGCTCGACGACGCAACGGTCGAGCGTATGCGGATTGTGCTTCCCGGCGCAGGAACCACGGACTGGCTCGATCCCGGCATCGCCGCCGACATTCCGTTTACATTGCCGGACCCAGGTAGGGAACGACACCGTGCCCTGGCCGGCGAACTGCGCGAGCGCCTGTCAGGCTGCCCGATCGACGCGGTCGTGCAACCGTTGGCAAACCGCCGCAAGCGGCTGTTCCTCGCCGACATGGATTCCACCATGATCGGCCAGGAGTGCATCGACGAACTGGCCGACCACGCCGGGCTCAAGGCTCATGTCGCCGCGATCACCGAGCGCGCCATGCGGGGAGAGGTCGAATTCGAACCGGCGCTGCGCGAGCGCGTCGCGCTGCTCAAAGGGCTGCCCGCTTCGGTGGTTGACGATGTCATCGCGCGTCGCATCACCCTGACGCCCGGCGGGAGAGAACTGGTTGCGACCATGCGGGCGAATGGCGCCCACACCTGCCTCGTATCGGGCGGATTCACGCTGTTCACCGACCGTATCGCCGCGATGATCGGCTTTCACGAGAACCGGGCCAATTCGCTCATCGTCTCTGGCGGAAAATTCACCGGTGCAGTCTCGGAACCGATACTGGGAAAAGACGCCAAGCTCGCGACGCTTCGCGACCTGCGAGACCGGCTTGGCCTGAAACACGAAGACACCATGGCGATCGGCGATGGGGCCAACGATCTGCCCATGATCGGCGAAGCAGGGCTCGGCGTCGCATTCCACGGCAAGCCGGTTGTCGCCCAGGCCGCTCACGCGCGGATCGACCACGGCGATCTCACCGCACTGCTTTATGTGCAGGGTTACCGGCGCAGCGAGTTCGTAACGCCAGAATGAAAAGGGCGGCCAAAGCGCGGCCGCCCTTCGTTATTCCGGATCGCGTGCCGGTCAATTGATCGGCAGCGCCACGAAAAGCATGTCTCCCGACGGCGTCGCCACCAGCAGAAGCGCGGTCTTCTTGCCCGCCTTCTTGAGCGCCTCGACCCGCTTGGGCACATCGGCGGCGTTGGCGATCTGCTCCTGCTCGATCGCGACCAGGACGCTGCCGGCGGTCAGGCGCTTGTCGGCCGCGACCGACGATGCGTCGACCTCGGTAATGACGACGCCCTTCACCGAGTCCTTGATGTTGTACTTCTGACGCAGCTCATTGCTCATGTCGGCGAGTTGCAGGCCCAACGTGCGCTGCACGACCGACTTTTCCTGCGGCGGCTCCGCCTTCAGCGAGGCCGGCGCCGGCTTCTCGCCGTCCTCGAGCCGGCCGAGCTTGACGGTCTTGATCTCTTCCTTGCCCTTGCGGATGACGACCACGGGAACTTCCTTGCCGACGGGCGTATCGGCAACGATGCGCGGCAGATCGCGCATCTCCTTGATGTCCTTGCCGTCGAACTTGACGATCACATCGCCGGTCTCGATACCGGCCGGCTTGGCCGGGCCCTTGTCGTCGATCCCTGCTATCAGCGCGCCGCGCGCCGGCTTGATGCCGAGGCTCTCGGCGATCTCGTCGGTGACCTGCTGGATCTTCACGCCGAGCCAGCCGCGGCGGGTCTCGCCGAACTGACGAAGCTGATCGATCACCGGCATCGCGGTCTTCGAGGGCACGGCGAACCCGATGCCGATCGAACCACCGGACGGCGAGATGATCGCCGTGTTGACGCCGATGACCTCGCCATCGAGGTTGAACAGCGGGCCGCCGGAATTGCCCCGGTTAATCGAGGCGTCGGTCTGGATGTAGTTGTCGTAGGGGCCCGAATTGATGTCGCGGTTGCGCGCCGAGACGATGCCGGCCGTCACCGAGCCGCCCAGGCTGAACGGATTGCCGATCGCGATCACCCATTCGCCGAGCCGGACCTTGTCGGAGTCCGCGAACTTCACTGCCTTGAGGGGCTTGTCGCTCTGCACGCGGAGCACCGCGAGATCGGTCTTCTTGTCCCGCCCGATGATCTCCGCCTTGAGCCGGCGGCCGTCGGTGAAGATCACGGTCACTTCGTCGGCGTCGGCGATGACGTGATGGTTGGTCACCACGATGCCGGACGGGTCGATCACGAAGCCGGACCCCAGCGAGTTGGTCCGCCGGGGTCGGTTGGGAGCCGGGGTGTCGCCCTGACCGCGCCGGTTCTTGAAGAACTCCTCGAAGAACTCCTCGAACTGGGAGCCGGGCGGCAGCGGCGGCCGCTGCGTCGGGGCGCGGCTGTCGCCTCCGACGGCCTGGCTGGTGGAGATGTTGACGACCGCGTCGATCACCTGTTCGGCGACGTCGGAAATCTTTTCCGGACCACGGGCCTGGGCGGAGGCGGCAGGCAGGGCAAGCGCGAACGCGAGAGCGGCCGTTACCGCCGGGCGCGCAAGGCTGCATCCGATGGCGTTCAGAAGGCGGGCCATGGCCGTCGATTCTCCTCAGAGATGGGATGCCGGGACAGTGCCTGCGTCCCGGCGTGGTTTCAAGGGAGCCGAAGTGTGCCCACACAACGCACCGATTGGGGCGGAAAGCAGGCCGTATGCCTTCCGGGGGCTACCCGCGAACAACCCAGATCAGCACGATCCCGACAATGGCGGAGACGATCCCGACAATGCGAAGCGCGCTCTCCGGCGCCTCCAGCACATGGGTCATGGCGCGCTTGGTCATGCCCGGAAAAGCGGCAAACAGGAGCCCCTCGATCGCGAACAAAAGGCCCAGCGCCACCAGGAAATCGAGCATCCTGCCAGACCGCCATGCCGGGGGCGCGTTGCAGCGCCCCACCTACCTCGGAGTTGCCGGAACCGGGTTCGCCGGAGCCGCGGCAGGCGGAGGTGCCGGGGCGGCCGGCGCGGCGGCCTGATTGCCGCCAGCCCCCTTGCCCGACGGGTTCACGAAGTAGCGGAAGAACTCGGAATCCGGCCGCAGCACCATACGGGTGTCGTTGCTGCGCAAGCCGGCCTCGTAGGCCTGCATCGACCGGTAGAACGAGAAGAAGTCCGGGTCCCTGCCGAACGCGTCGGCAAAGATGCGATTCCGCTCGCCGTCGCCCTCGCCGCGAAGCTGCTCGCCCTTGGCGGTCGCCTCGGCAATCAGAACGGTGACGTCACGGTCGGCGCGAGAACGGATTTCCTGCGAACGCTGGGAGCCTTGCGCACGGAATTCGGCGGCCTCGCGCTGACGCTCGGTCTGCATCCGCTGGTAGACCGCCTGGCTGTTCTGCTCCGGCAGGTCGGCGCGGCGAATGCGGACGTCGATGACGTTGATGCCGTACACGTCGGACTCACGGTCGAGCTGGTTGCGGACCTGCGTCATCAGCGATTGACGCTCGTCCCGCACCACATCCGTCATGGTCTTTTCGCCGAGCACGCGGCGCAGCGCCGAGTTCAGCAGGATGCTGAGCTGCGAGTTCGCACCGGCGATCGATCCGAGCGACTGGTAGAACCGCAGAGGATCCTCGATCCGGTAGCGCGCGAACGCATCGACCACGATCCGCTTCTGATCCGACGCGATCACTTCCTGCGCAGGATTCTCGAGATCGAGAATGCGCTTGTCGATCATGATCACGGTGTCGATCAGCGGCACCTTGAAGTTCAGGCCGGGCTGCGTGATGCCGCGGACCGGCTGGCCGAGCCGGACCACCAGCGCCTGCTGTGTCTCGTACACGGTGAACATCGAGCTGTAGGCCAGAATGGCCGCTGCGATGAGAACGACGGCGGCTGCGCCGCCAAGGATGCCGAGTTTCATCGGGCGCCTCCAGTGGTCGGCGCGGGCGGCCGGCGGGTCAGATCGTTGAGCGGCAGCAGCGGCACCACGCCGCCCTGTCCGGGCACGGCGGTGTCGAGGATGATCTTGTCGGTGCTGCCGAACAGCCGCTCCATGGTTTCAAGATACATGCGCTGGCGCGTCACGTCGGGGGCCTTCTTGTATTCGTCATAGATCTTGAGGAAGCGGGCCGTCTGGCCCTGCGCTTCCGCGACGGTCTGCTCGCGGTAGGCTTCGGCGCCCTGCAGGACCTGGGCGGCACGGCCGCGTGCCTCGGGCACGACGCGGTTCGCGTAGGTCTGCGCTTCGTTCTGCGCACGCTCCAGGTCGGCGCGCGCCGCCTGCACGTCGCGGAACGCATCGATCACGGCGGCCGGCGGGTCGACCTTCTGCAACTGCACCTGCTGGACCAGAATGCCGGCGCCGTAATGGTCGAGCGTCTTCTGCATCAGATCCTGCACCGCGGCCTCGATGGTTTGCCGCGCGCCGGTGAGGATCGGCTGGATGTTGGAGCGGCCGACCACCTCGCGCATCGCGCTTTCGGCCACCGCCTTCACGGTGCCTTCGGGATTCTGGATGTTGAACAGGTAATCGCGCACCTTGGCCGGCTGGATGCGCCACAGCACCGAGAAGTCGACGTCGACGATGTTCTCGTCGCCGGTCAGCATCAGGCTCTCCTCGGGAACGTCGCGCACCGTCGTACCGCGCCGCGCATCGTCGACCACCCGCATCCCGACGTCGATCTTGTTCACGCGCAGCGCCTTCGGCGTCAGCACGGTCTCGATCGGATACGGCAGGTGGTAGTTCAGACCAGGCTGGACCTCGCGGACATGCTGGCCGAAGCGCAGCACCACGCCCAACTCATCAGGCTGCACACGGAAGAACCCGGACACGCCCCACAGCGCGATGGCGCCCAGCGCCAGTAGCGCGAAGCCGCGGCCGCCCAGATTGCCGCCGGGCAGCACGCTCTTGAGCTTGTCCTGGCTGCGGCGCAGCAGTTGCTCAAGATCGGGAGGCGTCGGACCGGACGACTGAGGTCCAGAGCCCCAGGGCCCCTTCGAGCCGCCGCCCGATCCCCAGGGACCGCCGCCTTGATTGCTCCATGGCATGAAACATCTCCTGCTGACCGGCCACCCGGCGCCGGTCCGCCTCCGGTGGAGGTTATAGGGGAGCCGTATCCGGCTTACAACGCGTGCCGCTGCACGGGTCAACCCCGTGCGGCCATGACTTATTCATAGCCGTCCGCGATCACGCTCGAACGTATGTCACGAAGCTGACCCTTGCATCGTCTTTCGGACCCGCAGGTTGCTCGCTGCGTGCGGCTTCGCGCCACAGCTTCGGATCGATCGGAGGAAAGAATACATCTCCCGCGGGACTGGCGTGCACATGGGTAATCTCCAGCCGGTCGGCAAGACCCATGGTCTGGGCGAATATCTCGGTGCCTCCGATGACGCAGACCTCGGCGGCGCCCTGGCGGCGCGCAGCCTCGCGCGCCAGTTCGAGTGCCTCGCCGACGCTGTGCGCGACCGTGACGCCCTCGGTCCGAAACCCGCGATCGCGCGTCATCACGATGTTGGTCCGTCCCGGCAGCGGCCTGCCGATCGACAGATAGGTTTTGCGGCCCATGACCAGCGGTTTGCCCATTGTGAGCGCCTTGAACCGTTTCAGGTCCGAGCTGAGCCGCCATGGCAGTGCGTTGTCACGCCCGATCACGCCGTTTTCGGCGACCGCGGCGAGCAGCACGATGGCAATCGGATCGGGCTTCGCCGCGGTCACACCGCGACCTCAGCCTTGATGTGCGGATGCGGCTCGTAGCCTTCGAGCCGGAAATCGTCGTAGCGGAAAGCGAAGATATCCTTCACCGCAGGATTGAGCTTCATCACCGGAAGCGGACGCGGCAGACGCGACATCTGCAGCCGCGCCTGCTCGACGTGATTGAGATAGAGGTGGGCATCGCCGAACGCGTGGATGAAGTGCCCGGACTTCAGACCCGTGACCTGGGCCACCATCATCGTGAGCAGCGCATACGAGGCGATGTTGAACGGCACGCCGAGGAAGATATCGGCCGAGCGCTGGTAGAGCTGGCAGGACAGCGCTCCTCTCGCGACGTAGAACTGGAACAGGCAGTGACACGGCGGCAGCGCCATGCGGTCGACGTCGGCGGGATTCCAGGCGCTGACGATCAGCCGGCGGGAATCCGGGTTGCGGCGGATCATATCGACCACGTTGGCGATCTGGTCGATCGCGCCGCCGTCGGCCGACGGCCACGACCGCCACTGATGGCCGTACACCGGACCGAGTTCGCCGCGCTCGTCGGCCCACTCGTCCCAGATGCGCACGCCGTTGTCGTTCAGGTACCTGATGTTGGTGTCGCCGGCGAGAAACCAGAGCAGCTCGTGAATGATGGACTTCAGGTGCAGCTTCTTGGTGGTCAGCAGCGGAAATCCTTCGGCAAGGTCGAACCGCAATTGCGCCCCGAACACCGAGATCGTGCCCGTTCCGGTGCGGTCGCGCTTCTCCACGCCATCGGCGAGGACATGCTCCATCAATTCCAGATATTGCCGCATGGTTCGTCCTAGCGGTCGCCCTGGGCCGACTCAAGGCAGGGAAGTCTAGCCCTGGCGCCCGCCCACAGGTAAGCAGGGCCCCGCCGGTGTTCCACTCCGGTGGGCCGGCTTCTCCGGACTGCGCGCCGCATTGCAGCGTGTGCCGTCTTGGTTATTGTGCCCGCCAACGCGGCGGGGCCGCGTCCGCTTTTTCCCGAAGGGAGGAGAGTTTCATGAGAATGACTGTTGCTGCCGCTTGCGCCGTGCTGGCGCTTGCCGGGTTCGCGCCTGAGGCCCGCGCCCAGGCCGACTATCCGAACAAGCCGATCCGCATTCTGGTGCCGTTCGCACCGGGCGGCTTCGTCGACGTGGCTGCCCGCCTGGTGGGCCAGAAGCTGTCAGAAAAGCTGGGCCAGCAGGTGATCGTGGAGAACCGGCCCGGCGGCAACGGCTTCATCGCGGTGTCGGCGGCAGCCAAGGCACCGGCCGACGGCTATACCCTGCTGATGGCGCATTCAGGCGAGTTCGCGGTCAATCCGGCGGTGTTCGCCAAGACGATCCCCTACGATCTCGACCGCGACTTCCACCCCATAACCCTGGTCAGCCAAGCCCCGATGGTGCTCGGCGCCAAGACCGACGGTCCCTACAAGTCACTGAGCGACCTGGTCGCCGCCGCCAAGGCGAAGCCCGGCACGATCGGGATGAGCACGCCCGGCACCGGCAGCATCAACCACCTGGCCGGCGAATGGATCGCACTGGCATCCGGCGTGAAGTTCCTGCATGTGCCGTACAAGGGCGGCGCGCCCGCGGCCGTTGCAATCGCAACCGGCGAGGTGCCGTTCGGCATGGCAGCGATTTCCTCGGCCCTGCCGCAGATCAAGGCCGGCCGGGTCAAGGTGCTGGCCATCACCACGGCCAGCAAGACCCACGTCGACCCGTCGTGGCCGACCGCCCAGGAGGCCGGCGCCAAGGACGTCGATCTCTCGATCTGGGCCGGACTGTTCGCGCCCAAGGGCGTGCCGCAGCCGATCCGCGACAAGCTCTACAAGGAGGTTGCCGCGATCCTGCAGATGGATGACGTGAAGCAGAAGTTCGCGGCCGGCGGCAGCGGCGTCGGCGGCATGAAGCCCGAGGAGTTCACCGCGCAGATCAAGCGCGAGGCGAACCAGTTGAAGGACATCGTCCAGAAGGCCGGCGTCAAGTCGGAGTAAACAAGTCCACCGGAAAGCAAGCGCCCCGCCCACGGGCGGGGCGCGCCCGTTGTCAGATGAGAATTCGGATGCGCATTCGATCACAAAGCGATTTCTGGAGCGGCCTTATATTCATCGTGGTCGGGGTGACGATGGCGGTGCTGGCGCAGGAGTACCGGCTCGGCACTGCCGCGCGCATGGGACCGGGGTACTTCCCGACCCTGCTTGGCTCGTTGCTGACCCTGCTCGGGGCCTCGCTGACCTTGCCTGCATTTTTGTTTGACGGCGAGCAGATGCCGCGCTTCCACCTGCGCCCCCTGCTGTTCGTCCTGCTTGCGATCGGCGCCTTCGGCGTGACGCTGGAATACCTCGGCTTCGCCGCAGCCGTGATCGCCCTGGTCGTGGTGGCAGGCTTCGCGACGCCCGACCTCAAACCGCTCGAAATCGTCGGTGTCGCGGTCTTTCTCGCGGCGTTTTCCATCCTGATTTTTGTTGTGTTGCTTGGCCTGCCGATCCGGCTCTGGCCGGGATCGTGACCCACGTCCATGGACATATTCACCAATCTCGCGATCGGCTTCGGCGTCGCCGTCACCCTCAAGAGCCTCACGTACTGCTTCATCGGTGTGTTCCTGGGCACCCTGATCGGCGTGCTGCCCGGCATCGGCCCGGTCGCCACGGTGGCGATGCTGCTGCCGCTGACCTTCCAGCTCGATCCCTCGACCTCGATGATCATGCTCGCCGGCATCTATTACGGCGCGCAGTACGGCGGCTC
>CAZGSW010000123.1:12001-13347 GCA_964528635.1 uncultured Rhodoplanes sp. | reverse complement strand
CGGGCGGCTGCCGCGCCGCCCTTTCGCTCCGCCGTCAGCGCCACCATTGCGGATTGCACGCCCGGCATCGCCCTGACGGCTTCCTCGGCGCGCTTTCGCACCGGCTCCCAGGCCTGGGCCACCGACGCATCGACGTTGATCGAGAAGAAGACCTTGTCGCCCGCAACGATGTCCGACAGCGTCCCGGTGGCCGGCAACGGCGTGCCGTCCGGCGACGCGACCCTGCCGAGCGCTTCCAGCACCTGCTCCCTGGTGACGGCCATTCCCTGTTCCCGGCGGTTGCGCTGCATCGCGACGCGCGCGTCACCATAGAGGGGCCCGCGCACTGGTCAACGCTCGGTCTGCAAGATATTGATGCGCCGACCGCGCACAAGGAGGGAACGATGGCGAAGGTGGCGTTTCTCGGTCTCGGAGTCATGGGTTACCCGATGGCGGGGCATCTCAGGAACAAGGGCGGCCACGAGGTCACCGTCTACAACCGCACCCACGCCAAGGCGGAGAAATGGGCCGGCCAGTTCGGGGGCAAGGCCGCGAAGACCCCGAAGGAGGCCGCAGAAGGCCAGGACTTCGTCATGATGTGCGTCGGCAACGACAACGACGTGCGCGAGGTCGCGCTCGGCGCCAACGGCGCCTACGCCGGAATGAAGAAGGGCGCGCTGTTCGTCGATCATACCACCGCGTCGGCCGAGGTGGCGCGCGAACTCCATGCCGAGGCGAAGACGCGCGGCTTCGATTTCATCGACGCGCCGGTCTCGGGCGGTCAGGCCGGCGCCGAGAACGGCGTTCTCACCGTCATGTGCGGCGGCGACGCGGAGCCGTTCGCGCGCGGCGAGAAGGTGATCGCAGCCTACGCGCGCGCCTGCAACCTGATGGGCGCGCCGGGCGCGGGCCAACTCGCCAAGATGGTGAACCAGATCTGCATCGCGGGGCTCGTGCAGGGCCTTTCGGAGGGCATCCACTTCGCCAAGAAGGCTGGCCTCGACATCGAGAAGCTGATTGCCACGATCTCCAAGGGCGCGGCGCAGTCGTGGCAGATGGAGAACCGCTACAAGACCATGGCGGACGGCAAGTACGACTTCGGCTTTGCGGTGGACTGGATGCGCAAGGACCTGTCGATCTGCATCGCCGAGGCGCGGCGCAACGGCGCCAATCTTCCGGTCGCCGCACTGGTCGATCAGTTCTATGCCGAGGTGCAGAAGATGGGCGGCGGCCGCTGGGACACCTCCGCACTGCTGGCGCGGCTCGACCGCTGAACGGTCGAACCGCGCTGCAATCTGCCGCAGGGTTGCGGGCTACCGGTAATTGAAACCGCGCGACGGCGTGTGCATCGGGCCGGTCGGGTAACC
>CAZGSW010000123.1:6188-11901 GCA_964528635.1 uncultured Rhodoplanes sp. | reverse complement strand
CTTCGGGGCAGCCTTGCGGGTCGGTGCGACGCTGCAACTGCACGGCGCGGGCAGCCCCAGCGCCGCCGGATCGGTGCTTGCCAGCAGCGACCGGGTCGCCGCACGCTCCATCAGGCCGCGTGCCGGGATCGCCAGATCGCTGCCGCCATAGCGGCCGAGGAAATACTTGTACGAAGCCTCGGAATTCACCGTCACCGCAGTGTACCACGCGTGCATTTCCACGCGGCGCTCGACGATGGTCTTGATCCGGGTCACCACTGGCGCCTTGGGATAGAGCGTCAGGTAGGCCCGATAGGCGTCGACATTGTCTTCGCGCACGACGAGTTCGTAGGCGCGCTTCTGACCGATCGGACGAAGCTGCTTCGTCCAGTAGGCCGTGCGAACGGCGTCGCTCTCCGATGTCACCTCCGGCGGCTTTGGCGTCAGTGAAACGGGCGTGACCTTCGGCGCATCATCGTCGTCCTTCGCCGGCGCCCGGCCGGTCACGGCCTTTGCGGACTCGCCGGCCGGCGAGGTGCGATCGGCCACGGCCGGTGTGTCGCTTTTCGCCGGCCCCGAGAAGAACGTGAAGTTGGTGGTGAGCGATACCACCTCCCACGGGGTCTGACGGCCGTCCGTGGCATTGTGCACGGCGAGCCGCACATCCTTGAAGATCTGTTCGATCGGAACACCCGGCCGGCGCGCCGCCTCGACGAACGCGGTGGTGAACGGGCTGTTGGCGCCCTCGCCGTCCTCGGCCTCCGTGCCAGGCGAAGTCGAATACGCGACGACGGAGCCGACCGGCGCATTGACCATGGCGAGCCCGCGGCCGACGGTCTTTTTCATCTCTTCGAACGGATTGTTGCGGCAGGCATCGAGAATGACGATCCGTGCCTTGGTCGGCACCGCCTCCAGCAGATTCATCAGATCGTCGAACCGCACGCCTTGCAGCGGAACTTCGGCCTGACGCTTGATGGTCGCATCGACAGGAATAAGGAAGTTCTCTCCTCCGACCTGCACGCCGTGTCCGGCGTAATAGACCGCAGCGACGGTGTCCTTGCCCTTGCTCGCGATCTTGAGAGCGAACTCCCGGATCGCGCGGTGCATCTCATCTTGCGTCAGATCCGCCGCAGACGTCACATCGAAGCCTGCGCTTTGGAACAGTTCGGTAACCGCTCTCGCGTCCCGCGACGGATTCAGAAGCGGCGACGCCGAACGATAGGCGGAGTTGCCTATCACAAGCGCAAGCCGGCTTTCGGCGTAGGCGGAAAAGGGTGACAGGGTGAAAACGCACAGGCTGGCGGCAAGCCACAGCGATCGGCGTGACATGAGGCTCTCTCCCTCGTCAGACGCAGTCAGTTCGCGCCTGCATCGTGACCACTTTGCGGCGGCGGCACGACGAAACGCCGTCAACGATCCGCTGCCGTCCCAATTGTTGAGCGTGCCTGCTGCTTTTCACGTCAGGCTCCAAGGCTGGAAGAACCCCGTATCCGGCTCAAGCACCTGATTTCAGGTACACAACGGATTGGCACGCGCGTTGCATTGCACATTCACAACGACAACGTTGATGGGTCGCAGCGATGCCGGCAAAGGTTCAACTCGATGAAGTCGGTGTGGCATTCGAGACGCCAACTGGAACTTTCCGCGCCGTAGCGCCGCTCAACCTCAAGATCGAAACGGGGCGCTTCGTCAGCCTGGTCGGCCCGTCCGGCTGCGGAAAGAGCACGCTTTTCAACGTCATCGCCGGCCTGCTGATGCCAAGCGAGGGGCGCGTGCTGATCGATGGCGAGGATTCGACCGGCATGATCGGCCGTGTCGGCTACATGCTGCAGAAGGACCTTCTGCTGCCCTGGCGCACCGTCGTGGACAACGTCGTGCTCGGCATGGAAATCCAGGGCAAGCCGATGCGGGAGGCCCGTCGGCGCGCCCTCCCTCTGCTGCAGCGCTACGGTCTCGCCGGTTTCGAGAACAACCACCCGAGTTCCCTGTCGGGCGGCATGCGTCAGCGCGCCGCGCTGCTTCGCACGCTGCTGTTCGACACCGACGTCATCCTGCTCGACGAACCGTTCGGTGCGCTCGATGCCCAGACCAAACTGCAGATGCAGGAATGGCTGATGCAGTTGTGGAGCGACTTCCGCAAGACCGTGATCTTCGTGACCCACGACGTCGAGGAGGCGATCTACCTGTCCGACGAGATCCATGTCATGGGCACCCGCCCCGGCCGCATCCTCGAAACCATCCCGATCGATCTGCCGCGGCCACGCCTGCGGACCAGTTCGCTCATGCCCGAGTTCCTTTCCATCAAAGAACGCTGCCTCGGGCTGCTGACGACCGGACCGCAGACGCTTGAAGCGGCGGCCTGACATGGCGATCCAGGAGGCTCATGAGCTCATCGTGCCGGCTGCCGAGCGGATGGCCGCGCCGCAAGTCCGTCGCCGGCTGGTGCGCCGTCTTCCCGTTCAGAAGGACTGGCCAATCTGGGCCATCGTTTTGACCCAGGTCGGAATCCTGATCGGCATCGTCGGATTCTGGGAAATCGCCGCGCGCACCGGCCTGATCGACGCGTTCTTCTGGTCGCAGCCGAGCGCCATCTACCGCACGCTGGTCATCTTCTTCACCCAGGGCGACGCCTGGGTCGACATCAGCTTCACGTTCCGCTCCACGATCTTCGGATTCCTGATCGGCACCCTCGCGGGTTCGCTGTTCGGCCTTTCGTTCTGGTGGTCGCGCAATTACGCGGCGATCGTGCAGCCCTACATCATATGCTTCGAGTCGATCCCGAAGCTCGCACTCGCGCCCCTGATCATCCTGGTGTTCGGACTGGGCCTCGTTTCCAAGGTCGCAATCGCCACCGCGCTCACGTTCGTCATCTCGACCCTGACGACCTATGCCGGCGTGAAGGCGCTCGATCGCGACAGCGAGAAGCTGTTCTATTCGCTCGGCGCGTCGCGAATGCAGGTGTTCCGCAAGCTGGTCGTGCCGTTCTGCCTGCCGTGGATCATCTCGGTGCTGCGCGTGAACATCGGCCTTGCGCTGACCGGCGCCATCGTCGGCGAGTTCATCGCGTCGCAGCACGGGCTGGGACGGGCGATCCTCTATGCCGGCCAGACCTACGACATCGCGCTGGTCTGGGTCGCGGTCCTCGTGCTCTCCACGCTCGCGGTCATCATGTACGCAGCCGTCTCCTGGCTGGAAGTCATTCTGCGCAAGGGCGTCCGCCAGTAATTCAGCGTCAAACAGGAGAACTCTTCATGGACAGGCGACAATTTCTGGGCACTACCGCGGCCGCGGGAGCTGCGGTCCTGGCAAAGCCCTACATCGCCCACGCCGCCAAGCATCAGCTTCTGGTCGCGGAGCCGGTGCACTCGACCGGCTACCTGCCGATGTACATCGCCATGGCCAACAACTATTTCGCCGAGTCCGACATCGAGGTGAAGATCGTCACCATCGAGACCGGCGGCGGGCATACCAACGCCGTGCTGTCGGGCCAGGCGTTCGCCTTCATCGGCGGCCCCGAACACAACGCGTTCGCCAAGGCCAAGGGCGCGGACCTGCGCGCGGTCGTCAACTGCGTCGACCGCGGCAACGTCTACTTCTGCGCCGGAAAGGGGCATGATCCCAAGGACAAGGATTGGGCGGCGTATTTCAAGGGCAAGTCGGTCGCGTTGAGCCCGTACGGCGGCACTCCCAACTCGATCATGCGCTACCTGCTGGCCAAGTGGAAACTCGATCCGAAGAAGGACGTCACGCTGCTCGAAGTGCCGAACTCCGCCGTGCCGGCCACGGTTCGGACCGGCCGCGCGCAGATCGGCGTCACCACCGAGCCGATGATCACGCAGGGCGTCAAGCAGGGCTTCTGGGGCGAACCCTTTTTCAACATTCCGAAGGAACTCGGACCGTACGCCTACTCGACGATCAACATCCGACTGGACTCGATCAAGAAGGAGCCCGAGGTGGTGCGCGGCTTCGTGCGCGGGATGATGAAGGGCCTGAAGTTCCTCTACTCGGACAAGAACGGCTCGGCCGAAATCGCCAAGAAGCAGTTCCCGACCATGGCGCTCGACGACATGAAGGCCACGCTGGACCGCTCATTCGCGGATGAAATGTGGAGCCGCGACGGCATGATAAGCCGGGAGGCCTGGGACACCGGCAAGGCCGTGGTGATGGGCGCGAACATCCTCAAGACCGACGTGAAGTACGAGGACATCATCGACATGAGTTTTGTCGAGAGCATGCGATCGAGCCTCTGAGTATGCTAATGTGACCGCCGTCAGCCAGCGAACCGGAAAGTACCCCCATGTCGGAACCGATCTGGAACAAGTTTCTCACCGAACGCGACAAGGCCGTGTTCGGCACCTCGGGCTACGCCGCCCGCCAGGGCTTCGGCAAGCGCCCCGCCCTGATCATCATCGACGTCAACTACGCGTTCTGCGACGAGCGCCCGATGCCGATCCTGGAATCGATCAAGCGCTGGCGCAACTCATGCGGCGAAGACGCGTGGGTGGCGATGCCATACCTCAAATCGCTGATCGAGAAGGCACACGCCAAAGGTATCCCGGTCATCTACACGACCGGCGTGCGGCGCGAGGACAACTGGGACAACGGAAGCTGGAGCTGGAAGAACAGCCGCTCCAGCGAGGATCGCGGCAACCGGCCGGGCACCAACATCGACGGCAACGAGATCGTTGCCGAGATCGCGCCCGGACCGAAGGACATCGTGATCTACAAGCAGAAGCCGTCCGGGTTCTTCGGCACCAACCTGACGAGCTACCTGACGTTGCTGGGCTGCGACAGCATGATCGTCACGGGAACGACGACCTCGGGCTGCGTTCGCGCCACCGTTCTGGACGCGTTCAGCCTCAACTATCGCATTACGCTGGCGGAAGAGGGCTGCTTCGACCGCAGCCAGGCGAGCCACGCGATCAACCTGTGCGACATGAACGCGAAGTACGCGGACGTGGTGAAGACGGCCGAGGTTCTCGAGTTCTTCGACACCCTCCCCGCAGACCAGTTCGACCTGCCGAGCGGCGCACCGCACAACGGTCCGCCCGGCAAGGCGGCGGGCTGACCGTCAGACCTCCAGCGAGAGGCCGTCTTCCGCCACCAGGAAGCCGGCCGCTCGCGCTTCGTCCTGCTTCGCCAGCATGGTCGGGTTCATGTGGGTGATCATGATCCGGCCGGCGCGCAACAGCGACTTCTTCTCTTTCAGCGTGGCGAAGCTGGTGTGGCCCGGCAGGCTGCGCGAGTAGTCGTAGCATTCCACGATGAACAGGTCGGCGCCGTCCGAAATGGGAATCAGGGCGTCGGTCCACTCGGTGTCGCCGGAGTACGTCAGCGTCCTGCCCGAGTCGCTCAGCCGCACCGCGGTCGATGGCGCCCCGGACTGATGCACCACCTCGGTGGTCCGCACATCGAAGCCCAGCACCTGCGCGGGCACGTCGGGCTCGATCTCGCCAACCTCGAACGGAAACCGCCAGGCGTTGCTGCTCGACCGCGGGAAGAACACCTCCATGGCGGCGGTCAGCCGCTCGCGGGTGCCCGGCGGCCCCGCAACCGTAAGCGGCCGCGACCGCTGCAGATGAAACTGCGACTCCAGCATCAGGAACGGCAGCGCACCGAAATGGTCGCCGTGCAGATGGCTGAGCACGATGCCGTCGATGGTGTTGAAGTCGATTCCGAGAACCTTCAGCGCCACCACCGACGACGCGCCGCAGTCGAGCAGCAGCCGTCGGCC
>CAZGSW010000123.1:0-6088 GCA_964528635.1 uncultured Rhodoplanes sp. | reverse complement strand
GCCCAGTCAGGAACCTGGGGGACCTCCATCTCCTTCATGGCGGGATGGGAGTTGCGGAATATGTGGCCGACCGGAAACAGCAGGTGAAGCTCGACCCGGCGCTGCCACATCTCGATCGTCGCCACCTCCTTCGGCTCGCTGCCGAACAGGGGCGGTTCCGGGTGCAGCAGTTCGAGATACCGGCAGATCGCGATCGACTCGGCAATCACGGTGCCGTCGTCGAGCACCAGGACCGGCACCCGCTGGAGCGGGTTGACGGCCGTGAACTCTGCCGATTTGTGCCCCATGGCGCCCAGGTCGACCTGTTCGACCGGTATGCTGATGCCTTTTTCCGCCAGAAACACCCTGACCCGGCGCGGATTGGGGGCTCGGCCACCGTCATAGAGCTTCATGAATCATCCGCCGTTAACCATGGGTTTTTATAGCGAGTTTAAGCCACCCCTTAAGGTTTTTGAGCGACTTTGACCCGCTTTTTCGTGGGTTAGTGGCGTAGCCGTGAGCGTTAGCGACAGTCGCGACATACCGATGCCGAGCGAGAAGCCGCTGGCCAAGCGCCGGCGGCTGGCCGCAGCGCGCGTGCGCGAAGCCCGCGACATGCTCACCTCCACAACCGGGACGCGGGCCGCGTTCGACTACGAGTTGCTGCGCCAGTTCGCCGAAAACCGGCTTTCGGCCTCGCTGGTGATCCTGCTGCTGGTCGGAACGATCGGCTTCCTGTCGAGCCTGTGGACCGGGGCCGTGATGGCCGGAGCCTGGACCGCGGCGGTGCTGGTGATCCATGCGGTCATCATCACCAAGTGCCGGCAGTTCCTGACCGAGTCGCCGCATGGCATGAACCTGAAGGCGTGGCGGCTGCGGTTCATCATCCTCGATCTCTTTTACGGCCTCGCCTGGATGTACAACCTGGTCAATCCGCTCGGCCAGGACGAGGGTTCCAGCACCTTCATGCTGTTCGTCATGCTGATGGTGGTGGCGGTCTCCAGCATGCTGGCCTCGAGCCTGCCGATCGCCGTGCTGGCCGCGACCATCCCGGTTTCGGCGGCGGTGGCGCTCAATTTCGCGCTGCGCGGCGACCTGCATAACGTGATCCTCGGGGTTATGGCGGTGGCGGCGCAGGGCTATTTCACGCTGCTGGCCTACCGGCTCTATTCGTCGGGCCTGGCCACACTGGTGGCGCGCGCGGAAAAGGACGCGCTGATCGGCGAACTGGAGCAGTCGAAGGCGATTTCCGACGAGGCGCGGCGGCGCGCCGAGGGCTCCAATATCGCCAAGTCGCAGTTCCTCGCACAGATGAGCCACGAACTGCGCACGCCGCTCAACGCCATTCTCGGCTTTTCCGAGGTGATGAAGGGCGAGATCTTCGGCCCGCACGCGGTGCCGGCCTACAAGGAATATTCCAGCGACATCCACCAGTCGGGCCAGCATCTGCTGGGGTTGATCAACGAGATCCTCGACCTGTCCCGCATCGAGGCCGGCCGCTACGAGTTGAACGAGGAGCCGGTCATGCTGACTATGGTGGTCGAGGACTGCCACCATCTCCTCAAGCTGCGCGCACAGAACCGCGGCATCACCGTCCATAACGTATTCGAGGCCGACCTGCCGCGGATCTGGGCCGACGAGCGCGCGCTGCGTCAGGTCTGCCTCAACCTCCTGTCCAACGCGATCAAGTTCACGCCGCCGGGCGGCGAGATCTGGCTCAAGGTCGGCTGGACCGCAGCGGGCGGCCAGTACATGAGCTGCAAGGACACCGGCCCGGGAATTCCCGAAGAGGAAATCTCGGTCGTGCTGTCGTCGTTCGGCCAGGGCTCGAACGCCATCAAATCGGCCGAGCAAGGCGCCGGGCTCGGCCTGCCGATCGCCAAAAGCCTGGTCGACATGCACGGCGGCACGTTCACGCTCAAGTCCAAGGTCCGGATCGGCACCGAACTGATCGCCACCTTCCCGCCGGAGCGGGTGATGGCCGCCCTGCCCCCGATCTCGGAGCCGCCGCCGGCGCCCAGGCCCGAGCCGCAGGTGGACAACCGCCGCTCGATATTCCGGATGAGCGCCTGACCGCCTGCCGTGCGCAGCCCGCGATTGCGTTCCGCGCCTGCGGACCTATTTTGGGCTCAACATGGCGATTCCCTGATGGCGGCAATTCAAACCCCTTGCGTGAAGATTTGCGTGGTCGATCCGCAATCCGGCCATTGTCTGGGCTGCCGGCGCACGCTCGCCGAAATCGCCGCATGGACGTCGCTCAGCGACGGTGAAAGAGCGCGCATCATGGCGGAGTTGCCCGGCCGCACCGTGGATCAGGAATCCCGCCCGGCCGGCAAAACGGCCGTGTCCTGAAAGCACCACCGATGGGCCGCCGCCTCCTCTGGGTTTTCCTGATCGGCATTTTGCTGTCCCTGGTCGTGCTGATGGCGCGGCATGACGCGGGCACGCTCGGCATCCCCTCGCTCGACATGACGGCGGACGATTTCGGCGCGCTGGCATACAATCTCGCGCTCATCGCTTTCGTCGGCGGAGCCGTGCTGGTCGTCTTCCGCGAGCGGCTGTCCCAGGCGCTCGAAGCCGCCCTGTTCTGGGTCGCCGTCGGGCTCGTGCTGGCGCTCGGCTACACCTACCGGATGGAGCTGCGTCAGGTCGGCGACCGCCTGCTGGCCGAACTGGTGCCGGGACGGACCGCCAGCCTGGGCGTCCGCACCGTCGAATTCGTGCGTGGGCGCTCCGGCGATTTCCAGGTCGGCACCATGGTCAACGGCGCCCGCGTCAACATGGTGCTCGACACCGGCGCCAGCTCCGTCGTCCTCACGCAAGCCGCGGCGAAGGCGGCCGGACTGCCGCTCGAAGTGCTGTCGTACGACGTGAACGTCGACACGGCGAACGGACGCACGCGCGCCGCAGCCGTCACGCTCGATCGCGTGGCGGTGGGAAACGTGATCGAACGATCGGTCCCGGCACTGGTGGCGCAGCCCGGGCAGTTGCGCACCAGCCTGCTGGGAATGAGTTTTCTCAACCGGCTGGAAAGCTGGGAGGTCCGCGGCGACAAGCTGGTGATGCGCGGATACCCGTAGGTTCTAGAGAAGGCTGAGGAAGAACCGCACCGCCACGGCCAGCAGGAACATGCCGAACGCGATTTCGAGACGCCGGCGCGGCATGGTGTGCGCGAGCCGTGCGCCGAGCGGCGCGATATAGGCCGCCACCGGCGCCATCAGCGCTACGCCGATCAGCGATACGTAGCCCACCGACAGGGGTGGCATCAGCGCCTGTTGCGGCAGGCCTGCGACCGCGAAACCGATGGTGCCGAGCACGGAGATCAGCACGCCGATGCCGGCGGAAATCCCGACCGCGACGTGGATCGGCGTGCCGTAGAGCAGCAGCACAAGCGTCGATACCGAACCTCCGCCGACGCCCATCAACGCCGAGTAGAATCCGATGACAAGCCCGTAAGCCGCCATTGCCGCCGGTCCGGGCAGCGTATCGCCAAGCCTGCGGCCCTCGTTGCCGAACAGCATCCGCAGTCCGATCAGCGTCGTGATGACCACGAAGAACAGCTTGAAGATCCATGCCGGCGCAAACGCCGCAATCACCGCGCCAGCCAGCAGCCCCGCCACCACCGAAGGAGCCCAGCGGCGAATGATTTCGACCGGCAGATTTCCCCTGGCGCGATGGGCAAGAAACGAGCGCAGCGAGGTCGGAATGATGATCGCCAGCGACGTGCCGACGCAAAGCTGCATCCTGATCTCTTCCGCCACGCCAAGCACGCGGAAGATCTCGTAGAGCACCGGAACGATGACAGCTCCGCCGCCAACGCCGAACAGCCCGGCCAGCAGTCCGGTGACCACGCCGCCGCCGACGATTGCGGCCGCGAGCACGGCGAGGTCGCCGAGCGGAACACCGAACATCGTTGCTGTCTCCGGATACGGCGGGCCGGACAGGCCCGGGCTAGGCCGCCACGGTTTGCGCCAACGGCACAGGTCTGTCTAGAACCATGGCGACGGCTTCGGCCAGCACACCGACACCAGCTCCGGGCTTGACCGCCTGAGTCGCCAGATGACGGCGGTAGGCGCGCGCACCCGGCACGCCCTGGAAAGCGCCGTGCAGATGCCGTGCGATGGAATGCAGCCGCGAGCCCCGGGCAATCTCGCGCTCGATGTACGGATAAAGAGCTGTGATGGCTTCCTTGACGGACGAGTGGCGCGCAGCGGCGCCGAACAACTGCGGATCGACCGCGATCAGGCGCCACGGCTCCTGATAGGCGGCGCGTCCCATCATGACGCCATCGACATGATCGAGATGGCGGCGCGCCTCCTCGATGGAGGCGACACCTCCGTTGAGGACGATGGGGAGCTGCGGATGCGCAGCCTTCAGCCGGTAAACCCGGTCGTAGTCGAGCGGCGGAACCTCGCGGTTTTCCCGCGGAGACAGTCCCTTCAGCCAGGCCTTGCGGGCATGCACGATCAGCGCATCGACGCCGGCGCGCGCGACGGCGACGGCCATCGCCTCGAGCGCCTGCTCCGGATCCTGTTCGTCGATCCCGATGCGGCACTTCACGGTGACCGGAACCGTCACCGCCGCCTTCATCGCCGCGACGCAATCTCCGACCAGGGCCGGCTCCGCCATCAGGCACGCGCCGAAACGGCCGTCCTGCACGCGATCGGACGGACAGCCGACATTGAGATTGACCTCGCGGTAGCCGAAATCCTCGGCGATCTTTGCACACTCCGCCAGCGCGCGCGGATCGCTTCCGCCGAGCTGGAGTGCGACCGGATGCTCGGCCGGGTCGAAACCGATCAGGCGCGCGCGGTCGCCATGCAGAACGGCGCCGGCGGTCACCATCTCCGTATAGAGCAGCGCACGGCGGGTGAGCTGGCGATGGAACGTCCGGCAGTGCCGATCGGTCCATTCCATCATCGGAGCGACGGAAAATCGGCGATCTAAGACATTCATTTCACTTATCTTCTCACCTGTGAGTCGGTCCAATACCCCATTTGGAGCAATTGAGAAATTAGCAGGCGGGTTGGGTCCGAATCACAGCAGCCGTAAATCGAGAGCGAATGGGACGGCGGCGGTGCGTTCGATCGCCACGGCATCAGGATGGGTGTGATTGATCAGGATATTCTGGTCCGGGGATCCAACCAGGGGCACAATGGCCGACGGCACCTGCAGCAACAGTGTCGTGCGCGATCGATGCCAAGCGTCTCCGCGCTGCTGAGTCAGGGATTCCTGCTGACGCCAGTCCACTGGTAGTTCGTCCAGCTTCACAGCCTCTCGCGCGAGCGCATCGGGAACGTCATAAGTCACCATGACGAGTTCCGGAAGGAGCGTCGGATCCTCAATGTGGACGAGCTTTTCAAGCACGCACAGCGCGGGTGACGTGGAACAGTAGGTGATCGCATGACCGACCGTGTTCCAGCGGCCGTCGAACAGCAGGCCATACCCACCGTCGAAGCTCTCCGCATGGGGACGGCCCGACAAACGCCATAGCAGCATCAGGCGGCAGCGCCCCAGGCAATCTTGCCAAGGATAGTCTCGATCACGCGCGCGCCCGCCTCTGTTTGTGCGATGTCGAGCGGCGGCTCGCCGCGAAGCTCGACAAGCGGCCGTCGTAGCCAGCGGTTGGCTTTTTCCTTGTCTTCGAAGGTCTCCTCGGCGAGAGTCTGCACACGGAGCAGACGGACGGCGCGATCGGACTCGTCAACGGTCAACGGCTGGTTCCTGTCAGCGCGGTGCCGACGGGTCCGTTGGGGAATGACGAACCGCTCGATCTCCTGCTCACTCAGCCCTGCGACGGTCAGGCCTTTGAGGGCCGAGAGCGGCAGCCGGTTCCGGACGGCAAGCGCCAAATCGGCCTGCGACCGCACCACGGCTCCAAGCACCGTTCGGCCACCGAGCTTGCGGGCCACTTCTTCGACGACTGTCATCGGCAATGGAACCTTCTTGAGCGTTCCGGCAATATGCCGTATAAATAGTTGGCAACTTGCCGATGTGCAAGCAGACATGAAAATGAGATTCGCTGGGGGATTCAAAGTAAGCCGCCCGGATGAAAGCAACGGACAACAAAAAGGCGGCGCCGGAGCGCCGCCCTTATCTGGTGCAGACT
>CAZGSW010000122.1:0-13371 GCA_964528635.1 uncultured Rhodoplanes sp. | reverse complement strand
GCGCGGAGCCGGGCGTTACGTTGCGGACGCGGTCCCGGCCGGCGCGTTGCGCGCGATCCTGCTTCGTTCGCCCCATGCGCACGCACGCTTCCGGCTGGATGCGGTGCAGGCGCGCGCCATGAAGGGCGTGCGGCTGGTGCTGACCGGCGACGACATCGGCGAGATCGGCTTGCTGCCAATGCAGGCCGGCATCCCCGGCGTTGAAATTCCGGTGCCGCGCTATCCGGTGCTGGCGCAGAACGAGGTGCACCACGTCGGCGATGCCGTGGCGTTCGTGGTGGCCGACACGCTGGAGCAGGCCCGCGATGCCGCCGAGGCGATCGAGGTGCAGTACGAGCCGCTTCCGCACGTGATCGGCGCCGCCGAGGCGATGGAGGAGAAGGCGGTCCAGGTCTGGCCGGACCGGCCGGGGAATGTCGCGTTCGAAGTGGCGCTCGGCGCCCGTGGGGAAACGGCTGCCGAACTGGCGAAGGCGGCGCACGTGGTTTCGCTGACGCTGGTCAACCAGCGGCTCGTGACCAACTACATGGACACCCGCGGCGTGATCGCCGAGTACGATGCGGCGGACGACCGCTTTACTCTGACGCTCGGCAGCCAGGGCAGCCACTACATGCGTGACACCCTGTGCGAGATGCTCAAGCTGCCGGCGGAGAAAATCCGGGTCATCACGCCGGACGTGGGGGGCGGCTTCGGCACCAAGCTTTTCATCTACCGCGAATATGCGCTGGCGGCTGTCGCCGCGCGCAGGCTCAGGAAGCCGGTGGCCTGGATCGCCGAGCGCAGCGAGCATTTTCTCGGCGACGCGCAGGGCCGCGACAACATCACCACGGCAAGGCTCGCGCTGGACGAGAAGGGCCGGTTTCTGGCGCTCGATGTCGATCTGATCGCGGACATGGGGGCGTATCTGTCGGCCTATGCGCCCTACATTCCGTTCCTCGGCGCGGGCATGTCGCCGGGCGTCTACGACATTCCGCGCTGTCATGTCCGGGTGCGCGGCATCTACACCAACACGGTGCCGGTCGACGCCTATCGCGGCGCGGGCCGCCCGGAGGCGGCCTACGTGATCGAGCGGCTGGTCGATGCGGCGGCGCGCGAACTCGATATCGCGCCGGACGTGATCCGGCGCCGCAACTTCATCAAGCCGAAGGCGATGCCGTATCGGACCGCGACGGACAAGGTTTACGACACCGGTGACTTCGCGGCGCATCTGGCCCGCGCCCAGCAGGCTGCGGACTGGGATGGCTTTCGCAAGCGCGCGGCCGTCTCGAAGAAGAACGGCCGGCTGCGCGGCATCGGGCTTGCGACCTACATCGAGGCGTGCGGCAACATGGGGCCGGATCTCGCGACGGTGCAGCTCGAGAAGGACGGCAGCGTCACCGCGCTGATGGGCTCGCAGTCCAGCGGGCAGGGTCATGCCACGGCCTACGCGCAGATCGTGGCGGAGCATCTCGGCCTGCCGCCGGAGCTTGTGCGGATGGAGCAGGGCGACACCGACCGCGTGGTGAGCGGCACCGGCACCGGCGGGTCGAGCTCCATTCCCTGCGGCGGTGCTTCGCTGGCGGGGGCGTCGAAGGCCCTGGCCGAGACGCTCAGGCGGCTGGCCGCCGACGCCCTGGAGGCGAGCGCGGGCGACCTCGAGCTTGCCGACGGCATGGTGCGGGTGGCGGGCACCGACCGGGCGATTTCGTTCGCCGACCTGGCCGGACGCGCGGGTGTCACGCCGGAGAGCGTCAGGGCGGCCGACACCTTCGATCCGCCGGAGCCGACCTATCCGAACGGCACCCATGTCGCCGAGGTGGAGATCGACGAGGCCACAGGCGCCACCCGGATCGTGAATTATGTGGTGGTGGACGACTTCGGCGTGACGCTCAATCCGCTGCTGCTGGCCGGCCAGGTGCACGGCGGGGCCGTGCAGGGGATCGGCCAGGCGCTGATGGAGCAGACCGTCTACGACCGCGATTCCGGGCAGTTGCTGACCGCCTCGCTGATGGACTACGCGCTGCCGAAGGCGGGGGATATGCCGTCGTTCGCGTTCGAGACCAGCAATGTGCCCTGCAAGGTCAATCCGCTGGGCGTGAAGGGGGCCGGCGAGGCGGGCGCGATCGGTTCATGCCCGGCGGTCATGAATGCGGTCATCGATGCGCTCTGGCGCACCCACCGCATCCGCCACCTCGATATGCCCGCCACGCCACAGCGCCTGTGGAGCGCCATGGAAGAGGCGCAGCAGATGCATCGGATGTGAAGTCCCAGCAATCCAAGGTTCACGAACTCGTGAACCCCGGCTGCGGCGTCAGGGCCGTCACTTTACAGGAATAACAAAGTACGGTCGGTGTTGGCCCAGCCGTTGGGTTTATTCCGATCCTGCCGACGCCTTCCAGAACAGAACTTGCCGGAACCAGAACCTGGGCCATCCGAGCTTCGGAACAGGGCCAGGGACCAAGAGGGGAACTTCATGATGCTTCGTATCGCTGTAGCCGTCGTCGTGGCGGCGTCCGCCGCCACTGTCGTTATGGCCCAGTCTGACCCGATTGCAGCCCGCAAGGGCCTGATGAAGAGCATTTCGGGTGCGAACGGTCAGGTCACCCAGATGCTCGACGGCAAGCAGCCGTTCGACGCCGCCAAGGCCAAGGCCGCGCTGATGACCATCAGCGACAGTGCGTCCAAGGCGGTCTCGCTGTTCCCGGAAAGTTCCAGGTCCGGCGACACCAAGGCGCTGCCGGCGATCTGGGAGAAGAAGGCCGACTTCGACGCCAGGCTGATGAAGATGAGCACCGATGCGAAGGCAGCGGCCGACAAGGTGACCGACCTCGACAGCCTCAAGGCCGGCATCGGCGATGTCCGCAAGAACTGTGGCGGTTGTCACACCCCCTATCGCGCCAAAAGCTGATCCGTGAATTGAATCCGCCGGGCCACCGGCCCGTGCACCGGGCGGCGCATCGCAGAGATGCGCCGCCTTTGCTTTTCGTATCGTGATTGCCTGCCTAGAATCGCAACAAGGAGAGTCGGATGTTGCGCAAGCTTCTGTTGCTGGCGGTCGTTGCCGCAATTGTCGGGATCGCTGCGTTCTGGATGCTGACGATCCCGGGCACGGTTCCTGCGAGCGCGCTGGCGCCACATACGCCGAATCTCGAGAACGGCAGGAACATGTTCTACGCGGGCGGCTGCGCGTCCTGCCATATGACGCCCAAGCAGGACGACAAGACCAGGCTTGGCGGCGGTCTCGGTCTCAAGTCGCCGTTCGGCACGTTCTATGTTCCGAACATCTCGCCCGACAAGGCCGACGGCATCGGCAACTGGACCGAAGCGCAATTCGTCACTGCGATGGTGAAGGGGACCTCACCCGACGGACGGCATTACTTCCCCGCCTTCCCATACACCTCGTATCAGCGGATGAAGCACGAAGATGTCCGCGACCTGTTTGCCTATCTCAAGACCTTGCCGCCCGTGCAGGGCAAGGTTCGCGATCACGATGTGCCGTTCCCGTTCAACATCCGCCGTTCGCTCGGCGGCTGGAAACTCCTTTTTCTCGACGGCGAATCGTTCAAGCAGGATGTATCGAAGGATGCGGAGTGGAATCGCGGCGCCTATCTCGTCAACGGCCCGGGCCATTGCGCGGAATGCCATTCGCCCCGCAATGCTTTGGGAGGGATCATATCGGGCCAGCGCTTTGCAGGCGGACCTTCGCCCGAAGGCGGCGATGGCTGGATGCCCAACATCACGCAGCACGGACTGTCGGCCTGGACGGTTGAGGATCTCAACAAGCTGCTGGCAACCGGCGAGAACCGTGATGCCGACACCGTCGGTGGCGAGATGGGCAAGGTGGTGTCCAACACCGGTGAACTTCCGGAAACAGACATCAAGGCGATGGCGGTCTATCTCAAGTCCCTGCCGCCGGTCGAAGGGCCGTCCCCGCCACAGCCGAAATAACATTGCCGGGCCGCGTCCGCCCCGGGCAACTTTATGAATCTTGCAAAGGCCATCTCGCTCAAGGTCGCTTCGGCGCTGCTGTTCGCGTTCCTGTCCGCCTTCGTCCGCTTTCTGGGCGAGGGCGGGGTGCCGGTCGGACAGACGGTGTTCTTCCGGAGCGCGTTCGCGATCGTGCCGGTGGTCATCATCTTTGCATGGCGGCGCGAGTTGATGTCGGCGGTTCGCACCAGCCGTCCGCTCGGCCATCTCGGTCGCGGCACGATTAGCGTGGTGGGCATGTTTCTCAACTTCGCGGCTCTCGCCCGTCTGCCGCTGGTCGATGCGACCGCAATCTCGTTTGCAGCCCCGCTCATCACGGTGGCGTTTGCGGCGCTATTCCTCGGCGAGCAGGTCAGGATTTATCGCTGGTCGGCGGTCGGAGTCGGATTTGCCGGCATCATGGTCATGCTGTGGCCGTACCTGAATTTCGCGCAGTTCACCTCCGAAAGCGCTGCGGCGCAGGCCGCAGCGCTGGGTGCGATGTTCGCGCTGGCTGGCGCGTTCACCAATGCCGGATCGGTCATCCAGACGCGGCGTTTGACCGACACGGAAACCACGTCGTCGATCGTGTTTTACTTCTCGCTGATCTGTGCGCTGGCGGGCCTCGCCACGTTGCCGTTCGGTTGGGTCTGGCCGGACCATTGGCAACTGGGCGCGCTGATTGGGGCCGGTCTGGTCGCCGGACTCTCCCACATCCTGCTGACCGAGAGCTATCGTTTTGCCGCGGCGTCGGTTATCGCGCCGTTCGACTACACGATGATGCTGTGGGTGTTTTTGCTCGGGTACTGGATGTTTGGCGAGGTGCCCACGATCCACGTTTATGTCGGGTCGGCGATCGTGGTGGTGTCAGGCCTGTTCGTGATCTGGCGCGAGCGCCAGTTGCGGCTGCGCCGCGAACGCGAAGCGGAAGGCCCGGCCAACGTGATCTGAGCCCGGCTCAGAACGCTTTGAATGTGATGATGGTCCGGGTGTCCTGGATGCCCGGAACGGTCTGCACCTTCTCGTTGACAAAGTGGCCGATGTCGGTGCCGGCATCGACATAGACCTTGATGAGAAGGTCGAATTCGCCGGCGGTTGAATAGATTTCCGAGGCGATTTCGGCGTCCGCCAGCCGGTTCGCCACCTCGTAGGATTTGCCGAGCTGGCATTTGATCTGGACAAAGAAGGGAACCATTGGGCCTCCGGACCCGCAATCCAGCAAAATCGGCGCATCCTGACAAGCAGGCTCAGGCCGCCCCCTGCGCTTTCAGGCACTCGACATGGGCCGCTACCATGTCCGCCAGCATCTCTTGGAAGCCGACCTTCGGTGCCCAGCCGAGTTCGGTTCTGGCCTTGGTGGCGTCGGCGACGCTGTCGGCGGTGTCGGCCGGGCGCAGGAAGCGCGGGTCGGTGACGACGTTCTCCTGCCAGTCGAGGCCGGCTGCGGCGTAGGCCGCCGCGCACATGTCGCGAACGCTGCGGCTGACGCCGGTTCCGATCACAAAATCGCTCGCATCCGGTTGCTGCAACATCAGCCACATGGCCCGCACATAGTCTCCCGCGTAGCCCCAGTCGCGTCTCGCATCGAGGCTTCCCATGGCCAGCTTGCCGTCGCGGACGACCGGCTCGCCCTTTTCGTTGAGCAGTGGCGAATTGCGGATGCCGAGCCGGGCGCAGGCGGCCCCATAAGTGAGCTTCTGGCTCAGAAAGGCGATATCGCGGTAGCGGCTCTCGTGATTGAACATGATTCCGCAGGCGATGAAGCTGCCGTGCTGGACGCGGTAGGTCGCGGCGATCTGGTGGGCATAGGTTTTCGAGACGGCGTACGGATTTACGGGCCGCAGCGGTGTCCGCTCGTTCTGAGGCGACTCGGTGGCGTTGCCGAACATGTCCGATGACGAGGCCTGGAATATGCGGGTGGCCGGTTGCAGACGCCGTGCCGCTTCAAACAGACGGTGCGCGCCGATCGCATTGACCTCGCCGGTCTCCACCGCAGCCTGCCAGGACAGGCCGGGCTGCGATTGCGCGGCGAAATTGTAGATTTCCGTGAATGTTTTCGATTGCAGGGCAGCCGTCAGGCTGTCGTTATCCCGCAGATCACCGTAGGCGAACTCGATGTGATCGCGGAAAGGGCGGAGGGTGTCGCTGTTCTCCAGCGACTGCTTCCACCCGAATCCGGTTACCCGATAGCCCTGCTGCAGGAGAAATTCGGTCAGCAGCCGACCGTTCTGGCCAGCGATGCCGAGGATCAACGCGGATTTTTCCAAACGGCACTCCGCATGGCTGCACGATCAGGTGTGAAGCCGAGTGTTGCCGCTCGAAGATGAAAGTGCAAGGCAGCGCGTCAACGGCCCCATTGCTGTCCGCTCGCCGTGAAGATCGCCTCGAACAGACCGTTGCCGCCCGGTGAGACATGCGGTTGAGGCGCGGCCGATCGCGGTATCGCTGCCGCCGGAAATCGGGGCGCGGCGTATGAATCCGCCATGCCCGGGGCGTGCGCGGTGTGTTCGATATCCGGTGGCGGAATCGCGGCTGCGAGCGGTGAAGGACCGATGGGAGAGCCCTTGGGCACGACGTGGACGAGCCGATACCCGCGCACCTTCAATTCGGCCAGCAGCGCCGGCAGTGCCACCGCCGTCTTCGGCTGCACGTCGTGCATGAGCAGGATGCCGCCACGGCGTTTGCCCAGTTCCGACAGCGTGTGCGCGAGCATGTTGCGGGCGGTGCCGCGCTTCCAGTCATAGGAATCGGCGTCAACGCTCCACGACATCAGGCCGCGCATGCGCAGGTGGTACTCTCCGGCCGTCGTGCGGAACAGGCCGGGAAACCGGAAGAACGGCGCCACCGCCCGTTGAGAACCGAGGGCACCGGCAACCGAGCGGATTCCAGTATCGATTTCATAAGCTGCAAGATCGGCCGGCATGCGGCGCAGAACGTGGTTCTGAGTGTGCGTGCCGATGGTATGGCCGGCGGCACGCACTTGCCATGCGAGCTGCGGATTGGCCCGAGCCTGGCGTCCCACCATGAAAAACACGGCGCGTGCACACTCCGCGGCAAGCGCCCGCAGCACATGCTCGGTGTATGGCGAAACCGGGCCGTCGTCGAACGTCAGGACGACCTCGCCGGGAGCGAGCGGCAGCGTCACTCCGTAGTCGTGCGATCCGATCAGTGGCATTGCGCGCGCGTCGATCGACATGGTGCGACTGACGCCCAGCGCATTGGGATTGGAACACGCGGCCGCCGGCACGCTCGAGACACCGAGCATGGCGGCGGTTGCTAACAGGGTCAGGCTGTGCAGGTTGCGGTTCATTGCGACGCAGACATAAGTGCCGCCGATGCGGCTTTAGCGATCGCGCGCAATCTACCGGCCACCCGGTTGTTCAACCGGAATTCCCCTGTTCACGATGAATCTTCACGCTGACAGGCACCTTGAAGCGCGGTGGCGCAGGTGATTAATATTCGTCGCAATCTCATGGGGTGCCTGGTTTCTTCGCGCCGGGCTGAGAGGCGGAAGCCAACCCATCGAACCTGATCCGGATCATGCCGGCGGAGGGAGAGAGATGCGGTCGCCGCAACGCGAACTGCCTCAGATCACGGCCGATGTCGTCGAGCGCCTGCGCGAGCGCCGTCCGAGGGTGCATTGCATCACCAACGCAGTGGCGCAGACCTTTACCGCAAACATCCTGCTGGCGCTGGGTGCGGTGCCCTCCATGACCATTTCGCCCCGGGAGGTGCCGTCGTTCATCCGGAGTGCAGACGCGCTCCTGATCAACCTCGGCATGTTCGATGCGGAGCGGCAGAAGGCATCGCTGGCGGCCATTTCCGCCGCCAACAAGGTCCGCAAGCCCTGGGTTCTGGATCCTGTCTATATCGACCGGTCGGCCTCGCGAGCGGCTCTGGCGCGGCGGTTGGTGGCGAAAAAGCCCAGCGCACTCCGGCTTAACGAACATGAGCTCAACGCCCTCGGTGGCAAGGCCGCGGACCTCGCGGCATTTGCCCGCTACGCAGCCAGGCTCGGCACAGTGATCGGGTTGACCGGCGCCCGCGATCTCGTGTCGGACGGTTCGCGACTTGCGACCATTGCAAACGGCGACCCGCTGATGGCCAGGGTCACCGCGATGGGGTGTGCCGGCTCTGCCGTGGTCGCAGCTTTCCTGGCAGTCGAGAACGATCCATGGATGGCGACTGCCGCGGCCCTCGTTGCATTCGGAGTGGCCGGTGAGATCGCCGCGGCCCGGGCGCGCGGGCCCGGCAGCTTCGCTGTCGAGATGATCGACGCGCTGCATGGGCTCAACCGCGCGGTGCTGGTCGGTAAAGCAAGGGTGACGTGATGCCGAAACCTCGTCTCGATCTCAGGGTCTATGCCATCGTTGATCCCGAAGTTTCCGGCGGTCACGACCTCGTCGATCTGTCCCGCAAGCTGGCCGCGGGCGGCGTGACGCTGGTGCAACTGCGCGACAAGCTGTCCGACACAAAGGTGATGGTTGAGCGGGCCCGTGCCATCAAGGCCGCGCTCGGCGCCGTGCCGTTGCTGATCAACGACCGCGTCGATGTTGCGCTCGCGGCTGGAGCCGATGGCGTGCACATCGGCTGGGACGACATGGAGCCGCGGGACGCACGGCGGCTGCTGGGGCCGGACGCGATCGTAGGACTCACCATCAACTCGCCGCAGCGTGCCGATGCGACCGACCTTTCGCTCATCGACTATGCTGGAATCGGCGGCATTTACGGCACGACCTCGAAGCAGACCAGGAACAAGCCGATCGGCAACGAAGGAATGGCCCGAGTGATCGAGGCATTGCGGCGCCGGCGCCCGGGATTTGCAGCCTGTGGTATCGCCGGGATCAATGCGTCGAACGCGGCGCCGGTCATCGAGGCGGGGGCGGACGGCGTGTCGGTCATTTCGGCATTGTCGATGACGAGCGATCCGCAAGGCGCTGCGCGTGAACTTCTCAGGGTGGTCGACGCGGCGCTCGCCAAGCGAGGCCCTGAGTGACTGCCATCGCCGTCACCATAGCAGGGTCGGATTCCAGCGGCGGTGCCGGCATCCAGGCCGACCTGAAGACGTTCTCGGCTCTCGGTGTCTACGGCGCTTCGGTCATCACTGCGCTGACCGCGCAGAACACCCGGGGTGTAACCGGAATCCATGATGTCCCGCCCGGCTTTATCGCGGAACAGATCGATGCGGTGTTTTCCGATCTGGCCGTCGATGCCGTGAAAATCGGAATGCTGTCGACAATTGCGACCATTCAGGCGGTTGGCGAGGGCCTTGAGCGCCACGGCCAGAGCAAGGTTGTGCTCGATCCGGTGATGGTCGCGACCTCCGGCGATCGTCTGTTGAAATCGGATGCTATTGAGATCCTGACCCGCGTCTTGATACCGCGTGCCATGGTCATTACCCCGAACCTGCCGGAGGCAGCGGCCTTGCTGAACGCCCCGGTCGCATCAAGCGAGGACGAAATGCGCGCGCAGGCCGAGCGGTTGGTCGGGCTCGGCGCCCGTGCCGTGCTGATCAAGGGCGGCCATGGGTCGGGACCCGAGAGCGTCGATCTGCTTGTCGAAGACCGGGCGGTGACTCGGCTGTCCGGGCCACGGATCGACACGCGGAATACTCATGGCACCGGATGTACGCTGTCATCGGCGGTGGCCGCGGGGTTGGCCAGAGGATTGCCGCTGATCGAGGCTGCGCGTCAGGCGAAGACCTACGTCAGCGGCGCGATCGCCGCATCAGGTTCGTTGCGGATCGGCTCCGGTCATGGGCCGGTGCATCACTTCCACGCCCTGTGGGGCAGGGCGGGAAAGTCCGCGGAATAAAGGAGAATGTCATGGCTCGGATCGCCAGAAGGAGCGTCATCGCGGGTGGAATTTCCGGCGCTCTCGCGGCGCCTTCCGTTGCCCGAGCGCAGACCCGGCGGTGGCGCATGGTCACGTCTTGGCCGAAGCGCCTGCCGGGCCCTGGCATGTCCGCCGAACGCGTTGCGGAGCGCATCAATTCGCTGTCTGGCGGACGTCTGCAGATCGCGGTCCACGCGGCGGGAGAGGTCGTGCCGGCGTTCGAAGTGCTCGATGCCGTGGGAACCGGCGTGGCCGAAATGGGCCACACCGCCTCGTTCTACTGGCAGGGCAAGGACCCGGCCGCGGCCTTTTTCACCACCGTGCCGTTCGGGCTCACGCCCGCCGAGCATGTGTCGTGGGTCGATGCCGGCGGCGGTCAGGCGTTGTGGGACGATCTTTATGCGCAGTTCGGCGCCAAGCCGTTCATGGGCGGCAACACCGGCGTATGCATGGGCGGCTGGTTCCGCCGCGAGATCAATGGCCTCGCCGATTTGCGCGGGTTGAAGGTCCGCTCGCTCGGGCTCGGCGGCGAAGTGTTTCGCAGGCTGGGCGCCACGCCGCAGACCACGCCACCTGCGGAAATTCTCACCAGCCTGCAGACCGGCGTGATCGATGGTGCGGAATTCGTCGGGCCGGGCACCGACATCGCGCTCGGCCTCTACCGGGTGGCGCAGCTTTACTATAGCCCGGGCTTCAACAAGCCCAACGGTACCGGCGAATGCATCGTCGGGAAGAAGATCTGGGACGGGCTGGACTCCGAATTCAAGGCCATGATCGCTCACGCGTGTGCGGCTGAGGCCTCTTTCGCACTTGCGGAAATGGAAAGGTTGAATACCGAAGCGCTGAATGCCTTGACCACAACGCACAAGGTGCAACTTCGCACGTTCCCGGCAGATCTGATCGCAGCGGCCAGAAAGACATCCGCCGAAGTGGTCGGAGATATCTCGGGAAGAAGCGATCGAGCGGGCAAGATCCATGCGTCGTATACGGGGTTCCGGGATCGAGCCGCGCGCTGGTCGCATATTTCCATCAAGGCAGTGCTGGACGCCCGCGAAGGCTGATCCCGCCCGCAGACTTTTGCACTGCGCAGTCCGGGACTTAACCGGGCATTAACGATTCTCGTCCGATCTTCGTTAACCATAAGGGCCCCGGCGCGGCAGCACTGTGACTGCTGCCATTCAGCCGCCGAAGCCCGGTGTGGCGTGTTTTCGTACCAGCGTGATGGGGATCGTGGCAGCGCGCGAGTCCGCGCCGGTTGCGCGATTCAAACTCGACTCGAAGCGATGCAAACCCCAAGGGGGAGAGGGATCGATGAAATTCAATCTGATCAAGGCCGGCGTGGTGGCGGCGGGGGCAGTGCTCATCACCCCGGTTGCCGCAGCAGCCGCGGACATGAGGCCGCCAATCTATAAGGGCGTGCCTCCGTCGGTGATGCCGTTCTACAACTGGACGGGACTCTATGCTGGACTTTTTGTCGGCTACGGAACCGGGACATCGACTTGGGAGGCGATTGGCGTCGAGTCCAAGCCGAAGGGATGGCTTGCCGGCGGAACGCTCGGTTACAACTGGCAGACAGGCTCCGTCGTCTGGGGCTTGGAAGGTGACATCGCCTGGACCGACGTGAAGGGTAGCACCGCCAACGTAGCCTGCGGCGTCGTCTCGACCTGCGAGACGTCGAACCGCTGGCTGTCCACTGTCCGCGGCCGGTTGGGCTATGCGTTCGACCGCTTCATGCCGTACCTCACTGGTGGTGTCGCTTATGGCGATGTCAGGTCGAGCATTGCTCCGGCCGGTATCTCGACCTCCACTACGCAGTGGGGTTGGACGGCTGGCCTCGGGCTTGAGTACGCGATGCTGGGCAACTGGACGACCAAGGTCGAATACCTCTTTGTCGATCTCGGCAGTTTCGACCCGGGCTTTGCGGCTCCGATCGTCGGCAACATCGACTTCAAGGAACAGATCATCCGGGTCGGCCTGAACTACAAGTTCGGCGGCGGGTTCTGACCTGCAGCGACGCGGCCCCGGTCTTCGGGGCGAACTTTGCGAAGCCCCCGGGAGCGCCGGGGGCTTTTGCTTTTGCGGTCCGCCCGGCGCTGTGGCGGAAGCGCCACAACGGGCCGAATAGGGCGACCCCACGGCGGAAGTGAGACGTGGAGTGCTTGCGGACGGCGGTCCGTTGGCTACTCTCCGGCGAATCGTCAAGTGATTCGCTCGATCTTGTGGGGTTTGTCCCCGCCTTTCATCGAAAGAAGGGCGACTATCCACAGGCAGGGCTTCGGCCAGAGCGACCCCGCGTTCCAGTTCTCAGTGCAAGCGTCCGGCTATCGCCTTTGAGGCGGCGGCGTGCGGCGCAGCGTGATTCAGTGCCCGACAACCATTTGCGTATGCGCACGGTGCGATCCGGGCACCGATTGCGTCAGAGACTCACCGGCGCATAGGAGACATGAGATGAAATTCAGACTGATCGGCACAGGCGTGGCGGCGCTTGCCCTGCTGGCGACCTCGTTCGCCGCGAAAGCCGCCGATATTCCGCCGCCCATCTACAAGGGCGTGCGGTCCGTGGTGGCCTACTACAACTGGACCGGTTTCTACGCCGGTATCAACGGCGGCTATGGCTTCGGCAACTCCGACTGGGAGGTCGCCGGTGTGAACGTCGCGAGTCCCGGTCCCGACGGTTTCCTGATCGGCGGCACGCTCGGCTACAACTGGCAGACCGGCTCCATCGTCTGGGGCCTCGAGGGCGACATTGCCTACGCCGATATCAAGGGCAGCGAAGTCTGCGCGGCGGTGCTGACCTGCGAGACCAAGAACACCTGGCTCGGAACGACCCGCCTGCGGCTCGGCTATGCCTTCGACCGCTTCATGCCGTACATCACGGGCGGCGTGGCGTTCGGCAACGTCGAGGCCAACGTGCAACCGCTCGCGCTCAGCGCCAGCAGCACCCGGGTCGGCTGGACCGCCGGCGCCGGCATCGAATACGCCTTCCTCGGCAACTGGACCACCAAGCTCGAATATCTCTACGTCGACCTCGGCAGCTTCGACACCGGCTTCACCGCACCGTTCGCGGCGACCAACGTCGACCTGCAGATGCACGTCGTCCGCGCCGGCCTGAACTACAAGTTCTCCGGACCGATCTTCACCCGCTGGTGAGCGGCCGATCCTGAAAACGAAGAGCCCCGGGCGTGAGCCCGGGGCTTTTTCTTTGACCGCGGCTCAGGCGCGCGGCTTGACGATCTTCTGCTTCTGGGTGCCGAGCCCGTCGCAGCCGAGCTCCACCACGTCGCCGACATTGAGGAACTGCGGCGGCTTCATGCCGAGCGCCACGCCGGACGGCGTGCCGGTGATGATGATGTCGCCCGGCTCCATGATGAAATACTGCGAGCACCACCACACGATTTCGGCGACGCCGAAGATCATGGTCTTGGTGTTGCCGCGCTGGCGGTATTCGCCGTTCACCTTGAGCCAGATGTCGAGGCTCTGTGGATCCTTGATCTCGTCCCTGGTGGCGACCCAGGGGCCGATCGGGCCGAACGTCTCGCAGCCCTTGCCCTTGGTCCACTGGCCGGCGCGCTCGATCTGGAACACGCGCTC
>CAZGSW010000121.1:6930-13433 GCA_964528635.1 uncultured Rhodoplanes sp. | reverse complement strand
TGACGTAGGCCGCTTCCGGCCGCCCGTTGCCCCGATAGGGACGGCACGGATGCGTGTGGGTGAACACCGCGGTCGATTCCACATACATCGCGGGCGTGCGATAGACGCCGGCTAGCGTGCCCAGGTTGCCGGTGTAGGCTTGGAAGCCGGACTGCAGATAGGCGCCGGCGTTGACGAACGAGTTGACGCGGAAGGCCAGGAAGGTGCCGTCCTTGGCGAGGGCCAGCTCGGCGTCGGTGACGTTGTCCCGCGCCATCGCATCGGACAGGAATGCTTCGGAGCGTGTGCTCGTCCATTTCACAGGACGGCCGATGATCTTCGACGCCAGCAGCACAAGCGGCACTTCGTTGTAGATCGCCGACTTCATGCCGAAGCTTCCGCCGATATCGGGCGCAATCACGCGGACCTTGTGCTCTGGAACCTTCAGCACCTGCTTGGCGAGTTCCGCCCGATAGGGATGTGCGCGCTGCAACGTGGTGTAGAGCGTGTAGTGACCGTTGGTGGAGTTGTAGTCGCCGACCGAGCCGCGTGGCTCCATGGATGCGGTGGTCACGCGGTTGATGACAAGCCGCTGTTTGACCACGTGGGCTGCCGTCGCAAAGGCCGCCTCGGTCTTGGCCTTGTCGCCGTGAATGGCGGTGAAGCAAATGTTGTCGGGGCAGTTCTCCCACACCAGCGGCATACCGGATGTCGCCGCTTCGCCGGTGCCGAGCACTGCCGGCAGCGTTTCGTACTCGACCTCGATCAACTCGGCTGCGTCCATCGCCTGGTTTCTGGTCTCGGCCACGACGAAGGCGACGTAGTCGCCGATGAACCGCACGCGGTCCTTCACCAGCGCCGGATAGGGCGTCTTGAAATTGGGCGAGCCGTCGCGGCGCTTATGGGTCACGGGAACCGGCAGGTCGCCCCACCCGGACTTGCTCCAGTCGTCGCCGGTGAGGACGCACAGCACGCCGGGCGCGGCCCTGGCGGCCGCCGTATCGATTTTCAGTATCCTGGCGTGGGCGTGTGGAGAACGCAGCACATGGCCGAAAGCCATGCGCGGCAGCACGATGTCGTCGACGTACTGGCCGCCGCCGCGCAGAAGGCGCGGGTCCTCGAAACGGGGGACGGCCTGACCGATTGCAAATTCACCCATTACCAACCCTCGGAACTGATCCGGACGTCGCCGGCTGCTGATCGCATTGGTCTTTAGCATAAGCCCGGATGGTTTTGTTGAGGCCTTACGCCCTGCGGTGCGCGGCAAGCCTTGACCGTTCCGCGCCGGTCAATTCCAATCCATGCAGCCGTTGCGCAACGGCGAGACCGGGAAGCATGCCGCGCTGCCGGACAGTGCGGCCCAAGGGAGGACGCTGTGGCGGATAAGGCCGGCGCCCAAAGCCATTCGGGCGCCGACGCGCAGGAGGACACGTTTCCGAAGCTCCTGATCCGGAACGCGCGCCTGTTCGGTGAACGGCCGGCGCTCCGGCACAAGGATCTCGGCATCTGGCAGACCTGGACGTGGTCGCAGCTTCTCGACCTTGTGCGGGCCTACGCCGTCGGTCTTCACCGGCTGGGCCTGCGCCGCGGCGATGCCATCGCCATCGTTGGCGCCAACAGGCCGAAACTGTACGCCTCGGTGATGGCAGCGCAGACGCTCGGCGCCGTGCCGGTGCCCGTCTATGCGGACGCGGTGGCGAATGAACTGGCTTACGTCCTCGCCCACGCAGAGGTGATCTTTGCTGCTGTCGAGGACCAGGAGCAGGTCGACAAGGTCCTTTCCGTTGCGGACCAGGTCCCAAGGCTTAAGACCATCGTCTACGACGAGCCGAAAGGGCTGCGCGACTACGATCGCGATGCTCTCCGCCATATCGACGAGGTGATCGCCGACGGCCGTGCGGCGGTTGACACGGATCCTGCCGTTGGTGACTGGCTTGACGATGAGATCGCGGCCGGGTCGGGTGCGGACACATCGATCATTCTCTACACATCGGGGACCACGGGGCAGTCCAAGGGCGTCGTGCTCTCGGCGAGGGGTTGCATCGCAGCGGCACGCGATACCGTCGCGTTCGACCGGCTGACGGAGAACGACGAGGCGCTGGCATATCTGCCCATCGCCTGGGTTGGCGACCATTACCTCAACTACGCCCAGCAACTTGTCGCCGGCTTCTGCACCGCCTGCTGCGAAACGCCGGAAACGGCGATGCAGGATCTGCGGGAGATCGGCCCGACCTTCTACTTCGCCCCGCCGCGAACATTCGAGACCATGCTGACCCGTGTCATGATTCGCATGGAGGATGCGGGCTACGTCAAGCGCCAGCTGTTTCAGTATTTCATCGCGGTGGCGCGCCGCCACGGCGAGAAGATCCTCAACGGTGCGAGCGTGCCGCTCGGTGGCCGCATAGCCTACGCCGTGGGGCGGCTGCTGGTTTACGAACCACTGAAGAACGTGCTCGGCCTGTCGCGCGTTCGCGTTGCTTACACCGCCGGCGAGGCCATCGGCCCCGACCTGTTCTCGTTCTACCGCTCGCTAGGCATGAACCTGAAGCAGCTCTACGGCCAGACCGAAGCGTTTCTCTACGTCACCGCACAGCCAGACGGGCAGATCTATTCGGATACGGTCGGTCCCGCCGTGCCCAATGTCGAGATCCGGATCGCCGAGTCCGGAGAGGTGCTGTTCAGGTCGCCCGGTCAGTTCGTCGGGTATTTCAAGGACGAAACCCGGACGAAGGAGGCGATCACGCCGGATGGCTACGTCAGAACCGGCGATGCCGGGTTCTTCGACGGGAAGACGGGGCATCTGAAGATCATCGATCGCGCCAGGGATGTCGGAAAGCTTCGGGACGGCACACTGTTCCCGCCGAAGTACATCGAGAACAAGCTCAAGTTCTTCCCGAATATCCGCGAGGCGGTCGCATTCGGAGATGACCGCAACTGCGTCGCCGCGATGATCAACATCGATCTGACGGCGGTCGGCTCCTGGGCCGAGCGCAACAACGTGGTCTATGGTTCCTACCAGGAGCTGGCCGCTCATCCGCTGGTCTACGACATGATCGCGCGCCACGTCGAGGAGACCAACCGCGCGCTCGCTGCGGATGCAGCCACGGCAGGTGCGCAGGTCCGGCGATTTATCATCCTTCACAAGGAGCTTGACGCGGACGACGGAGAGCTGACCCGCACCCAGAAGGTGCGCCGCGGGTTCATTGCGGAACGGTATGGGCCGCTGGTGACGGCGCTGTACGACGGTTCGGCCGAAGCGGACATATCCACGGAGGTGACATTTGAAGATGGCCGCAAGGGCCGCCTGTCGGCGCGACTCAGGATCAGGGATGTCGCGCCGGTTCCGGGCATGGCGGAGCGTGCGGCATGAGGGCTTCAGCGGCCAGCGAGATTGCAGCCGGCGAGGTTCTTCTGTCGGCGGAGAACGTGTCGCTCTCGTTCGGCGGCGTGCGGGCGCTGCGCGAAGTATCGTTCGATATCAGGAAAGGCGAGGTGCGAGCCATCATTGGTCCCAACGGTGCGGGCAAGACCTCGATGCTCAATGTCATCAACGGCTTTTACCAGCCGCAGGAAGGCCGGATTACTTTCAAGGGAAGAATGCGCAGCGCCATGCGCCCGTACGAGGCAGCACGCGGCGGGATTGCGCGCACATTCCAGAACGTCGCGTTGTTCAAGGGCATGAGTGCGCTGGATAACATCATGGCCGGTCGCACGCTGAAGATGAGGCGCGGCTTCCTGTGGCAGTTGTTGCGGATCGGTCCGGCTGTTCAGGAGGAGGTCAAACACCGCGAGCATGTCGAGAAGATTATCGATTTTCTGGAAATTCAGGCGATCCGGAAGGTGCCGGTGGCGCGCCTGTCGTACGGTTTACAGAAACGCGTCGAGCTTGGACGCGCGCTTGCCATGGAGCCCGACCTCCTGCTGCTCGACGAGCCCATGGCCGGCATGAACCTGGAGGAGAAGGAAGACATGTCGCGCTTCATTCTCGATGTGAACGACCATTTCGGCACGACGATCGCTCTGATCGAACATGACATGGGCGTGGTCATGGATCTGTCGAGCCGCGTGGTGGTGCTCGATCACGGCGTGCTGATCGCGGACGGCACTCCCGATGAAGTGAAGGCAAATCAGGCAGTGATCGACGCATATCTGGGAGTGGCGCATTGAACTCGCGGCACAACCGGTCCGGGCCTCATCCTTCGAGACGCGGGCTTTGCCCGTCCCTCAGGATGAGGGCGGACCGAACGGCGCAGTTTTTCGAGAGTTGAATATGGCATCGCTCGGGCCGTTCCTCGAAGTGCTGATCGGCGGGCTCCTGTCCGGCGTGCTGTATTCCCTGGTCGCGCTCGGTTTCGTTCTCATTTTCAAGGCCTCGGGGGTCTTCAACTTCGCGCAAGGCGCCATGGTCCTGATGGCCGGTCTCGCGCTGGTTCGCCCGCTCGACTGGCTTGTCGCGCAAGGGCTGCCGTTCTGGACGGCCGTCATTCTGGCGCTGCTGTTCGCGGCGGCGGTCATGGCGCTGTCGGCGTGGGCGATCGAGCGATTCGTGCTCGGGCCGCTGGTCAACCAGGATGCGCTGACGCTTTTCATGGCGACCATCGGAGTCACCTTCATGCTCGAAGGCCTCTCGCAAATGATCTTCGGCGCCGGGATTTATCCGCTGAACCTGTTCCCGACCGACGTGTGGTTCCTGTTTGAAGGCGTGTTTCCCGGCGGGCTCCTGGTCAACAAATTGGACGTGTGGGGTGGCCTGATCGCGGGCGTGCTGGTTGCCGGGCTCGCGCTGTTCTTCCAGTACACCAAAACCGGACGCGCACTGCGCGCGGTCGCCGACGACCACGCTGCGGCGCAGTCGGTCGGCATTCCGATTGCATGGATCTGGTTTGTGGTCTGGCTGGTGGCCGGCCTCGTCGCGCTGGTGGCGGCGACAGTGTGGGGCACCAAGCTGGGTGTCCAGTTCTCGATCACGTTCCTCGCGCTGAAGGCGCTGCCGGTGCTGATCATCGGCGGCTTCACCTCGGTGCCCGGCGCGATTGTCGGCGGCCTCATCGTCGGTGCAGGCGAAAAGCTTGCCGAAGTCTATCTCGGTCCCTCGATGGGAGGCGGCATCGAATACTGGTTCGGCTACGTGCTGGCGCTGATCGTGCTGCTGTTCCGGCCACAAGGCCTGTTCGGCGAGCGCATCATCGAACGGGTGTAGGGGCCCTCAATGCTTTACCGCGAGGCCGGACAGTTCAAGACCACCTACCAGGCCGACATGGCGATCTTCCCGATTCGCCAGGACCGGATTGCGCTGTGGCTCCTGATCGCATTCGCATTCGTCGGTATCCCGCTGATGGCGAAGCTGCACATCTGGCCGTTCGGCAGCGAGTATCTGCTGCGCGCCATCCTGATCCCGTTCCTGATCCTGTCGCTCGCCGCGATCGGGCTCAACATCCTGACCGGCTATTGCGGCCAACTCTCGCTCGGCAGCGGTGCGTTCATGGCGGTGGGTGCCTACAGCGCCTACAAGTTCGCCACCGGCGTCGAGATCATGTCGTTGCATATTCCTGCCTTGCCCGTGCTGCCGTCGATCCTGCTCGGCGGCCTGATGGCTGCGATCGTCGGCATCGTGTTCGGAATTCCGAGCCTGCGTATCAAGGGGCTGTATCTCGCCGTCGCAACTCTGGCGGCGCAGTTCTTCTTCGACTGGGTTTTTGCGCGGGTGAAGTGGTTCACGAACTACACGCCGTCCGGTTCGGTGAACGCGCCGCAACTGGACTTCTTCGGCGTGATTCTCAACTCGCCGATCGAGAGGTACCTTCTGTGTCTGTCGTTTGTCGCGGTGTTCGCGCTGTTGGCCAAGAATCTCGTGCGCGGCAATCTCGGCCGCCAGTGGATGGCGATCCGCGACATGGATATCGCCGCGGAATTGATCGGCATCCGGCCGCTCTATTCCAAGCTCACGGCGTTCGCCATTTCGTCTTTCGTCATCGGTGTCGCGGGCGCGCTGTGGGCGTTCGTCTATCTGGGGTCCTGGGAGCCGCTGGCCTTCAACATCGACCGCTCGTTCCAGATCCTCTTTATGGTCATCATCGGCGGGCTCGGCTCCATCCTCGGTTCGTTCCTCGGCGCAGCCTTCATCCTGGTGTTGCCGATCCTGCTGGATCAGGTGCCGCACGCGCTCGGCATTCCGATCTCGGTGGAGACCGTCTCGCTGCTGGTCTTCGTCGTAACCGGTTTCCTGATCTGCTGGTTGCTGATCGTCGAACCGCACGGCTTCGCCAGGCTTTGGCTGACCGCCAAGGAGAAGCTCAGACTCTGGCCATTCCCCTATTGAGGGCTTAGGCTGGTCGAAATGTCCGGGGCAAACCCGTGAGAAACCGACAGCCGTTCAACCCGGCAAGGCCGGTGGTCGAGGAGGGAGCAATGCTTCGAGGAACATTGGTTCTGGCGGCCGTCGTTGGGGCGATTGCAACGTCCATGCCTGCGATGGCGCAGCAGGGCGAGCAGTACATGCCGTCACTGGTTTATCGCACCGGACC
>CAZGSW010000121.1:0-6830 GCA_964528635.1 uncultured Rhodoplanes sp. | reverse complement strand
GCCGCAGACGTCGCCATCCAGCACATCGCCAAGGAGATGGGCGGCCTCGACAAGCTGAAGGGCAAGAAGATCAGTCTCGTCTATCACGACAGTCCCTATGGCAAGGAGCCGATCGCTGCGCTCGAGGCGCGCGCCAGGCTGCACGGCTTCAACTTCAAGGCCATTCCGGTCACGCATCCGGGCGTCGAACAGAAGTCGCAGTGGCTTTCGATCCGGCAGGACCGCCCCGACTATGTGCTGCTCTGGGGTTGGGGCGTGATGAACTCGACCGCGATCAGGGAGGCTGCCGGCGTCGGTTTCCCCCGCGACAGGATGATGGGTGTCTGGTGGGCGGGTGCGGAACCCGACGTGATCCCGGCCGGCGCGCAGTCGACCGGCTACAAGGCGCTGATGTTGCAGCACGGCGCCGGCAAGTTTGGCGTGCACGCAGACATCGAGAAGCATCTGATCGCCAAGGGCAAGGCACAGGGCAAGCCGGACGATATCGGTCACGTGCTGTACAATCGCGGCCTGATCAATTCGATGCTTGGCGTCGAGGCGATCCGGACCGCCCAGAAGAAGTTCGGCAACAAGCCTCTGACGGGCGAGCAGATCCGCTGGGGCTTCGAGAACCTCGACATCCCGGCGTCGCGCATCAAGGAACTCGGCTTCGAAGGCATGATCGCGCCGATCAAGCTGTCGTGTCAGGACCATCAGGGTGCCGACCAGGCCCGCGTTCAGCAGTGGGACGGCAAGACGTGGAAGGTGATCTCCGATTACTACACCGCCGATTCCAAGATCCTGGCGCCGATGGTGGCGGATGCGTCCGCAAAATATGCAGCCGAAAAGAAGATCGCGCCGCGCGACTGTTCGAAGGAGAGCTGAGCGGTTGAAGGCGCTCGACGCCAACACGATTGCCTGTGTCCCGGGCGCAGCGCAGCACGCAGTGATGCGCTGCAGACCCGGGACCCCGGTTGCTTTTCTGGCGAGGAAACCGGGACCCCGCATCTGCCGTGCATCGCTTTGCACTGCATGGCGTGCGGGGAACGATCGATGCCGTTGAGCGACGCCGCAACACAGCCCGACGCCGCCAGGCCGATCCTGATCGTGAACAACATCGAGGTCGTCTACAGCCACGTCATCCTGGTGCTGAAAGGCGTGTCGCTGCAGGTGCATCAGGGCGGCATAGTGGCGCTGCTGGGCGCCAACGGCGCGGGCAAGACGACGACGCTGAAGGCGATTTCGAACCTGCTGCACGCCGAACGGGGCGAGGTGACCAAGGGATCGATCGTGTTCGAGGGCGAGGAGGTGCACTCGCTCACCCCGAACGACCTGGTTCGCCGCGGCTGCATCCAGGTGATGGAGGGCCGCCGCTGCTTCGGCCATCTCACCGTCGAGGAGAACCTGCTCACCGGTGCCTTCACACGGCGCGACGGCAAGGCCGCGATCGCGCGCGATCTGGAGCTCGTGTACTCGTACTTTCCGCGGCTGCGCGAGCGGCGCGGCTCCCAGGCCGGCTACACGTCCGGCGGCGAACAGCAGATGACGGCGCTGGGCCGCGCTCTGATGTCACGTCCGAAGATGATCCTGCTCGACGAGCCATCGATGGGGCTTGCGCCGCAGATCGTGGAGGAGATTTTCGAGATCGTGCAGAACCTGAACGAACGGGAGGGCGTCTCCTTCCTGCTCGCCGAACAGAACACCAACATGGCGCTGCGGTTTGCCCAGTACGGTTATATTCTGGAGAACGGCCGCGTGGTGATGGACGGCGAGGGGAAGTCGCTGCGTGAGAACGAGGACGTCAAGGAGTTCTATCTCGGCGTCGCCGAGGGCAAAAGAAAGTCGTTTCGCAACGTCAAGCACTACAAGCGGCGCAAGCGCTGGCTGACATAGCCTGATTGCCCGCAAACGGCTGGTGAATGGACAGGGACAAGATCAAGGCTTTCGCCGATCGCGCGTTCGCGGATATGGCCGGAGCAATGACCGCCGGCATGGCCTATGTCGGCGTGAAGACCGGCCTGTTCCGTGCGATGGCCGGCAAGCCGCCGGTGACGGCGGCGGATCTGGCCGACACGACGAAGCTCCAGCCGCGCTATGTCGAGGAGTGGCTGAAGGGAATGGCCAGCGCCGGCTATCTCGAATACGACGCGGCCGCACAGACATTCCGGTTGCCCGATGAGCACGCCTTCCTGCTCGCATCGGACGGCACCGATCATTTCGCCGGCGGGCTGTTCATGATGGTGCCGTCGATGTTGCGGGTCGCGCCGCAGGTTGCCGAAGCCTTTCGGAAGGGCGGCGGCGTGCCGTTCGAAGCGTACGGCGCGGAGGGCATCGAAGCGCTCGACACCATCAACCGTGGCAATTACGAAAACCGGCTGACCTCGTACTGGCTCAAGGCGTTGCCCGATGTTGTGGCGAAACTGGAGGCTGGCGGTCGGGCGCTCGACGTCGGCTGCGGCGTGGGGCGCATCTGCATTGCGCTGGCCAGGGCCTATCCGCAGGCCGGGATATTCGGGCTCGATCTCAACGAGGAATCGATCCGCCGGGCGCGGGAATCCGCAGAGCAGGCCGGGGTCGGCCGTCGCATCCGCTTCACCGTTCAGTCGACTGCGGATATGGATCCCGGGCCCGGTTATGATCTTGTCACCGCGTTCGATTGCATTCACGACTTTGCGACTCCGGAGCAGACGCTCGGGGAAATTCGTCGCCTGCTGAAGCCGGACGGGGTTCTGTTCATCGCGGAGCCGAAAGCGGCCGATCGGCTGGAGGACAATTTCCATCCTGTCGGCACCATGTTCTACGGCTTCAGCCTTTTTCACTGCATGACGCAATCGCTCGCCAACGGCGGCCCCGGTCTCGGAACCTGCATGGGACCGGCACGGTTGACGGCATTGCTGAAGGAAGCCGGTTTCAGCCGGGTCGAGCCGCTCGATATCAAAAGCCAGGTCAACGCATTCTTTGCGGCGCGGCCGTGAGTGGAGCGATGGACCGTTACGACGCTTTGGAAACCCGCGATCCTGCTGCCCGCGAGCAGGCCTTGCTGGCACGATTGCCGGAGGCCTTAAGTCGAGCCATGACCGCGCCCGGCTGGGCGGCTCATCTGGCGGGCGTCGAATGCAAGGCCATCGTGTCGCGCGCTGCGCTTGCCACGCTGCCGCTGCTGCGCAAATCCGATCTCGCCGGCCTGCAGAAAGCCCGCCCGCCGTTCGGCGGCTTCAACGTGACAGCGCCGGGTGCAGCGAAGCGCCTGTTCATGTCTCCGGGCGCGATCTTCGAGCCGCAGGGTGCGGTCGACGATTTCGGCGGTGCCGCCAGAGCCCTGTACGCGGCGGGATTCCGGGCCGGCGACATCGTCCACAATTCGTTTTCGCATCACCTGACGCCGGGAGCCTATATTCTCGAGGCGGGCGCACATGCACTGGGCTGCGCCACTGTTCCGGGCGGGATCGGCAACACCGAGCAGCAGCTCGATGCGATCGCCCATCTCAGGCCGTCGGCCTATATCGGCACGCCTGACTTTCTCAAGATCCTGCTCGACACGGCCGAGAAGACCGGCAAGGACGCCGCATCGATCAGGCGGGGCGCCGTTTCAGGCGCGGCCCTGCCGCCGACCTTGCGGGGGGAGTTGCACCGCCGCGGCGTTGCCGTCCTGCAGTGCTACGCGATCGCCGAGACCGGGGTGATCGCCTTCGAGAGCGCGGCGAAGGAAGGAATGATCGTCAACGAAAATATATTGGTGGAGATCGTGCGTCCCGGCACCGGCGACCCGGTGCCGGACGGGGAGGTGGGCGAGGTGGTCGTGACCTCGTTCAACCCCGATTATCCGATGATCCGGCTCGCCACCGGCGATCTCTCCGCAATTCTCCCGGGAACGTCGCCGTGCGGACGCACCAATGCGCGGATCAGGGGATGGATGGGCCGCGCCGACCAGACCACCAAGGTGAAGGGCATGTTCGTACATCCGGTGGCGATCGCGGAACTGGCGAAGCGCCACCCTGAACTTGGCCGGGTCCGCCTTCGCGTCGGCCGCGCGGGCGAGCAGGACGTCATGACGCTTTGTGCGGAGTGCTCAAAGCCGGAGCCTGCGCTCGCCGCTGCGGTTGCCGACACGCTGCAGGCGGTCACCAAGCTGCGAGGACAGGTGGATCTGGTGGCTCCGGGATCGCTGCCCAACGACGGCAAGGTGATCGCCGACGAGCGGCCGGCTGGCTAGCCATCGATGGAACCCTAGCGGCATCCGTCTTGTCAGGGCATAACTGACGCAATGCCCGATACGCTCAAGCCGGAGAACGAGAAGCAGGTCGCCGAGCTGCTGCAATGGGCGCTCGCCGGCAACAAACCGCTCGAGCTTGTGGGCCGCGGCAGCAAGCGCGAGTTCGGCCGCCCCAGCCAGTCTGACACCACCCTCGATTTGTCTTCTCTGACGGGTGTGACGCTGTATGAGCCCGAGGAGCTTGTGCTGACGGCCCGGGCCGGTACGCCGCTTGCCGACATAGAGGCGCTGGTGGATGCAAGCGGACAGCAACTCGCATTCGAGCCGATGGATTGCGGACCTCTGGTTGGTTCGCCACCCAATGTCGGAACCATTGGCGGCGCTATCGCCGCCGGCCTTGCCGGACCCCGCCGCATCAAGGCCGGATCGGCGCGCGATCATTTTCTCGGCTTCACGGCCGTGTCGGGGCGTGGCGAAATCTTCAAGTCCGGTGGCCGCGTCGTGAAGAACGTGACCGGATACGATCTCTGCAAGCTGATGGCCGGGTCGTTCGGGACCCTCGCCGCCCTCACCGAGGTGACCGTGAAGGTGCTGCCGAAGCCGGAAACCGAGGAAACGCTTCTGGTTGGCGGTCTCGACGACACCCGTGCCGTGCAGGCCATGACTGTGGCGATGACTTCGTCGTGCGACGTGTCCGGCGCTGCTCACTTGCCCGGGCACATCGTCTTCCGGTTCGGCGAACTGGGTGCCAGCACCGCGGTGACGCTGTTCCGGCTGGAGGGCGTTGCGCCATCGGTCCGGCATCGGCGGGACGCACTGTCCGCGTTGTTGAAGCCGTACGGCGACGTGACGCTGTTGCATGAGGTGAAATCACGAGGGCTGTGGCGCAGTATCCGTGACGTGCGGCCGTTTACCGCCGGCGGTGCCTCGGGGCCGCGGCCGCTGTGGCGCGTTTCGGTGCCGCCGGCCCGTGGAGCGGAACTTGCCGCGTTGATCGAGCCGAGTGCACAGATGTTCTACGACTGGGCGGGCGGCCTGATATGGATCGCGCCGCTGCCTGCCAACGACGCAGGTGCGATCGGGATCCGCAAGGCGGTGGCCGCAATCGGCGGTCATGCCACGCTGGTTCGCGCTCCTGCGGCAGTGCGCGCTGCGGTCGATGTGTTCGAACCGCAGCCGGCACCGGTTGCGGCGCTGAGCAGGCGCGTCAAGGAGAGCTTCGACCCGAAAGGCGTGCTCAATCCCGGACGCATGTGGGCGGGCGTGTAGATGCAGACCTCGTTCACCCTGGCCCAGCTCGCCGATCCGCACGTGGCGGAATCGGAAAAGATCCTGCGCGCCTGCGTGCATTGCGGGTTCTGCACGGCAACCTGCCCCACCTATGTCCTGCTGGGCGACGAACTCGACAGTCCGCGCGGGCGGATCTACCTCATCAAGGACATGCTGGAGCGCGACGCTCCGGCGACCGGCGACGTCGTGAAGCACATCGACCGGTGTCTCTCTTGCCTGGCCTGCATGACGACATGTCCCTCCGGCGTGCACTACATGCACCTCGTCGATCATGCCCGCGTGCATGTGGAGACAACCTTCAGGCGGCCGCTGATGGATCGGCTCTATCGCGCGTTTCTCCGGCACGTGATGCCCAATCCTGTTCGTCTGCGGCTGGCTTTGATGGCTGCGATTGTTGCGAGACCCCTCGCTCCGTTGTTCCAGATCGCTGGGCTGAAGCCGATCGTCGCTGCGCTGAAGATTGCGCCGTCCCGTCGCCCCGAGCCGATCACCCCGCGCACCGTATATCGTCCGGAGGGGCCGCGCCGCGGCCGGGTGGCGCTGCTGGCCGGCTGCGCCAACGAAGCGCTGCGGCCGTCGATTACTCAAAGCGCGATCCGGGTGCTGAATCGGAGTGGTATCGAGGTGACGATCCCGCCCGGTGAGGATTGTTGCGGGTCGCTGGTCCACCACATGGGCCGCGAGCGGGAGGCGCTGGCGCGTGCGCGTGGCAACGTGGACGCGTGGACGAAGGAGATCGAGGGAGAGGGGCTCGACGCCATCCTCGTCACGATTTCCGGCTGCGGGACCACCGTGAAGGACTATGGTTTCATGCTCCGGACCGACCCGGCCTATGCTGCCAGGGCGGCGAAGGTGTCCGCGCTCGCTCGCGACGTGTCGGAGTATCTGGCGGCGCTCGAACTCACGGCTCCGGCGCCCGCAGGGCTGTCGGTGGCCTATCATTCCGCGTGCTCCTTGCAGCACGGTCAGCGCGTTCACGGGGAGCCGAAGGCCTTGCTGTCGCGTCTGGGCTTTACCGTAAGAGAGGTTCCGGACGGCCACCTGTGCTGTGGCTCTGCCGGGACGTACAACATTCTGCAGCCCGATATTGCGGACCGGCTCCGAGACCGCAAGGTCCGCAGCATTGAAAGCACCGGTGCGGATCTGGTTGCGGCAGGCAACATCGGATGCATGACGCAGATCGCTGCCGGCACTACCCTGCCGGTGGTGCACACGGTGGAACTGGCTGACTGGGCGACCGGCGGACCGATTCCCGAGGGGCTGCATGGGCGCGCCCAGCGTCCGGCATGACAATCGACACCGGGAGGACACGATGGCGCGGAAGAGCAAGGTGAAAAAGAAACGCAGT
>CAZGSW010000120.1:0-13454 GCA_964528635.1 uncultured Rhodoplanes sp. | reverse complement strand
CCGGCCACCATCACGTCGGCGTCGCCGAGCGCGATCAGCCGGCCGGCATCGCCGATGGCGTGCGCGCCGGTCGAGCACGCGGTCACCACCGCGTGGTTCGGTCCCTTCAGGCCGTGCTCGATGGACACGTAGCCGGACGCCAGATTGATGATGCGGCCCGGAATGAAGAACGGCGACACGCGGCGCGGTCCGCGCTCCTTCAGGAGCAGCGCCGTCTCGGCGATGCCTTCGATACCGCCAATGCCCGAGCCGATCATCACGCCGGTCGAGATCTGCTCTTCCCGGGTCTGCGGCTTCCAGCCCGCGTCCTCCAGAGCCTGACGGGCGGCGCACATGGCGTAGGTGATGAAGTGATCGACCTTGCGCTGCTCTTTCGGCTCCATCCACTGGTCGGGATTGTAGGTGCCGTTGCTGCCGTCACCGAACGGAAGCGTGCCGCCGATCCGGCAAGGCAGATCGGATACGTCGAACCGGTCGATGGTGCGCACGCCGCTTTCGGACGCGGTCAGCCGGCGCCATGTCGCCTCTACGCCGCAAGCGAGCGGACTCACCATCCCGAGACCGGTGACGACGACGCGTCTCATCTATCGATCCGCAATTTTCAGGCGCCTCCCGTCCATCCTGTCCGGCGCACACAGGTCGCCAGGACGGACCCGCATGCGGCCGCGCCGGAGCACATGCCGCAGCGGCATCGCCCGCCGTCAGCTCTTGGCGTTCTTGTCCAGGAATTTGACCGCGTCACCCACGGTCAGGATGGTCTCGGCCGCATCGTCGGGGATTTCGCAACCGAACTCCTCCTCGAAGGCCATGACGAGCTCGACCGTGTCGAGACTGTCCGCGCCGAGATCGTCGATGAAGCTTGCCGCTTCGGTGACCTTGTCGGGCTCGACGCCCAGATGTTCGACAACGATCTTCTTTACGCGCTCGCCAATGTCACTCATCGTCTGACCCTCTAGTTGGTCGCTCTAGGTAGCGTCGATACTCGATCAGCAGCCTTGAACCAACCGAGTTGAGCATCGTCCGGTGGACATTGGTTCGACAGGGTCGCGAGCCGACCTTGTATCGCCCCTCGCTCAATCAGCCGCCCCAGCCAGGCCGCGGCCCGGTTAAAACACACTTCACCCGCCTTGACTAGCACGCCCGGAAACGCACTGCAGCCGCTTTTGGACACCATCAACGCCTCAAATCATCGCCATTCCGCCATTGACATGGACGGTCTGCCCGGTGACGTAGGCGGCCTCGTCGGATGCGAGGTACACCACGGCCGCCGCAACGTCGGCGCCGCTGCCGAGCCGCCCGGCGGGAACCATGGACAGGATCGCCTCCCGCTGCTTGTCGTTGAGCTTGTCGGTCATCGGCGTCGCGATAAAGCCTGGCGCCACGCAATTCGCCGTCACGCCGCGCTTGGCGTATTCCTTCCCGATCGACTTGAACATGCCGATCATGCCGGCTTTCGCCGCAGTGTAGTTGCTCTGCCCCGGATTGCCGGTGACGCCGACCACCGACGTGATGCCGATGATGCGTCCGAACCGGCGCCGCATCATTCCTTTCACGGCTGCGCGAGCGAGCCGGAACGTCGACGTGAGGTTGACGTTGAGAACCTGCTCCCAGTCCTCGTCGCGCAGCCCGACCAGCAGATTGTCCCGCGTGATCCCGGCATTCGCGACCAGGATGTCGAGTTGGCCCAGTGCCTCTTCGGCCTTCGGGATCAGGCCTTCCACCGAGTCCCTGTCGGACAGATCGCAGGCCAGCGGGATCGCGCCCGACAGTTCGCCGACCAGCGAGTCGAGCGCCTCCTGACGGGTACCGGACACCGCGACCTTCGCGCCCTGCGCATGCAGCGCCCGCGCGATCGCGCCTCCGATGCCGCCGGTCGCGCCGGTGACGAGCGCCGTCTTGCCGGTCAGGTCGAACATGAGACCGCCTCCTTACCCTCGCGCGGCCTTGAATGCCGCCACGTCTTCCGGTGTGCCGATCGCCGTGCCGGTCGCACCGTCGGCGATGCGCTTGAGCAGTCCGGTCAGCACCTTGCCCGAGCCGACCTCGTAGAACGTGGTGACGCCCTGCCCGGCCATGTACGCAACGCACTCACGCCAGCGCACCGTCGCGGTGACCTGCTCGACCAGCCGCTGCACGATCTCGCGCGGATCGCTGATCGGCGCGGCCGGCACGTTCGCGACGACAGGAACGGCGGGCGGCTGCACGTTCGTCCTGGCCAGCGCCTCGGCCATCGCGTCGGCGGCCGGCTGCATCAGCGCGCAATGGAACGGCGCCGACACCTGCAGCATCATGGCGCGGCGCGCGCCCTTTGCCTTGGCGATCTCGACGGCGCGTTCGACCGCTGCCTTGCTGCCGGACACCACGACCTGGCCGCCGCCGTTGTCGTTGGCGACCTGGCACACGTCGTTCTGTGCCGCTTCCGCGGCGACGGCCGTGGCCGCATCGAGTTCCATGCCGAGCAGCGCCGCCATCGCGCCGGCCCCCACCGGAACCGCCTGCTGCATGGCGCGGCCGCGGATCCGCAACAGCTTCGCGGCGTCCGAAACCGAAAATGCGCCGGCCGCGGCAAGCGCGGAATACTCACCGAGCGAATGCCCGGCGACGAACTTCGCGTCGCGCCTGAAGTCGACGCCGGCTTCGGATTGCAGAACGCGCATCGCGGCCACCGAGACCGCCATCAGCGCAGGCTGCGCGTTCTCGGTCAGCGTCAGCCTGTCGGCCGGGCCTTCCCACATGGTGGCCGACAGCGTTTCGCCCAGCGCGGCGTCGACCTCGTCGAACACGGCCCGCGCCGCCGGAAAGGCATCGGCCAGCGCCTTGCCCATTCCCACCGCCTGGCTGCCCTGCCCGGGAAACACGAACGCCGCCGACATCTGTCTCGATCCCCTCGAAAACGCGTGGACAAGCCCCCAATTGCGCCGGGGTGTCAAGCCGCCCGCTGCCGGCCGCGATGCCCCGACCGGCGCGCGCCGTGCTCTCAGTTCAGCAGGCCTTCCTCGACCGCCTTGATCTGCAGCGCGAGATATTTGGAGTAGATGCGGCACTGGGCGAAGCTGCCGGCGATGAACCACAGCCCGGGCTGCGGCGTCTGCATGAACATGTTGCGAAGCTCCTGCCCGTCGCCGAAGCCCCACACCGGGCCGACCCGCGAGGCGACATCCTCCCCGAACAGGGAACCGACCACCGACTCCAGGCTGCGATAGCCGGTCGCCAGCACGATCAGATCGGCGGGCAACACCTCGCCGTCGCGCATGCGGGCGCCGCCGGCTACGAATTCCGCAATGTCGGCGTACTGGATCAGGCCCACGTCGCCGGAGACGATCAGATCGGAACAGCCGACGTTGAAGTAATAGCCGCCGCCGCGGGTCAGGTACTTGAACTGCCAGCCGGTGCCGTCGTCGCCGAAGTCGAGCCGGAAGCCGGCGCGCTCCAACCCGTCCAGCAGCCCCTGATCGAGCTTGCGCGCCTGCTCGGTCAGCAGCTGATGGCTCTTGCGGGAGAGCGACAGCGGCACCGACGTGGTGATGAGATCGCAGTCCTCCAACGGCGGCCCCTCGTCGTACAAGGCATAGGGAAGCTGCGCGCTCGGCTCGATGTTCACCACCATGGTGGTGCTGCGCTGAACGAGCGTCACCTTCGCCCCGCTCGAATGCAGATCCTGCGCGATGTCGTGGCCGCTGGTGCCGGTCCCGATCACCAGCACGCGCTTGCCCTTCCACGCATCGCCGTCCTGGTACTGCGTGGAATGCAGCACCGTGCCCTTGAAATTCTTCAGCGTCGGAATGTCGGGAACGCTCGGCGGACCGCTCAAGCCGGTCGCCATGACGACGTGGCGCGGATGCATCTCGCGCACGCTGCCGTCGGCCTTGCGGACCTGCACGCTCCACTGCCCGGTTGCCTCGTCGTAGCGGCCACCCTGGAAATCCGCACCGCCCCAGACGTTGAGCTCCATGCTCTCGGCGTAAGCCTCGAACCAGCCGGCCAGCTTGTCCTTCGGGATGTAGGTCGGCCAGTTCGGCGGGAACGGCATGTACGGCAGATGATTGACGTGCGCCTGGTTGTGCAGCGTCAGTGCGTGATAGCGCTTGCGCCAGTTGTCGCCGACCCGCGGCCAGCGGTCCACGATCAGCGTGTCGACATCAAGCTGCTTCAGCCGCGCGCCGATCGACAGCCCCGCCTGTCCCGCGCCGATCACGACGACGGCGGGATCGCGATCCGCGTAGGCCTGCGAAGCCTTCCGCAAATCGAGCCAGTTCGGGCCACGGAAATCGCGGCCATAGGTTTGATCGGCGGGCCGGTTCCGGCCGAGCGGCTCCTCGTAGCCCTTCAATGCGTCGAGCGCGGTCAGCAGCGTCCACGCCTTCGGCCCGTCCCCATCGCCGGGGCGTCCGGTGAGCCGCAACACGCCGTTGCACAGCCCGCGGCGGGTCTCGAACCGGACAATCGCTTCGATCGCCTCGGTGCCCGCCCTCACGACGCGGCGCGGGGCGGTCCGTGCGAGGTCGAGGCGAAACCCGGTGGGCCCAGCATCGGCGGCGCAGGCCGCGAGCCCGGCTGCGATGGCGTCCCGCCCCTCGACCGTCTGGATGGTCCAGCTCAGGGCCAGCAGGTCGCGCCAGTGGCTGTCGGCATGAAACAGCGCTCGCAGCGTCGGCCCGTCGGAAGCCGCAAGCGCCCGGTCAAACCGCTTCAGCCAGCCATCCACCAGGCCGGCCAGAGGCTCGGATTTCGCCAGCATCGCGTCTCCGCCCATCGTTAAGCTGCGGAAAAACTTAGGACATTTGATTGTCCTGGGCGAGCGAAACCGGCTTCCGCGGCAATCTTGCGTTTGTGCCGAAAACCCCTATAACCGCCGCTTCCGTTGGTCCCGGCCGGGAGCTGAACGGACGGCTGCGTCGCCAAAAGCGAAGCGGCAGGACCTCTGGTCCGGCGTCCCGTGTTCCCGCCTTCAGAGCATCGAGCCTTTCCGAAGGCTCGAAGGGCTTGGCGCCGGGAGACGGTCGAACCGAGGAAAGGCAAGTCATGCCCCTATACGAGCACGTCTATCTCGCACGTCAGGATGCGAGCCCTCAGCAGGTCGAGGAACTGACCGCGCAACTGACCGGCGTCATCGAACAGATGGGCGGCAAGGTCACCAAGAACGAATACTGGGGCGTGAAGACGCTATCGTTCCGCATCCGCAAGAACCGCAAGGCGCACTTCACGCTGCTCAACGTCGACGCCCCGGCGGCGGCGCTGACCGAGATCGAGCGTCAGGAGCGCATCAACGAGGATGTGCTCCGCTACATGACCATCCGCGTCGATGAGCTGGAGGAAGGCCCGTCCGCGATGATGCGCAAGGTCGACCGCGACCGTGAGCGCGACGAACGCCGCGGCGGCGATCGCTTTGGCGGTGGCGACCGCTTCGGTGGTGGCGACCGGTTCGGCGGCGGCGACCGCCCGCCGCGCCGCGACCGCGACGACGCTCCCCGCGATTCCGAGACGGAGGAATAGTCATGGCAATGAGCCCACAAGGCGGTGGTGCCCGCCGTCCGTTCTTCCGCCGCCGCAAGACCTGCCCGTTCTCGGGCGAAGGCGCGCCGAAGATCGACTACAAGGACGCCAAGCTGCTGCAGCGCTACGTGTCCGAGCGGGGCAAGATCGTCCCGAGCCGGATCACCGCGGTGTCGGCCAAGAAGCAGCGCGAACTGGCGCAGGCCATCAAGCGGGCCCGCTTTCTCGGCCTGCTGCCGTACGTGATCCGCTAGCCGGATCGGAAATTCCCGCACCCGCCGCGTCCGGCGGGTGCGCCAACACAGTCGCAGGTGCCGGACCCATGCCGGCACCCGGAAGTTGGGATGGACGTCGATCCATCTCTAACCGCTCGAAACGCGGGACAGCGCGATGACGCAGATTCTTCTCATCGGCATCGGTGCCGGCGCGGCAACCGCGCTGCTGTTTGCGTCCGTCGCGTCGGGCTCGCTGATCTCCGTGCTGCTGTTCTATCTCGCGCCGCTGCCGATCCTGATCGCGGCGCTGGGGTGGAGTCATTGGGCCGGCCTTGTCGCGGCGATGTTCGCCTCGGCCAGCCTCGCCATCGTGTTCGGACCGTATCTGCTCGCCGCATTCCTGCTCGGCGTCGGACTGCCGGCCTGGTGGCTCGGCTATCTGTCGCTGCTGGCCCGGCCGACCGGCAACCCGCCGCCCGCGGACATGGAATGGTATCCGGTCGGCAATCTGGTGATCTGGGCCGCTATGATCGGCGCCGCGATCGTCATCATCGGACTCATCAATCTGGGCAGCAGCGAGGAAAGCTTCCGTGCCGCGCTGCGAAGCGGACTGGAGCGCGTGCTGCAGCCGCAGGCCCGCGGACCGAATGCGCCCGACATGGAGCGCATCATCGACGTGCTGGTGGTCGCGCTGCCGCCGGCCGCCGCGATTCTCACCACCATCACCAGCGTGCTGAACCTCTGGCTCGCCGCGCGCGTCGTGACCGTGTCGGGCCGCATGGCGAGGCCGCAGCCCGATCTGCCCGCGATGGCGTTCCCCTCCTTCGCTCCCCTTCTCGCAGGCGCCGCCATCGCCGGCTCGTTTCTGCCCGGGATGATCGGGACCATCTCCGGCGTGCTCGCTGCAAGTCTGCTGATGGCCTACGCGCTGCTCGGCTTCGCGGTGCTGCACAGCATCACCCGGGGAATGAACGCACGCGTATTGCTGCTCGGAAGCGCATACGCGGCGGTGTTCGTGCTCGGCTGGCCGGCGGTTCTGATGATGATGCTCGGCCTGACCGACAGCGCGCTGGACCTTCGCGGTCGCGCGGCCCGTCGCGGCCCGCCCGATCCAAACAACCCGACCTGAAACACAACGAACCCGGAGAACTGACATGGAAGTCATCCTGCTCGAACGCATCGCCAAGCTCGGCCAGATGGGCGACGTGGTGCGCGTCAAAGACGGCTTTGCCCGGAACTTCCTGCTGCCGCAGGGCAAGGCGTTGCGCGCCAACAGCGCCAACAAGTCCAGGTTCGAGGGCATGAAGGCGGAGCTGCAGGCCAGGAGCCTTGCCGCCAAGGGCGAGGCCGACAAGGTCGCGGGCAAGCTCGACGGCCAGAGTTTCAAGGTGGTGCGGCAGGCCTCGGAGACCGGCCAGCTTTACGGCTCGGTGAGCCCGCGCGACATCACGGTTCTGCTGAAGGACGGAGGCTTCGTGGTCGATCGGAGCCAGGTCGCCCTCAACGTGCCGATCAAGACGATCGGCTCGCACAAGGTCCCCGTGAACCTGCACCCGGAGGTCGAGGTGTCGATCACCCTGCACATCGCCCGCAGCATGGACGAAGCGGAGCGGCTCGCCCGTGGTGAAGACATCACCGTCCGGCAGGACGACGATGACGGCGAGGAAGAGACCGCCGAGCAGGCGCTCGCCACGGCGGAATCGTTCTTCGAGCCCGGCGCTGCCAAGGAGGACGGGGCAGAAGGAGAAGAAGGCACCCCGGCCGAGGACGGCGACAGGGCGTCCAGGGACTGAGCGGTCCCGCTACTCGAAAATATCCCACTGGGGTTTCGGCGGCTCCGGAGGCGGAGCCGCCGGCGCTGCCGGCGCCGGCTCTTCCGGGACGGCTGCCGGCTCGGCGGGAGACGGCTCGGGCTTTGCGGCGGTGGCCTGCTGCTGCGAGGCCCGCTGCTGCCGCGTCTGCGCCGGTTTGGCGGGTTCAGCCGGCTCGGCCGGCTTTGCCGGTTCGGGCTTGGCGGCCGCTCGCGGAAGCGGCGGCTTGGGGGGCTGCGGTTGCTGCGGCTGCGCCGCGCGGGCCGGACGCGCCTCTCCCGGCAGGCTCACCAGGTACGCGGCCAGCGCGGCCGCGCTTTCGCGGCTGTTGGTATAGTGCTCCCGCAGGAAGCTGGTGAGGCCGGATCGCCCCTTGTCCTTGCCCAGACCCTGCGGCCCCCGGTGGCAGCCGCTTCCGGTGCAATCGCTGGCAAACAGTTGCGGCGCCGGTTTGGCGCTGAAGTTCTCGCCCCGCGACTGGGCCGGAGACGGCGCCGGGGCAGCCTGCTGGGGGGGCGGCGAACTCTGGAAAAAGCCCCACTGGGCCTGCACGGGGGACGAGCCGGGAGCGGTCACGGCGACCGCGACAAGTATAGAGAATCCGATCGTTCTCAGGGCCGGCAAGGTCGCCTCCAGCGGCGCCGCGAAGCGGCGTGCATTGCGGTCTTAGCGCATATTTGCGCGAAAGTGAGGCGGCAACGAGCCGCCAGGCGCACACTTTCCCGCGACGTATCCGAGCACCCTCGGGCGGTCCCGCCAGCCACTGGCAAATCGCAGATCCAAACAACAGATATGAGTGGTCTTGAACCCGCGGACGATCCTTTGATCTAATACGAAAGTCGTACTGAAGTTCAAGGGACGCCACCGTCGGGGCATGGAGGCGAGCCGTGGACCGGTTGCTCCGGTGGAGCCTGGAACGGTTTGTGCGGCGTGGGAACCTGCGGGTTGCCACAGCGGGTGGACGCGTCTTTTCTTTTGGCGACGGCAGCGGAAACCCGGTCGCAGCCCGATTCACGACAAGGGCTGCGCAGCGCGCCGTGATGCTCGATCCCGAGCTGCGGCTGGGTGAAGCGTACATGGACGGCACCCTGCTGATCGAGCAGGGAACCGTCGCCGACCTGCTCGGGCTGGTGCTCGGCCAGACTCCGGACGGCATGCCGCCCGACTGGGCGCGGCTGCAGTGGCTGATCCGCTATCTCAACCGGCGGCTCCGCCAGTTCAACCTGCCCTCGCGGGCGCGCCGCAACGTCGCCCACCACTACGATCTCGACAGCCGGCTCTATTCGCTGTTCCTCGACGCCGACCGGCAATACAGCTGCGGCTATTTCGAGACGCCGGGGCAATCGCTCGACGACGCCCAGCTCGCCAAGAAGCGTCACCTCGCGGCCAAGCTGTTGCTCGGCGGCGCGCACGCGCGGCGACCCGGCGTTCTGGACATCGGTTGCGGCTGGGGCGGCCTCGCCCTCTATCTGGCGGAGTTCGGCAACGCCGACGTTACCGGCATCACCCTGTCCCGGGAGCAGCACGCCCTCGCCCGGCAGCGCGCGGCCGAGCGCAATCTCTCCGAAACCGCCAGGTTCCGGCTGCAGGACTACCGCAGCGTCGCGGAGCGCTTCGACCGCATCGTCTCGGTCGGCATGTTCGAGCACGTCGGGCTGAGCCACTACAACACGTACTTCCGAAACTGTGCGCGCATGCTCGCCGACGACGGCGTGATGGTGCTTCACACCATCGGCCGCTCGGAGGGCCCCAACGTCACCAATCCGTGGATCGCGAAGTATATCTTCCCCGGCGGCTACATACCCGCCCTGTCCGAGGTCATGCCCGCGATCGAGCGGTCCGGTCTGCTGGTGACCGACATCGAGGTGCTGCGCCTGCACTATGCGGATACCGCACACGCCTGGCGCGACCGGTTCCTCGCCCACCGCGACGAGGCCGAACGGCTGTACGACCGGCGCTTTGTGCGGATGTGGGAGTTCTACCTCGCCGCCTCCGAAATGGCGTTCCGCGAGCAGGCCATGATGGTGCTGCAGATCCAGCTTGCGAAGCGCCAGGACGTGGTGCCGATGACCCGCGACTACATCGGCCGCGAAGAGGCGCGGCTGAGCGCACTGGAGGCCCGTCAGGCTCCGCCGTTGCGGCTCGCCGGCGAATAGCCCCCGGACCGCGATTGCCGCCGGGTCAAGGGCGGTGCGCCATTCACAGCATCCGCTGTGGGTATCGCGGACAGCGCAAATCGGCAGGTTCGCCGCCGCGCGGGCGGTGCTACGCCTTGGTCCCGCTCCGGTCCGTTTACGAGTCCACATCAATGTAGCGTCCGAGTCCGGCTGTCCGCGTAAGCAACAAGCATCCCGAATTTTGACACAACCGGCTTCTCCGATCGCTGATCATGGCCCCTCTCGATTCGACCGCGCGCAAGCTAGCCGACGTCAGTGCGCCGGAATTCCGCGCAGCGCCCCATAACATCGAGGCCGAGCAGGCGCTGCTCGGCGCGATCCTGGTCAACAACGAGGCGTTCTACCGCGTCTCCGACTTCATGGAGCCGGGCCATTTCTTCGAACCGCTGCACCAGCAGATCTACGAGCTGTCGTCCAACCTGATCCGGGCCGGCAAGACCGCGACGCCGATCACGCTGAAGACGTTCCTTCCCTCCGACCTCGACATCAGCGGACTGAACGGCAGCCAGTATCTCGCCCGCCTCGCCGCCGAGGCGACGACCGTCATCAACGCCGCCGATTACGGCCGCACCGTCTCCGACCTCGCCCTGCGGCGGAACCTGATCCACATCGGCGAGGACATGGTGAACCAGGCCTACGAGGCCACCGTCGATTTCGCGCCGCGCGAGCAGATCGAGGATGCGGAGCGCCGCCTCTACGAACTGGCAGAGACCAACCGCTACGGCTCCGGCTTCCAGCGCTTCGCGCAGGCGCTGACCACCGCGGTCGACATGGCGGCGCGTGCCTTCCAGCGCGACGGCAAGCTGTCCGGCATCGCGACCGGCCTCAAGGACCTGGATTCCAAAATGGGCGGCCTGCAGTCGTCCGACCTGATCATCGTGGCCGGCCGTCCCGGCATGGGAAAGACCGCGCTCGCCACCAACATCGCCTACAACGTGGCGCGCGCCTACCGCGGCGAGGTGCAGGCCGACGGCTCCACGCTCGCGACCAACGGCGGCATCGTCGGCTTCTTCTCGCTCGAAATGTCGGCCGAGCAGCTCGCCACCCGTATCATCGCCGAGCGCACCGAGGTGCCTTCCAGCTCGATCCGCCGCGGCGGCATCAGCGAGAGCGACTTCGAGAAGATCAAGGACGTGTCGATCGAACTGCAGAACCTGCCGTTCTACGTCGACGAGACCGGCGGCCTTTCGATCGCGCAGCTCGCCGCCCGCGCGCGCAGGCTCAAGCGCCAGCGCGGACTCGACCTGCTGGTCATCGACTACATCCAGCTCCTGCAGGGCTCGGGGAAGCGCGCCTCCGACAGCCGCGTGCAGGAGGTGACCGAGATCACCACCAATCTCAAGGCGCTCGCCAAGGAGCTGAACGTGCCGATCATCGCCCTGTCGCAGCTCTCGCGTCAGGTCGAAAGCCGCGACGACAAGCGGCCGCAACTGTCGGACCTCCGCGAGTCCGGCTCGATCGAGCAGGACGCCGACGTGGTGCTGTTCGTGTTCCGCGAGGAATACTATCTCGCCAACAAGGAGCCGCGTCCCGGCACCGAAGAGCACATGAAGTGGCAGACCGAGATGGACATCGTGACCGGCAAGGCCGAACTGATCATCGGCAAGCAGCGTCACGGCCCGACGGGCACCGTGCAGGTGCATTTCGACGCCCACGTGACACGGTTCGGCGATCTGGCGCCGGAGCATCACCTTCCGGAGCGGCTCGAGTAACATCGCCGCTGCGCCGAAAGCCCCGCTTTACCCGCAAGGCCCGCCCGGCCATAACCCGCCCATGGCCCGTACCCCGAAAGCAGCAATCCCGCCGCTCGATCCGATCGTCACCGGCGGCCCGCCGGCCGCGGACGCCGGCGGCGTCCTGACCATCGATCTTGGCGCGATTTTCGACAACTATCGCACGCTCGCGCTGAAGGTCATGCCGACCGAGTGCGCGGCGGTGGTGAAGGCGGACGCCTACGGCTGCGGGATCGAGCCGGTGACGCGCACGCTCACGCGCGCGGGTTGCAAGACCTTCTTCGTGGCGCACCTCGAGGAGGCGCGCCAGGTCCGCAAGCTCGCTCCGGAGGCCGCGATCTACGTTCTCAACGGCTACACCGACGGCAGCGGGCCGGCATTCGTCGAGGCATACGCGCGGCCGGTGATCAGTTCGTCGGTCGAGCTGGCGGAGTGGGACCATTTCGTCGCCACCAGCGGATGGAGCGGCGGCGCGGGCCTGCATGTCGACACCGGCATGAACAGGCTCGGGCTCTCGATCGACGAGATCGCGGCGGTCGCGGCGCGCATGCAAAGCGAGAACCACGGACTCACGTTGCTGATGAGCCATTTCGCCTGCGCCGATCAGGCCGGGCACCCGCTCAACGACCAGCAGATCAGGCAGTTCCGCGAGATCCGCACCCTGTTCCGCGGCATTCCCGGCTCGCTCGCGAACTCCGCCGGGATTTTCCTCGACCAGTCCGCCTACTGCGATCTGGTGCGTCCGGGCTCGGCGCTCTACGGCGTCAACCCGACGCCCGGCCGCCCCAACCCGATGAAGCCCGTGATCGGCCTGCAGGCGCGCGTGCTGCAGATCCGCAACGTGCCGCGCAACGCCACGGTCGGCTACGGCGCGACCTGGACGGCGAAGCGCGCCAGCCGCATCGCCGTGATCGCGGCGGGCTACGCCGACGGCATTCCGCGTGCCCAGCACGCGCTCGACCGCGACGTGCTGATCGGCGGTCACCGCTGCCGCATCGTCGGCCGCATCTCGATGGACCTGTTCACCGTGGACGTGACCGACCTGCCGGTCAGCGCGGTCCAGCGCAGCATGATGGCGACCCTGATCGGCGGCGAACTCGATCTCGACACCGTCGGCGCGCAGGCCGGCACCATCGGCTACGAGATACTCAGCTCGCTCGGGCGGCGGTATCACCGAGTCTGGAAGAGCTGAGTCGTCTGTGGTTCGGGCGGTAGCCCGGATGGAGCGTAGCGAAATCCGGGGACGGTCGTCCCGCATTTCGCTGCGCTCAATGCGGGCTACCCATCTCGCAGCAGTCTCGCGCGAAACCTCGCCTCTTCGATAATCATATAGCGCCCGAACAAATTGTCGCCGAAGCGTTGAACCGCTGCCTCAAGCCGTTCACGCTTGAGCGAAGCCATCTCCGGGGCGATGCGCAAAAGCAGAAGGCCCGGCACCGCGGCACCACGCCGAAACACCAAGTCGCCGAAGTCCTTGTCTTCCGTCAGTAGTAACCGACCGTCCTGTTGCGCGCGTTGCATAACCTCCGTATCGCCCGCCGCAGGCGCAATCTCTGCCATATAGACAACGTCTTGGCCTGCGGATCGCAGCCATTGCACCAGGCTCGCGTCCACGCATTCGTCGGCAAGCCAACGCACGGCTAGCGATAGACGAGTTCTTCGTCGGCGAGATAGTCGGCGGCAAACGCCTGCGCCGCCAGAAGGTCGTCGTGCGTCAGCCGAGGATGATCGGCAAGGATGCCGTCCGGCGTCACGCCGGCGCCAAGCTTGCGCAGCACCAGTTCGACAGGAATGCGGGTACCGCGGATCACGGGCTTGCCGCCCATGATCTCCGCATTGATCTCGATCCGCTCATGGCGCATGGGTCGACTCCTGCGAGGCAGTTTAGTCCGCCCGCCTTGTTCCGTCATGTCCGGTCATGAACACGGAACAGGACCGTAGCCCGGATGGAGCGCAGCGAAATCCGGGGACGGCAGTCTCCGATCGGATTGCCCCGCATTTCGCTTCGCTCAATGCGGGCTACGG
>CAZGSW010000119.1:0-13752 GCA_964528635.1 uncultured Rhodoplanes sp. | reverse complement strand
TGGCCGAACACCACGATGCGCAGCTTGTCGCCGGTGTCGAGCGTGTAGGGCCCGGCGTCGTCGGGCAGCTTCATCATCGGCACGTATCGGGCCGGCGGGCGCACCGGATAGGACGGCGGCGGCGCCGGGCGGTAGGCAATCAGCGGCGGACCGTAATAGCGCGGCGCCGGACGCCAGGCCGGAGGCGGCGGCCGGTAGGCGGGCGGTGCCGGCCGATAGGCGGGAGGTGGCGGCCGATAGGACGGCGGCGATGCGTAGGCCGGAACGGGCGCCGGGCGATAGCCCTGCGGTGGCCGGTATGCCGGGGCGGGCCGGTACGCCGGGGCGGGTGCATACGAAGGCTGCCGCGGCGGAGGCGCGGGCGGACGGTAGCCGGGCGGCGGCGCGTATTGCGGGCGCGCCGGTTCGCCGTAGGTCATTTCGTCGAGGCTGGTGCCGTACGGCGGCGAGGCGGCATAGGCCTGCATGCCGGCATGCTGCGCGTAGGGCCGCGGCTGGCGCGCGCAACCGGCCACCGCGACGATGGCAAGCAGTAGAACGACCGATCGGCAAACGCGCATGCGAATCCGTGCCAGGCCCGACAGAGGCCGCACGGATTAACGCCCTGTTATGGTTAACAAAGCCCTTAAGACGCGCACTCCGGCGGACAAAAGAAAGGGCCGCAGGCGCGGCCCTTTCCGGCTCGTTTCTCCGCCACCGTCAGTTCGCGGCAACCGCGCCGGCGCCGACCGGACACGACACGCCGGTGCCGCCCAAGCCGCAATATCCGCGCGGGTTCTTCGCCAGGTACTGCTGGTGATAGTCCTCGGCGAAATAGAACTCCGGCGCGTCCAGAATTTCCGTGGTGACCGGACCGTAGTTCAGCTTGCGCAGCGCCTCGCCATACGCCTGCTTCGAGGCCTCGGCGGCTTTGCGCTGCGCCGGCGTGGTCGCGTAGATGCCCGAACGGTACTGGGTCCCGACGTCGTTGCCCTGACGCATGCCCTGGGTTGGATTGTGGTTCTCCCAGAACGTCTTGAGCAGCCGGTCGTAGGAAACCCGCTTCGGGTCATAGACCACCAACACCACCTCGTTGTGGCCGGTGCGGCCCGAGCAGACCTCCTCGTAGGTCGGGTTGGGGGTATGGCCGGCGGCATAGCCGACCGCGGTCGCGTGGATGCCGTCGCCCAGCTCCCAGAATTTCCGCTCGGCGCCCCAGAAGCAGCCCATGCCGAAAATCGCGGTTTCGAGCCCGGCCGGGTACGGGCCCTTGAGCGGGTTGCCGTTGACGAAATGCTCGCGCGCGGTCGCAATGGCGCCGGCGCGGCCCGGCAGGGCATCCTCCCGTGAGGGGATCGAAAGCAGTTTTCCGAAGCCGAACATCGATGCCTCCTGCAGTCCGAGCCCCCAATATAGGGCGTCCGCGCCGGCAAGGCACGGCCCGGAGGGTCACGCTTCCGTCACGTTCCTGTTTCCCTCACAGGCCGGAAAACCTATGCTGCGGCGGCTGAGTTTGGAGGCTCCCTTGACCACCCTGAAGACCCTTGCCGCCGCCGGTGCGATTGCGCTTGCGGCCAGTTTGCCGGTCCGCGCGCAGACCATGCCGCCGGACTACGGCCCGCCGATCGGGCTGGAGAACGCCCGCAAGGTGATGGCGGCAGCCGAGGCGGAGGCGGAGAAGAACAACTGGCCGGTGGTGATCGCGATCATCGATTCCGGCGGCCACATCGTGATGATGCACAAGCGCGACAACACGCAGCTTTCGTCGCTCGAAGTGGCGCAGGGCAAGGCGATGACGGCGCTGAAGTACAAGCGCCCGACCAAGGTGCTGGACGATGCGATTTCAGCGGGCGGCCCGGGCGTGCGGTTCCTCGCGCTGAAGGACATCACGCCGCTCGAAGGCGGCTATCCGCTCGTGATGGACGGCAAGATCGTCGGCGCGATCGGCGTGTCCGGCGTGCTGTCGGGGCAGAATGCACAGATCGGGCGCGCCGGTATCGACGCGCTGAAATAGTCCGGCTAGTCCCGCGCATAGCCGATCAGCGGCTTCTTCTTGCGGCCGAGCACGATCAGGATGGCGCCCAGCACCGCGAACACCGCCGCGGCCGGCTGGGCCAGCAGCGGCCCCACCACCACGGTCCAGGCCTGCGGCGATTTTTCCTCGACCCAGGCGCGCGTGGCCTGCAGGCTGGCTTCGCCGAGGTTGATCCAGAACTCGCTCAGCGCGGTGGTGTAGAACGCGCTGTCGGCGATCGACTTCATGCCGTCGTAGATGACGAAAATGAACGCCAGCGCTAGCAGCATCAGGCCAAGAAAACGCAGCAAAAACCGGATCATGGATCGTCCCAGGGCGCCGTCCCGGGTGCGGGATTAGCGCGACAACGGCGGCCGTTCAATCGCCGCGGCGGCAGGTCTGCGCAAACCGCCCTGTTCGAGCGCCCGCGGTTCCGCTACGGTTCCACTGTCCGGCCGCGTGGCCGTCAGTAGAGTGTTGAAATGACAAAGAAATCGAGCGGCAACCGGCCCACGTTCACCGACCAGGAGGCATTGGACTTCCACAGCCGGGGCCGCCCCGGCAAGCTCGAGGTGATCGCCACCAAGCCGATGGCGACCCAGCGCGACCTGTCGCTCGCCTATTCGCCGGGCGTGGCGGTTCCGGTGCTCGCCATCGCCGAGGATGAAGCCAAGGCCTACGATTACACCACCAAGGGAAACTTCGTCGCCGTCATCACCAATGGCACCGCGATCCTGGGGCTCGGCGACCGCGGCGCGCTCGCCGCCAAGCCGGTGATGGAAGGCAAGGCGGTGCTGTTCAAGCGCTTCGCCGACATCGACTCCATCGACCTCGAGGTCAATTCGAAGGATCCCGACGAGATCATCAACTGCGTGAAGCTGCTCGGCAAAGGCTGGGGCGGCATCAATCTCGAGGACATCAAGGCGCCGGAGTGCTTCATCATCGAGCAGCGGCTGCAGGAGCTGATGGACATTCCGGTGTTCCATGACGACCAGCATGGCACCGCGATCATCGCCACCGCCGGCCTGCTCAACGCGCTCGACCTGACCGGCCGCAAGATCGAGGAAACCAAAATCGTCTGCAACGGCGCAGGCGCCGCCGGAATCGCCTGTCTCGACCTGCTGCGCGCCGTCGGCTTCCGGCCGGAGAACCTGATCCTGTGCGACACCAAGGGCGTGATCTACGAAGGCCGCACCGAAGGCATGAACCAGTGGAAGTCGTCCTATGCGGTGAGGACGAGCGCACGCTCGCTGGCCGACGCCATGGTGGGCGCCGACGTCTTCTACGGCCTCTCTGCCAAGGGCGCCGTCACCAAGGAGATGGTGAAGTCGATGGCCGACAAGCCCATCATCTTCGCCATGGCCAACCCCGATCCGGAGATTACATGGGACGAGGTCGAGGAGGTGCGCGACGACGCCATCATGGCGACCGGCCGGTCCGACTATCCGAACCAGGTCAACAACGTGCTCGGCTTCCCTTTCCTGTTCCGCGGCGCGCTCGACGTGCAGGCCAGGGCGATCAACATGGAAATGAAGATCGCCGCCGCGCGCGCGCTCGCCGCGCTGGCGCGCGAAGACGTGCCTGATGAGGTTGCGACGGTGTACGGCGCGCGGCTCAAGTTCGGCCGCGACTACATCATCCCGACGCCGTTCGATCCGCGGCTGATCTCGGCGGTGCCGCCGGCGGTGGCCAAGGCCGCAATGGACACCGGGGTCGCCCGCAAGCCGATCACCGACATGGACGCCTACCGGGAGACGCTGCGCCGCCGTCGCGACCCGATCGCCGGTGTGTTGCAGCGCGTGTTCGAGCGGGTCCGGCGCGCGCCGCGCCGCGTGGTGTTTGCCGAGGGCGAAGAAGAACCGGTGATCCGCGCCGCAGCAGCATTCGTGCAGGAGCGGCTCGGCACCGCGCTGCTGGTCGGCCGCGAGGAGCCGATCCGCGAGATCGCGAAAAATCTCGGCGTCGAGCTTGGCCGCAACATCCAGATCATCAACGCCGCGCTGTCGACCCGCAACGCGCAATACGCCAACTATCTCTACGAGCGGCTGCAACGCCAAGGCTACCTGTTCCGCGACTGCCAGCGCATGGTCAACCAGGACCGCAACACGTTCGCCTCCTGCATGGTTGCGCTGGACGACGCCGACGCCATGGTGACCGGCGTCACCCGCAACTACTCGGTGGCGCTGGCCGACGTGCAGCAGGTGATCGATCCGAAACCCGGCCACCGCGTGATGGGGCTGTCGATCGTGCTGGCGCGCGGCCACACCGTGCTGGTGGCCGACACCGCGGTCAGCGAAATGCCGCAGGCGTCGGACCTTGCCGACATCGCGGTCGAAGCGGCCAATGCCGCGCGCCGTCTCGGCTACGACCCTCGCGTCGCGCTGCTGGCCTTCTCCACGTTCGGCCATCCGCCGGGCGAGCGCTCCGCCCACGTCATCGAGGCGGTGAAGATCCTCGATCAGCGCCGCGTCGATTTCGAATACGACGGCGAAATGTCGGCGGACGTGGCGCTCAACCCGGAGGCCGCCGCGGCCTATCCGTTCAGCCGCCTGTCGGGGCCCGCCAACGTGCTGATCATGCCGGCGTTCCACTCGGCGTCGATCGCCACCAAGATGCTGCAGGAGCTCGGCGGCGCCACCGTGATCGGTCCGCTGCTGGTTGGCCTCGACCGTTCGGTGCAGATCGTGCCGATGACGGCGAAGGACACCCAGCTCGTCAACATGGCGGCGCTGGCGGCATTCGGCGTGAGCGGGTGATGTCCCGCTCCCGTAGCCCGCATTGAGCGAAGCGAAATGCGGGGCCGGCTGCCTACGGCGAACCACGCAAGTTTGCCTCTCGGATACCTGGCCCTGCCAAATTCCGCGAATGCATTGGCCGTGCACATCTGCTGCACAGCGCAGGGCGCCGATGCGATCGGAGAGATCCATGCGAAAATCCCGGATTTCGCTTCGCTCAATGCGGGCTACGGGCTACTTTCGGATCTGAGAGTTCGACGTCATTGTGAGGAGCGTAGCGACGAAGCAATCTCTACCCAAACGTGTCCCGCTTCGAGAGCTGGCTTCACGCTAAGAGATTGCTTCGTCGGCCCTGCGGCCTCCTCGCAATGACGGCCATAACAAAGAGGGTATGACATGACCGATACGAAACTCCGCGGCGTCATCGCCGCCGTCGCCACGCCGGTCACCGAGGACGGCTCGCCCGACATCGATCGCGCGCTCAAGCTCGCCCGGTTCCTGCTCGACAACGGCTGCAACGGGCTGAACGTGCTCGGTACCACCGGCGAGGCCACGTCGTTCTCGCTCGACGAGCGCAAGCGCGTTATGAGCGCCTACAAGGACGCCGGCATGCCGCTCGACCGCCTCATGGTCGGCACGGGCGCTGCTGCAACCGCCGATGCGGTGGCGCTGACGCGCCACGCCGCCGAACTCGGCTTTGCCGGCGCGCTGCTGCTGCCGCCCTTCTATTACAAGGGCGTGCCCGACGACGGCCTCGTCGCCTACGTCGACACGGTGGTGAAGGCCACGGTCGGACGGCCGATCCCGATCTATCTCTATCACTACCCGCAACAGTCCGGCCTGCACTGGCACGTCGGGCTGGTGAAGCGGCTGATTGAAACGTTCGGCTCGCGCATCGTCGGACTGAAGGATTCGTCGGGCGACATGAACTACGCCCGCGAGGCCGCCGCAATCTCGAAGAGCTTCGACGTATTCCCCTCCACCGAGGCGGTGCTGGTCGAAGCGAAGAACGGCGCGTTCGCAGGCTGCATCTCCGCGACCGCCAACCTCAACCCCGACCTTTGCCAGCGCGCCTGGAGCACCGGGGACCAGACCGCACTCGACGCCGCGGTGACGATCCGCAAGCTTTTCGACGGCAAGGCGCTGGTGTCGGGCGTGAAGTCCCTGCTGTCGCACATTCATAGCGACACCGCACTGGCCCGAGTGAAGCCGCCGCTGGCCGCCTTCCCGGCGTCCGACCGGGCCTCGGTCGTGGCCGGATACGACCAGGTGCGCGCCAAGCGCGTCGCATAGCATGCGAACGGCACGCCGCCGATGAGCCAGACCTCGATTGCGATCATCGGCGGCGGGATCGGCGGGCTCTCCGCCGCGCTCGGTCTTCTCAAGGCCGGTTTCGACGTCCATGTCTATGAGCAAAGCCCGGAGCTGCTCGAGGTCGGCGCCGGTTTCGGCATCACGCCGAACGCATCGAAGGTCCTGACCCGTCTCGGGCTGGCTGACGAGCTGAGCCGCATCGCTGTCACCCCGACGTCGTTTCACCAGCGCCGCTGGCAGGACGGCCGCACGCTGCTGCGTGCGCGGCGGCGCGAGACCATGGAAGCAAACTACGGCGCGCCGGCCTACACGTTCCATCGCGGCGAGCTGAACGCGGTGCTGGTAGCGGCGATGCCGAAGGAGCGCGTGCACGCCGGCCGCCGCTGCACCGGCTTCGCCGAGCGTGGCGGCCGGATCGAAGCGAGCTTCTCGAACGGCGCGACGGCGGCCGCCGACGTGCTGATCGGCGCCGACGGCATCCATTCCGCAGTGCGCCGGCAATTGCTCGGCGAGGAGCGGCCGCGCTTCACGGGCTGCATCGCCTATCGCGGTCTCATCCCGATGCAGCGGCTGGCGCATCTGGGCATCGAGATCGCGCACACGAGCTGGATCGGTCCCGGACGCCACTTCGTGCACTATCCGGTTGCGGCGGGACGGCTTCTGAATTTCGTCGGGCTGGTCGAGCAGGACGCCTGGGACGTGGAGTCGTGGACCGAGCCTGGCGATCTCGGGGTGCTGGCTGCGGCTTACGACGGATGGCACCCGCAGGTGACCGGAATTATCGCTGCGACAGAACAGACCTTCAAATGGGCGCTGCTCGACCGCATGCCGCTGCCGCGCTGGTCGCAGGGCCGCGTGACCCTGCTCGGCGACGCCTGCCATCCGATGCTGCCGTTCCTCGGGCAGGGCGCGGCCCAGGCGATCGAGGACGGCGCCACCCTCACCGCCTGCCTGCTCCGCCATGAGGGCGACGTGACCGCGGCGCTGGCCCTGTACGAACGGATCCGGCTGCCGCGAACCGCCCGGGTTCAGGAGATTTCGCGCAACAACAAGGAGCGCTTCCATCTGCCTGACGGGCCCGCGCAGCAGGCCCGCGACGCCCAGTTGGCGTCAGGAGCCGCGCCGGACATGGGCTGGCTGTACGGTCACGACGCTGCGGTGCTCCCGGAACAGGCCGCAACGGCACGTTGACGCCAGAAAGAGCGATGTCTATAAGCACGGCGCCGGCGGCGAGAGCGTTCGCCGCCGTTGAATTTTGCGGCCTGGCCGCTCATTTTCATCTTCGTCGACCAGAGTCAGATCAGAGTCATGGCCAACACCACTTCGGCACGCAAAGCCACCCGGAAAATCGCCCGCCGTACCGCGGTCAACAAGGCGCGCCGCAGCCGCGCGCGGACGGCCGTGGGCCTGGTGGAGGACGCAATCGCGTCCGGCGACCGCAACAAGGCCCTCGAGGCCATGAAGCAGGCCGAGCCGCAGCTCATGAGGGCGGCGCAGCGCGGCCAGCTCCACCGCAATGCCGCCAGCCGCAAGATTTCGCGGCTGACCAAGCGGATCACCAAGCTCGGCAAGTAGCCGCCTCTCAAGTAACCGCCTCTCCGGCGACCCGCCCAAGCACCTGAACGGCCGGTTGAATTTGCCCCGCCACTGAACCTGTGGCGGCACTGCTGCGCGCAATGGTCGGCACGAAACACGCCTGGAAGCCCTGCTTCCGGGCCGCTGGCGCATATCCACATCGTGATAAAACTGCAACACGGCTGTTAAGAACCGCGGCTATCCGTATTTTTACTGATATTCAGAAATGCCGATTCCACGGGCTTTCGGTGCACGCGGCGGGGGAGTTACCCTGCTTTATCGCTCATGAAAACGTCAAAGCGGGAAAGGGCTTACGCCGAAAGGGCGGACGAGGAGTTGGAGTTTCGGATTTTGCGGGGCGCGGCCCGGACATTTTCATCACGCCGTTACAGCACCGTCACAATTGGACTCGGTCGCTGTGAATACTGGCGACAATTCAACGCCTTGCGGGTGGCTCATTCACGTTACCCACATCGTCGCAAACACAGGCAGAATCTGCGTTCGCGAAGGTTGGCATTGCAGCCGGGTCGGAGCGTGCTATTTTTTTAAGGCTTTCCGGGTTGCCCGCGAAATCAGAAAAGGCAGGTACAAAAGCTCATCGGGGATGAGGGCGGCCAAGGTGAATCAAGGTCAACCGCGCCCTCAGCAAGTCGTCGTCGCGAGCTTTATAGTATCGGTTCTGCTCTGATCCTTACGGACACTTGTTCGTAGCGCATGGTGAGCCGGAGCGGAGGTCGGTTACTTTGAAATCATGGGTCGGTGATCCATCGCGGTCGTGTGCCGCGATGACGAGGGGGAACTTATGCCTGATCGATGGCAAAATACACTTTCAGCGGGCTCACCCATATCCATTCAACCTGCGTGCGGCGCCACTCTGTCCGATCGCGCCGTGAAGGACTTGCCTGTCTGCACGAGACCGTTCTGCACAAGACCTGACGAGGCGCAGACCCGCTGAAGCGCTGCGCCTCCCGCATCTGAAAGACCCCCGCGGCAATCGCGGGGCGAGTCTCTCCATCAGTTCGTTCAGTGAGTCACCCGCGCGTAACGGCCGAGCGGCTGCGCCGCCGTCCGTCTCACCGAGTTCCGATTCAACCGCTAGATTCCCGAGAAAAAGAAATGACCACGACGGATCAGGAGCGCTGGGACCGCGTAAAGGGCCGGCTCCGCGCGGAAGTTGGCGAAGAAATCTTTCTGAGCTGGTTTGCCCGCATGGAGCTGGACCGCATTCACGAGAACACGGCGCACCTGACGGTGCCGACGCGGTTCCTCAAGAGCTGGATCCAGTCGCACTACATCGACCGCCTGCTGACCTGCTGGCAGTCGGAGCATGCCGACATCCAGAGACTCGATGTTGCGGTTCGCAGCGCCGTCCTGAAATCGGCGCTGCCGAAGGTGAAGCCGGCCGAGCCGATCGAGTTCGGCCGCGACAGCCGGAACAGCCGCGGCGACGGCGGCGAGGTGCGCACGGCGTTCGGTCCGGTGGCGAGCGGCCACGATGCGCTGGGAGGCTCGCCTCTCGACCTGCGGCTCACGTTCGATACGTTCGTGGTCGGCCGCTCCAACACGCTGGCACACGCCGCGGCCAAGCAGGTTGCCGCCGCCCGGCGCGAAGATCCGGTGATGTTCAATCCGCTCTACATCCACGCCGGCGTCGGACTGGGCAAGACGCACCTGCTGCAGGCGATCACCTGGGCCGGAAACAACGGCAGCGAACGCAAGGTGCTGTATCTCACCGCCGAGAAGTTCATGTACGGCTTCGTGTCGGCGCTGCGGACGCAGACCGCAATCGCCTTCAAGGAGGCGCTGCGCGGCATCGACGTGCTGGTGATCGACGATCTGCAGTTCCTGCAGGGCAAGTCGACCCAGGCCGAGTTCTGCCACACGCTCAACGCGCTGATCGATGCCGGCCGCCAGGTGGTGATCGCCGCCGACCGGCCGCCGACCGACCTCGAAAGCCTCGACGACCGCGTGCGCTCGCGGCTCGCCGGCGGCCTGGTGGTGGAGATGGGACCGCTCGGAGAAGAATTGCGGCTCGAGATCCTGAAGTTCCGCGTCAGCGCCGCGCGACAGTATCATCCGGGTTTCGATGTGCCGCCGACCGTGCTGAGCTACATCGCCAAGGCCGTCACCCACAACGGCCGCGATCTGGAAGGCGCGGTGAACCGCCTGCTCGCCCATAACAAGCTGACCGGCCAGCCCGTCACCATGGAGATGGCGGAGCGTGAGGTGCGCGACCTGATCCGCCCGCAGGAACCCAAGCGGGTCAAGATCGAGGACATCCAGCGCATCGTGGCGCGGCAGTACAACGTCAGCCGCTCCGATCTCCTGTCATCGCGCCGGACCGCCAACGTGGTGCGGCCCCGTCAGGTTGCGATGTACCTGGCGAAGACGCTGACGCTGCGATCCCTGCCGGAAATCGGACGGCGGTTCGGCGGCCGCGATCACACCACCGTGCTGCACGCCGTGCGCAAGATCGAGGGGCTGGTCGGGCACGACGCCATGCTGGCCGACGAGATCGAGGTGCTGAAACGCCAGTTGCAGGAGTAGCCGCGCGGACACCCATGCGGCCGGCGCCTTGACGCGCCGGCCGCATTTTTTTGCGCGGCTTCAAGGCCCGTGAATCGCCGGGAAAACTCGGTGTCCGGGCCTGCGAGCCCTTGCGAAAACCGTGTATCCACGCCACTTTTCAAACCCTTCCGCGAAAATCAGGCGCAGCCATGAAGGTCACCGTCGAGCGTGCAGAGTTGCTCAAGTCGTTGGGCCACGTGCACCGCGTGGTCGAGCGCCGCAACACCATCCCGATCCTCGCCAACGTGCTGATGCGGGCGGAAAAGTCCGCCCTCAATCTGAAGGCCACCGACCTCGACCTCGAGGTGATCGAGGCGATCAAGGCCGAGGTGTCGCCCGGCGGTTCCACCACCGTGCCGGCCCACATGTTCTACGAGATCGTGCGCAAGCTGCCGGAAGGCTCGCAGGTGGTGCTGGAGGCATCCGGCGACCGCGCGATGATGGCGATCCGCGCCGGACGCTCGCGCTTCACGCTGCAGACCCTGCCGGAGAGCGACTTTCCCGATCTCGCCGCCGGCGACCTGACCCACAAGTTCAAGATCGCCGCCAAGGACTTCAAGCGGCTGATCGACAAGACGCAGTTCGCGATCTCGACGGAGGAGACGCGCTACTACCTCAACGGCATCTATCTGCACATCGCGGGCTCGGGAAAAACCTCGACGCTGCGCGCCGTAGCCACCGACGGTCACCGGCTCGCCCAGGCCGAGCTTCCGGTGCCGTCCGGCGCGACCGGCATGCCGGGCGTGATCGTGCCGCGAAAGACCGTCTCCGAGGTGCAGCGCCTGGTCGACGGCAGCGAGGAGGACATCACGGTCGAGGTGTCGTCCGCCAAGATCCGCTTCACGCTCGGCGACGTGGTGCTCACCTCGAAGCTGATCGACGGCACCTTCCCGGACTACGGCCGCGTCATTCCGGCCGGCAACGACAAGGAGCTGGTCGTCGACAAGAAGGACTTCGAGGCTGCGGTCGACCGTGTCTCCACCGTTTCGAGCGAGCGCGGCCGCGCGGTGAAACTGTCGCTTTCCGGCGGACGCCTGGTTCTGTCGGTGACCAATCCGGACTCCGGCAGCGCCACCGAGGAGCTGGAGGTCGAATACGCCGCCGATCCGATCGACATCGGATTCAACTCGCGCTACCTGCTCGACATCGCGTCGCAGCTCGACGGCGAGGTCGCCGTGCTGAGGCTCGCCGATCCGGGCTCGCCGACGCTGATCCAGGACAAGGATGCCAACGGCGCGCTGTACGTGCTGATGCCGATGCGGGTGTGATAGCCTGCCGGCTCGCACCGTTACCGGCGGCTTCCGGCCGCGTCGTCCCGACATGACCGCTGCCGCGATCCGCCGCCTCAGCCTGACCGGTTTCCGCAGCTATCGCGCGGCGAGCCTGAATGTGACCGGCAACCTGGTCGTGCTGACCGGGCCGAACGGGGCCGGCAAGACCAATCTGATCGAAGCGGTGTCTTTCCTGGTGCCGGGCCGCGGCCTGCGCCGCGCCACGCTCGACGGGGTGGCGTTCGACGAAGGCGACGGATCGTGGGCGGTGTCCGCCGAGGTCGAGGGCATGCTCGGGCTCGCCACGCTCGGCACCGGCGTCGAGCCTCCGGGTGACGGCGAAACGGGGCGCAGCCGGCTGTGCCGGGTGGACCGCGAACCGGTTTCTTCGGCGGCAGCGTTCGCCGACCATTTGCGGATCATCTGGCTCATACCGGCCATGGACCAGTTGTTCACGGGACCGGCGGCCGAGCGGCGGCGCTTTCTCGACCGGCTGGTGCTCGCGGTCGACGCCGAGCACACCGGTCGCGTCAACGCGCTGGAACGCGCGCTGCGCTCGCGCAACCGTCTACTGGAGGAGGCAAGGCCCGACACGCACTGGCTCGACGCCATCGAGCATGAAACCGCCGAACTCGCGGTGGCGGTCGCCGCCATGCGCGCCGAAACGGTGCGCCGCCTGCAGGGCGCCTTGTCGACGCGCCGCGACGATGCATTCCCGTCCGCGGAAATCGCCCTGGAGGGATGGATCGAGAAGCTGGTGCTGGATCACCCCGCGGTCGAGATCGAGGACCGCTACCGCGCCGTGCTGCGCGACAACCGCTCCCGCGACGCCGCCGCGGGACGCACACTGGACGGCCCGCATCTGACCGACCTCGCCGTCAGCTTTCCGCTGAAGAACATTCCTGCCGCCGATGCATCGACCGGCGAGCAGAAGGCCCTGCTGATCGGCCTGGTGCTCGCCCATGCCGGCCTGATCGCCGACATGACCGGCTTCGCACCGGTGCTGCTGCTGGATGAGGTGGTGGCTCATCTCGATCCGCAGCGGCGTTCGGCGCTCTACGAGTCACTTGGGCGCCTGGGCGCGCAAGTCTGGATGACGGGCGCCGACCCCGCGGCATTTGCCGACGTCGCCGCAAACGCCAGCCTGTTCTCGATTTCTGCCGGCGTCGTGACACCGGGTCGCTGAACGCGGGTTCCCGTCTGGAAAAGCCGTTTGGTTCCAACAACAGGGGCCTGCGGCCGATCGCTTGGGCCGGAACTTCCCGGCCGCCCCGGCTTTATCAATCCGTGGAAACAAGAGGTTGGAGGCCCAGCAGGAAGTTCGCCTGAGAAGCGGATTCGCGATGGACGAGGAGAAGCACAATGTCTGCCATTGAACCGGCGGGGGACAAGATTGTCAGGAACCTGCAGGAGTCCCTTGAGGCCCTGCGGCGGGACATAAGCCGGGTGGAGCTTTGGGCGGGCGCCCTTGGCACATTCGCCAAACCAATCCCTGACTATGGACACGGCCAGACGCGCTTCGATCTGCGGCCTGAGCCGGCGGCCGCAAGCCATGCAAGGCCGCAGTCCCATCCTCGCGACACCGAACTGGATGACGAGCGCAATCGCCGCGACCGGCCTCGCCGGGCAGCGGGATCGACCATCGACACCGCCATGCTTGGCATGGCGAACGGAGCACCGCAGCGCGACTGACACGTTTTCAGGCCACCCGCAGACGCGCCGTCTGCGGGTGGTTCCGGGCTCCGGAAAAGCGGCTGTTTCGCGCCTCCGAACGGCGCGATTTTTTCGCGGCCGGGGGCTTAAAAATCGCCGCGGAATCAACATATTAAACCGATGAAATTGCGCTGTACGGCACGCCGTTTTTCGTGCCAAATCAACCGCTGATTCTCGCGCAAAATATCTCGCTCGACCCCCGGGGCATTGCATGGCCGAACCCGCACGCAAGACCGCTGCCGAAACCGACTATGGCGCGGAGTCGATCAAGGTCCTCAAGGGCCTCGATGCGGTGCGCAAGCGGCCGGGCATGTACATCGGCGATACCGATGACGGCTCCGGCCTGCACCACATGGTGTACGAGGTGGTCGACAACGCGATCGACGAAGCGCTTGCCGGCCATGCCGCATCCGTCACCGTAACGCTCAATCCCGACGGCTCCTGCACGGTGCGCGACGACGGCCGCGGCATCCCGACCGACATCCACAAGGAGGAAGGGGTTTCCGCCGCCGAGGTCATCATGACCCAGCTCCATGCCGGCGGAAAATTCGACCAGAACTCCTACAAGGTCTCCGGCGGCCTG
>CAZGSW010000118.1:11338-13887 GCA_964528635.1 uncultured Rhodoplanes sp. | reverse complement strand
ACATCGCCGCCCTTTCCGCGTTGCGTTTCTCCCGCGGGTATTAGAGCGGATTCAACCGCGATCGAACAGGGAGTCTCTCCCCGTTCATTCCCGCGCAGTCGGAACCCGCACGCCCCCCTCTCCACCTCTCCCCGCAAGCGGGGGAGAGAGCAGAGCGGAGTTCGCTGACAAAAGCTGTGGGCTGACGCGAAGTTGGGCAGAAGATTTGGGCAGGCTCAGGGCCGCTGCGACTGCGGCAACACGTCCGGGTTGAGACAGCTCACCACCTTGCGGCCCTCGATCAGAGCGATGGTGTTGTCGACCACGACGTGCGCCATGCCCTCGCGCAGCTCCAGCACGGCGCTGCCGAGGTGCGGAGTCAGCACCACGTTGGGCATCGCAACCAGCTCGGGCGAAACCGCCGGCTCGTGCTCGTACACGTCAAGGCCGGCGCCGGCGATCTTCTTCTGCTTGAGCGCCTCCACCAGCGCCGCCTCGTCGATCACCGGACCGCGCGAGGTGTTGACGATGAACGCGGTCGGCTTCATCAGCGCGAACTGCTTCGTGCTCATCAGGCGCCGGGTGGCCGGCGAGAGCTGCGGATGGAGCGAGACGAAGTCCGCCTCGCGCAGCAGGTCGTCGAAGCTGCGGAACGACGCGCCGATCTTCTGCTCGGCCTCGGGCAGCGGATTGAGGTCGGTGTAGACGATCTTCATGTCGAAGCCGCGGGCGCGTCGCGCCACCGCCTGACCGATGCGGCCGAAGCCGACCAGACCGATGGTCTTTCCGGACACGGCGGCGCCGGCCAGATGGTTCGACTGCGAGCCGGGATAGATGCCCTGCCGGAACAGCCTGTCGCCGAGCGGGATATTGCGCGCGACCGCCAGCAACAGGCCGAACGCGATGTCGGCGGTCGCATCGGTGACGATCGCCGGAATGTTGGTGACAGGAATGCCGCGCCTGGTCGCCGCCGCAAGGTCGATGCGGTCCTGCGTGATGTTCATCGACGAGACCGCCTTCAGCTCCGGGTTGGCGGCCAGCACGTCATCGTCCACGGTGTCGTGCAGCAGCGACAGCAGGATGTCGCAGCGCTTCACTGCTTCGATCAGCTTCGCCTTGTCGAGCACCTTGCTGGAATCGGCGTTGACCTCGACGTCTGCGACCGCACGAAGCCGCGCCAGCGCACTCTCGGCGATCGGCTGGGTAACGAAGACGCGCGGCCTGCTCATGACGATTTCCGTGGTGCGCTGAACCAGCGCCACTCCCGTTCGTCCCCGCGATAGCGGGGACCCAGGAGCCGCGCGCAGGGTGTTTGCCGCCCTGGGTTCCCGCTTGCGCGGGAACGAGCGGTGGATGGGATGGCGCCTGGGCGTGACATTGCTAGGCGGCCTTGATCGCCGCGTTCACCTTCGGCAGCACCTTCTCGGCCAGCAACTGCATCGAACGCCTGCCCAGCGCCGGATCGCGCCAGTCCTTGCCGGCATAGAGCAGCGTGCCGAAGTCTCCGACCTTGTCGCGGAACTTGAGGATCTCGTCGGCCACCTTGTCGGGCGAGCCGTAGATGATGAGCTGATCGCAGATCGAATCGAGCGTGACCTCACTGTCCGGCTGGTCGCGCCGCGTCTTGAACAGTTCGAGCCGGCCCTTCCTCAGCTTGGTGTAGAGCTGGCTGTAGTAGAACCGGTACGGGCTGTCCGGGTCGGTCGCATAAGCCTTCGCGGTCCTGTCGTCATCGGCGACGAAGATGCTCTTGGCGACGCGCCAGTTGGCCGGATCGGCCGGCCGGCCCACCCGCTCGCAGCCCTCGACGTATTTCGGCCAGTGGCTCTTCACCCATTCCGGCATCAGGAAGTTCGCCGAGATCGGATCCCAGCCGCGCGCAGCCGCCTCGGTGACGCCTTTGGAGAATGGCGCGACCGCGGTCACGACGATGGGCGGGTGCGGCTTCTGCAGCGGCTTCGGCAGGAAACCCTGCCCGATCTCCGGAAAGAACTGGCGCTCCAGCTTGATGTTCCAGTACTTGCCCTTGATGTCGTAGGGCGGCTCGCTCGACCAGATCTTGAGGATGTGATTGATCGCCTCGACCAGCATCTCGTTGCGGTCGTTGTCGAGCACGCCGAACACCTCCGAATCCGACATGAGCCCACCGGGGCTGATGCCGAAGATCAGCCGGCCGTCGAGCATGTGGTCGAGCATCGCGATGTTGGCGGCGACCGCGGCCGGATGCTGGTTCGGCATGTTCACGGTGCCGGTGCCGAGCCGCATGGTCTTCACCTCGCTGGCGAGACTCGCGACGAACATCATGCAGGAGGTGATGTTCTCGGCCTTGTCGGTGGAGTGCTCGCCGACATAGCCCTCGGTGAAGCCGAGCTTGTCGGCCAGCAGGAACGCCTCGCGATCCTCGCGCAGGGACTGCCGCCAGTCCTTATCCAGCGGATGGATCGGCATGGTGAAAAAGCCGAGTTTCATCGGGGCTCCGGTTCGCTCTCGACACCACTCGCTTGATTGGAAGAATTGTAGCGAAGCTGGCGCCCTCAGACGAATTAATATACTTTGTCTAAAGTCATCAT
>CAZGSW010000118.1:0-11238 GCA_964528635.1 uncultured Rhodoplanes sp. | reverse complement strand
CTGCGGCTGTTCCAGCGCAGCGCAGGCGGCGTCGCACCGACACCGGCCGGCCGGCGCTATTACCGGCGCTGCATCGACGCGGTGGGTCAGCTCGAGAGCGCCCGCGAGGAGGTGCGGGCCTTCGCTTCGGTGGTGGCGGGCGACCTGCGGGTCGGCCTGATGCCGACCATGACGCGGGCGGCGCTGGCGCCGACGCTGGAGCGCTTCAAGCCGAAATATCCGGACGTGCGGCTGCACATCGTCGAGGGCTACAGCGGACTGCTTACCGACATGGTGCTGGCGGATGAACTCGACTTTGCCGTGGTGCCGACCTTCGAGGGTCGCGTCGGACTGAAATCGCGGCTGATCCTGCGCGACCGCGAGATGCTGCTGTCGAGCCCGAAGCTCGGCTTCCGGCATCTGGAGCCGGTGCGGCTGAAGGAGCTGGGACCGCTGAAGCTGATCGTGCCGGGCCGCGCCAATGTGCGAAGGCGCAACATCGACATCTACCTGCAGACCCACGGCGTCGAGGTGGCCGACCTGATCGAGATGGACGCCATGATCGGGACGCTGCAGTTCATCGCGCAGTCGGACTGGGTGGCGATCCTGTCCGGCCTGTTCTGCGTGACCGATATCGACCGCGACCAGCGGACCATCAATCCGCTGCACGACCCGCCGCTGTTCGCGGAGTTCGTCGTGATCTCGCAGGCGCGCCGCGCGCTGTCGATGCAGGCGCGGCTGTTCCTGGACACGTTCGAGACCGAGATCGCGCGCGTGCAGCGGGTGTGGGGAGACGTGATCCGGGCGGAGGAGCCCGCGTAGCGGGCGAGAAAGCGAACGAGCACGGTTCGCACAGCCTTTTGACCGGCATCGGGCTTGTCGGCAGTCATGCCCGGCCTTGGGCCGGGCATCCACGCCTTTGGCACTGCAAAGCAAGGCGTGGATGGCCGGGACAAGCCCGGCCATGATGCAACGACGATGGGTGCAAACCAACCGAGAACCGCGCTGGCGCTACACCTTGGCCGGCGCGCCTGGCTGTTTCAGCGGGTGCGCATTCGCGAACGCCTCGATCCTCATCAGCTCGTCGTAGATGCGCGCGACGTTCGGATATGCCTTCACGTCGACACCGAAGAAGCCCGAACCCACCACCTGCCCGGCGAGGCAGACATCCGCCAGCGTCACGCTGTCGCCGTGGCAATACCGGCCCGTCGGCGGAGCCGAGAGATGCGCCTCCGCCGCCTGCAGCGCTTCGTTCTGCCAGTGCCGCACCCATTTCAGCATGGTGTCGTTGTCGAGCTTCAGTTCACCGGTGAGGTAGCCGCGCACCCGCGGCACCGACATGGGATGCGAGTCCGACACGAAAATCTGGCACAGGCCGCGCACCCGCGCGCGGCCCGGCGCGTCGTTCGGCAGCAGCGGCGGCTGCGGCCGCGTCTCCTCCAGGTACTCCATGATCGCCATGGACTGGAACAGCACCGGACCACCGTCCTCGATCAGCGCCGGAATGAGCATCTGCGGATTGACGGCGCGGAAGCTGTCCTCGCGCTGCCTGCCCTGCAGAAGATCGATGTCGACGATCTCGCCGGGCGTCACGTTCTTCAAGGCGAGAGCGATGCGCACCCGGAAGCTCGCGATCGACCGCCAGAACCCGTAGAACCTAATTGCCATGCCCTCCCCCCTGTTTGACGCGCCCGGCCGGACCGCCGCTTGTCAGGTCTTGTGGCGCCGGGCCCAGTAGGCGGACACGTTCGACACCTCCTCCACCGGCGAGGTGTTGCGCAGCGCCTCCTCGTAGCAGCCGAGCGTCCGCTCCAGCAGCGGCAGCTCCAGCCCGTTCTTGTGGCCCTGCGCCAGCATGGCCTTCACATCCTTGATGCCGTTCTCCAGCGTGAAGGTGCGGATGTCCGACGGCTCGTTCTTGAGCTTCGCAACGATGCCCGGCATGCGCTGCTTGAGCACGTTGGCGGCTCCGGAGGTCTCCGACAGGAAATCCAGCAGCTCCGCCGGATCCGCCTTGAGGTCCTTGCACATCGCAAGCTGCTCGCCGAGCGCCTGCCAGTAGATCATCAGCGGCAGGTTCACCGCGAGCTTGAGCACGGCACCCGAGCCGACCGGACCGGCATGCTGGGTGCGGCGGCACATCGCGTCCAGAACGGGTTTGGCGCGCGCGACATCGGCAGCCTCGCCGCCGACGTTGCCCAGCAGCTTGCCGGTCCGCGCCGGAACGACGCTGCCGCCAACCGGGCATTCGACATACGCCGCACCTTTGGCGCGCACCTTTTCCGCCAGCGCGACCTGCACCTCCGGCGGCACGGTGCTCATTTCGATGAACAGCTTGCCTTTGACGTCGCCGGACAGAAGGCCGTCCGGCCCGTGATAGACCTCGTCGATCGCCGCCGCATTGGTCAGGATGGTGATGACGGCCTCGACCGCGCCCGGCAACTCCGCGGGCGCCGCGACTGCTGACGCGCCGGCATCCAGCAGCGGCTTGAGCTTGTCGGCGGTGCGATTCCACACCGTCAGCGTGTGGCCGGTCTCCATCAGGCGGAGCCCCATGTTGGAGCCCATCCGGCCAACGCCGGCGATTCCGATATGCATGATCGTGTCGCGTCCTTCCCCGATCCAGCTTGCAGACTTGCAACGACTGCAAGGGACGATAGGCGATCCACATGCGCCAAGAAAGTCCACCGCGAATGCCCGGCGTCAGCTTGGCGCGATACCGGTTATGGTCATAGTGTATCGCCCACGGACGGAAAATACGGTTCAAAGGGAGCGGACGTTGGCAAAGAAGGGCAAGACCAGGCGCAAGGGTACGGTCGGAGTCATCGGGCTCGGCATCATGGGCGGCTCGTTCGCCCGCAATCTGGTCAAGGCGGGCTGGCGCGTCGTCGGATTCGACGTCAGCGCACCGCGAAGAAGGGAACTGGCCCGGGACGGCGTCGAGATCGCCGGCAGCGCCGCCGCGGTCGTATCGGCCGTGCCGGTCGTCATCACCAGCCTGCCCAAGCCAGAGGCATTGCTCGCCACCGCAAAGGAAATCAACGCGGCGAAGGCGTCGCACCGCATCGTGATCGAATGCTCCACGTTCACCATCGAGGACAAGGAGCGCGCCGAGAAGATCCTTCGCGGCGGCGGACACACGATGCTCGACTGCCCGGTGAGCGGAACCGGCTCGCAGGCCGCCACCGGCGATCTCGTCATCTACGCCAGCGGCGACAGCAAGGCCATCAAGAAGGTGCTGCCGGTGTTCGCCGGATTCTCGCGCAAGACCTATGACGTCGGCAAGTTCGGCAACGGCAGCCGGATGAAGTACGTCGCCAATCTGCTGGTCGCGATCAACAACGTCGCTTCCGCCGAAGCGATGGTGCTCGGAATGAAGTCGGGCCTCGATCCACGGGTCATTTTCGAGATGATCTCCAACGGAGCCGGCAACTCCCGCGTGTTCGAACTGCGCGCGCCGATGATGGTCAGGAACGACTACAAGCGGGCCACCATGAAGTGCTCGGTCTGGCAGAAGGACATGGACGTGATCGGCTCGTTCGCGAGAAAGCTGCGCGTGCCGACGCCTTTGTTCAGCGCAACCGTGCCGGTCTACGACGCCGCGCTGAAGCAGGGGTTCGGCGAGCAGGACACCGCGGCCGTGTGCGCCGTGCTGGAGTCGAAGGGCAAGGTGAAGCGCGCGCGCAGGACGGCCCGCCGCTGAACGCGCCGTCGTGCGGCCATGTGACGGGCTGGCGCGGCGCGTTTCCTGAGCTAAGCTGATCTTCGGGGTTGTTGGCGGGGCGTGCGGGGGACGATGAACCTGAACTTCTGGATTATCCAGACCTTCAACGGGATTTCCTACGGCGCCCTGCTGTTCCTGCTTGGCAGCGGGCTTTCGCTGATTTTCGGCGTCATGCGGATCGTCAACCTGGCGCATGGCTCCTACTTCATGCTTGGCGGCTACGTCGCCCTGTCCGTGATCTGGACCACCGGGTCCTGGTACCTCGCGATCCCGATCGCGGCGCTCACCGTCGCGATCGTCGGACTTGTGATGGAGCGGCTGTTCCTGCGCTCGTCCGGGGTGGAGTACGCACGCAATGCCCTGGTCGCGGTCGGGCTCTCGATCCTTATCAGCTTTGCGATCGGCGGATGGCGGACCTTCGCAGATGTTCACTGGGTGCAGTTCCTCGCCGTGGCGGGCATCGCGGCGGTGGCGCTCTATCTTCTGCTCAGCCGCATCTCGGTGATCGCGATCGAGCAGGATCCGCTGCGGCAGGTGCTGCTGACGGTCGGCTTCGCATTCCTGTTCCAGCAGGCCGCGCTCGATATCTGGACCGGCAACAACTACGACATCAACCCGCCGGACTGGCTGACCCAGAGCATCCAGGTCGGCGGCCTCTATCTGCCGCTCTATCGCGCGTTCATGATCGTCACCGCCGCGGCTATCGGCATCGGGCTGTGGCTCGCGATGGAAAAAACCCGGATGGGCGCCGCCGTCCGCGCCACCGTGGACGACGCGCAGATGGCGCGCGGCGTCGGCATCGATACGGCCCGCATTTCCATGTTCATCTTTGCGCTGGGCGCCTTCCTCGCCGCGCTCGGCGGCGTGATCGGCGGCGCGTTCCTCGGCGTGTATCCCGGCCTCGACTTCGAGATCCTGCCGCTCGCGTTCGCGGTCGTCATCATCGGCGGGATGGGCAGCCTCGGCGGCGCCGCCATCGGCGCGCTGCTCGTCGGGCTGGCCGACAACTTCGGGAAGGCTTTGTTCCCGGAGATTTCCTACTTCACGCTGTACGCGCCGATGGCCCTGATCCTGGCTATCAAGCCGACCGGACTGTTTGGACGGGAATAAAAGATGCTCACCAGCCAGACAGCCAAGATCCTGATCGTCATCGTCGCGCTCGCGCTGCTCGCCTTCGTCGTCCCCAACACCAACTCCTTCGTGATCCTGCTGGCAACGCGCGCACTCGCATTCGCCATTCTGGTGATGAGCCTCGACATTCTGCTCGGCTACACCGGGCTGGCGTCACTGGGTCAGGCGGCGTACCTCGGGGTGGGCGCCTACCTCACCGCGATCCTCGCCACGCGTTACCAGTTCGGCCTCGGCTGGGACTTCTGGCTGGTGCTTGTGCTGGGCATCCTTATCGGCGCCGCGCTCGCCGCGGTGTTCGGCCTGCTCGCCATCCGCGCCACCGGCACCTACTTCCTGATGATCACGCTGGCGCTCGGACAGTGCGTCTGGGGCCTCGCCTACCGCTGGAATTCGGTGACTGGCGGCGACAACGGCATCAATCTTCGCGAGCGGCCGAAGTTCGGCATCGACCTGTCGAACGAGGTGACGTTCTTCTACCTGGTGTTCGGGCTGTTCGCCGCTTCGCTGCTGGCGATGTACGTGCTGGTTCGCTCGCCGTTCGGGCGAAGCCTGGCCGGCATCCGCGAGCAGGAGCTGCGGATGAAGATCCTCGGCTACAACACCTGGCTGCACAAATACATCGCCTTCATCATCGCCGGCGCGTTCGGCGGCCTGTCGGGCGTGCTGTGGGCGCATACGGCCGGCATCGTCAGCCCGGAGAACGTCGTGCTGACCACCTCGGTCGACGCGCTGCTGATGGCGGTGCTCGGCGGCGCCGGCACCCTGGTCGGCGGCGTGATCGGCTCGTTCATCGTGTTCGGCCTGCGTGAGTATCTCAGCACGATCGTGCCGTGGTGGCAGTACGTGCTGGGGGCGGTCTACGTGCTGACGATTCTCTACCTGCCGACAGGGCTGATGGGTATTCCGGAGCGGATCAGGCAATACCGCCGCAGCGCCGGAGCGAAAAAAGAAGAGAGCAAGAAGCTGGCACCCGCTCATTCCTGAGCGAACTAGCCGGCCCTCTTTCATGGAGGGAGGAGATCATGACGACGTCACTGCGGCACGTGCTGCCGCTGCTGGCCGGTGCCGGCCTCGTCGCGGGTGCGCCACCGGCGGCAGCGGAGGAGCTGAGGATCGGGTTTCTGGCGCCGACCACGGGCATCTTTGCCCAGATCGGCAAGGACATGGTCGACGGCTTCCGGATGTATCTGGACGAGCACAAGGGCAAGCTCGGCGGCATGGACGTGAAGTTCCTGGTCGAGGACGAGCAGGGCAAACCCGACACTGCCGTTACCAAGGCGAGGAAGCTCGTCCTGCAGGACAAGGTGCACTTCTTCATGGGCGGGCTTCTGGCCTCGACCGGCTACGCGCTTGCCCCGGTCAGCACCGCCGAGAAGGTCATGTACATCTCGTCCGTCGCGGCGGCGGACGACCTGACGCAGCGCGACCTGCCCAAGTATCCCTTCTTCATCCGAACGAGCTGGACCAGCTCGCAGCCGAGCCACCCGTTCGGCCAATGGGCCTGCGAACAGGGCATCAAGACGGTCGCTGCGGTGGGGGCCGACTATGCGTTCGGATACGAAGTGGTCGGCGGCTTCCAGCGCGCGTTCGAGGCGTGCGGCGGACAGATCGTTCAAAAGGTGTGGGTGCCGCTCGGCACCAAGGATTTCGGCCCATACATCCCGACCATCAAGAAGGCCGACAAGGTGTTCTCGCTGATGGTCGGCCCGGGCGCGCTGCAGTTTCCGAAGCAGATGAGCGGCGCCGGCCGCCGCGAGCCGATGATCGGAGGCGGCGCCAGCTACGACGAGTTCGTGCTGCCCGCGATGGGCGACGAGGTGATCGGCCATATCTCGCCGCTGCAATACAGCGCGGCGCTCGATACGCCGAAAAATGCGGCGTTCGTGAAGGCCTACCGCGCCAGGTTCGGCAAGGTGCCCTCCTACTATTCGGAGAGCAACTACACGACCGCGCAGATGATCGACGAAGTGATCCGGCGCACCGGCGGCAAGTATCCCGGACATGCGGAATTCATCAAGCTGCTCTCGTCGATGAAATTCGACACGATCCGCGGCCCCGTCAGCTTCGACGAGATGCGCAATCCGGTGCAGAACATCTACGTCAAGAAGGTCGAGAAGAAGAAGATGTTCGGCTACGACAAGGACGAGCTCTGGAACACGGTCATCAAGACCTACGCGAACGTCGGCCAGTTCGGCCAGTTCAAGAAGGACGAGTTCCTCAAGACTCCGGTCTACGGGCGCGACTATCCGCCCTGCAAGCACTGCTAGCGGGTGGACACGGACGGGCGGATACTGAGACTATGAACGACCATGAGGGAGTAGGATCATGACAAGCAACACGCTACGAGGGTTTGGCCTGCTGCTTTTGGGCGGCGCGCTGGCGATCGGCGCACCGGCATCGTCCCAGGGGCAGCAGCAGGAGGAGTTGCGTATCGGCTTCCTGGCGCCCACGACCGGCATCTTTGCCCAGATCGGCAAGGACATGGTCGACGGTTTCCAGATGTATCTTGACGAGGTCAAGAGCGACTTCGGCGGCGTCAAGGTCCGTCTCATCGTCGAGGACGAGCAGGGCAAGCCGGACACCGCCGTCACCAAGGTCCGCAAGCTGATCCTGCAGGACAAGGTGCATATGTTCGTCGGCGGCCTGCTGGCATCGACGGGCTACGCGCTCGCGCCGGAGAGCACCAGCAACAAGACCGTCTACGTCGTCTCGGTCGCCGCGGCCGACGACCTGACCCAGCGCCACCTGTCCAAGTATCCGTATCTGGTCCGCACGAGCTGGACCAGCTCGCAGCCGAGCCATCCGTTCGGCCAGTGGGCCTGCGACCAGGGCTACAAGAAGATCGTCACCGTCGCCGCCGACTACGCGTTCGGCTACGAGGTGGCGGGCGGCTTCCAGCGCGCCTTCGAAAACTGCGGCGGACAGGTCGTGCAGAAGATCTGGCCTCCGCTCGGCACCAAGGATTTCGGCCCGTACATCCCGACCATCAAGGGCGACGCCGACGCGATCTTCACGGTCATGGTCGGACCGATGGCGCTGCAGTTCCCGAAGCAGCTCAGGCAGTCGGGCAACAAGAAGCCGGTGATCGGCGGCGGCACCAGCTACGACGAGTTCGTGCTGCCGGCGATGGGCGACGAGGTGATCGGCCACGTCTCCGCGCTGCAGTACAGCGCCGCGATCGACACGCCGAAGAACGCGGCGTTCGTGAAGGCCTACCGCAGCAAGTACGGCAAGGTTCCGTCGTATTACTCGGAAAGCAACTACACGAGCGCGCAGATGATTCACGAGGTGATGAAGGCCAACAAGGGCAAGTTCCCCGGGCCTGAGGAGTTCGTGAAGCAGTTGGCTTCGCTCAAGCTCGACACCATCCGCGGTCCCGTCGCGATCGACGAGATGCGCAACCCGGTGCAGAACATCTACATCAAGAAGGTCGAGAGGAAGAAGATGTTCGGCTACGACAAGGACGAGCTCTGGAACACGGTCATCAAGACCTACGAGAACGTGAACCAGTTCGGGCAGTTCAAGAAGGACGAGTTCCTGAAGACGCCCGTCTACGACCGCAACTACCCGCCCTGCAAGCACTGCTGAGCGGAGCGACCGGCGCCGGGGCTTCGCGAGGAGCCCCGGCCCTCTTTGTCAAAGGTGACCGCGTGAGCGACACGCATCCCCCCGGTGGAATGCCGGTTCTCGAACTCAAGGGCCTGTCGAAGAGCTTCGGCGGCCTGCATGCCGTGCGCGGTGTCGACCTGCGCATCATGCCCGGCGACCGCAAGGCCGTGATCGGCCCGAATGGCGCCGGCAAGACCACGCTGTTCAACCTCATCACCGGAATCCATCCGTCCACGTCCGGACAGGTGCTGCTGTTCGGCGAGGACGTGACCAAGTGGCCGAGCCATCGCCGCACGGCGCTGGGCATGGCCCGCACCTTTCAGATCACCCATCTGTTCCCGAAGCTCACCGTGATCGACAACGTGCTGCTGGCGATCAAGGGCCTGCAGAAGTCGAAGTTCGTGATGTGGAAGCTGCAGTCGTCCTATCGCGCGGACTACGAGAAGGCGCTGCGGCTGCTGGAGCAGGCCGGGTTTACGGATCGCAAGGACACCGAGGTGCGCTACCTGTCGCACGGCGAGCAGCGCCAGCTCGAGATCATCCTCGGCCTGTCGAGCGACCCGAAGATCCTGCTGCTGGACGAGCCGGCCGCCGGCCTGTCGTCCGGCGAGTCCACCGAGATGACGCGGTTCCTCCAGAAGCTCGACCGCAGCCTCGCGATCCTGCTGATCGAGCACGACATGGACGTGGTGTTCGACATCGCCGCGGAGATTTCGGTGCTGCACTTCGGTGCGGTGCTGGAGACCGGAACACCGAAACAGATTCACGGCAGCAAGCGCGTGCAGGAAATCTACTTGGGGACCGATTGATCATGGCGATCGTCGACGTCCAGGACATCCACACCTATTACGGCGACGCCTACGTGTTGCAGGGCCTGTCGCTGCAGCTCGAACAGGGCCAGATCCTGGGGCTGCTGGGCCGCAACGGGGTGGGCAAGACCACGCTGGTGAACTCGATCGTGGGCTTCAATCCGCCGCGGCGCGGCAAGGTGGTGTTCAAGGGCGAGGACGTGACGAACGAGTCCTCGTTCGAGACCGTGCGCAAGGGCATGGGGCTGGTGCCGCAGGGCCGCCGCGTGTTCCCGACCCTGAGCGTCGAGGAAAATCTGATCGTCGCCGAGCGTCACACGGAACGTCACGGCTGGAACCTGCAACGGGTCTACAAGCTGTTTCCCCGGCTCGAGGAGCGGCGCAGCCAGCGCGCCAAGACATTGTCCGGCGGCGAGCAGCAGATGCTGGCGATCGGCCGCGCGCTGATGACCAATCCGGATTGCCTGATCATGGACGAGCCCTCCGAGGGCCTCGCCCCGATCATCATCCAGGGGCTGTGGGAGGCCATCGCGACGCTCAAGCGCGAAGGCATGTCGATCCTTCTGGTCGAGCAGAACGCCAACCTGGCGCTGAAGCTCGTCGACTACGTGCACGTCATGAGCAAGGGCCAGGTGGTCTATTCGGCGAAGCCGGAAGAACTGCGGTCCAACGAAGAAATCAAATCCAGCTATCTCGGTATCTGACATGTGGAACAAGTACGAGCCCACGGCGGCGCGCAAGCGCGGCCGTCCGGGCCGCGAGTCTCGCCCGAAGAGCCTGACGGTCGACATGCATGCGCATGTGGCGATCCCGCAAGCGGCTGAGCTTGTGCAGGGCAAGCTCGATCCGTCGACCGTGCCGCTCGATCATTTCTCCACTCAGGCCACCAAGGACCTGATGGCCAAGCAGGCCGCCGATATCGGCCCCGGCATCCGCCCGACCGACGAGCGGTTCAGGGCGATGGACGCCATGGGCGTCGACATGCAGCTCATCTGTCCCGGCCCGCCGCAGCTCTATTACACGGTGCCGGTCGAATTCGCCGCGCCGGCGACGCGCGTGCTCAACGACGGCATTGCCGAGTACGTCGGCAAGCACACCGACCGCCTCGCCGCACTCGGCGGCGTGCCGCTGCAGGACGGCAACGAAGCGGCGAAGGAACTCGAACGCTGCATGAGGCAGCTCGGATTCAGGGGCGTGGAAATCCTGACCAACGTGGCCGGCAAGGAGCTGTCCGATCCCGCCTTCGCGCCGTTCTGGAAGAAGGCCGAGGAGCTCGACGCGCTGGTGCTGATCCATCCCAACGGATTCACCCACGCGGAACGGTTCAGGCGGTTCTACTTCAACAACGTGATCGGCAATCCGCTGGAGACCACCATCGCCCTGCACTACCTGATCTTCGACGGCGTGCTGGAGCGTCATCCCGGCCTGCGCATCCTCGCGGTGCACGGCGGCGGCTATCTCGGCGCCTACCACGGGCGGATCGACCACGCCTGGGGCGCGCGCTCGGACTCGCACGGCGACCTGCCGAAACCGCCGACGCACTACCTGAAGAAGAACGTGTACTTCGACACGGTCGTATTCACGCCGGACCAGCTCCAGGCGCTGGTGAAGACGTTCGGCGCCGACCGTGTCGTGATGGGCACCGACTATCCGTTCGACATGGCGGACTTCGACCCGGTCGAGCACGTCATGGAGAGCGGCTTCGACGCCGCGACGTCGGCCGCGATCTGCGGCGGCAACGCCAAGCGGCTGCTGGGGCTGTAGAGGGATTTACCAGGCGCAATCCAAGCGGCACGTATCCCGGGCGCAGCGCAGCACGCAGTGATGCGCTGCAGACCCGGGATCCCGATTTCTTACTTCATGGCAAGGAAACCGGGGTCCCGGGTCTCGCTTCGCTCGCCCGGGACACGGGACAGGCCGCAGGCCATCATTCACCCAGGAAATCGATCGTCGCGGTCTCGCGGATGACCGCCTCTGCGTTGCTGT
>CAZGSW010000117.1:0-13964 GCA_964528635.1 uncultured Rhodoplanes sp. | reverse complement strand
AGCCAAACGTCGCGGCTTTTGGCGGTTGATCCGGTTCCATTTTGCAGGCAGCCCAGGCTGTGCCGTGCGCGACCCGCAACACTGTGTTGGTTCCTGTTGCAGCAGCGGCCAGCGCGATTCCAGCGGCCGACAGCCACAGGCTCGGTGTGACCACGCCAGGCGCGCCGATGGCCAGGGCCCGCAAGCGCTTATCGCATTAAATGCCGCCTTCGCGAGAATAGAGGAGAGCGTCACGCGGGCCGAGCCGGCGCAGTCCTGCTGTTCCTATGCTTCAGCGCCGGATGCCCGTGCCCGGCTGATTCCGAGAGCCACGATCCGGTTGAGGACGTCGGCGTAGGACATGCCGTCATGCTTCGCGGCTTGCGCGAACTCCTCGATCTGGGCGATCTCCGGATTGGGATTGGCCTCGATGCAATATGGGGTGCCGTCAGCCGCCAGCCGGAAGTCGATGCGGGCGTAGCCGTCGAGGTCGAGCGTCCGGCAGACTCGCTTGACCAGCTTGACGATCCGGGCCTGCAATTCGGTGCTCAGGTTCTTGGCCGGCCCATGGTCGATACCGACCCGGGCCTGGTACTCGGTGTCGTGTTTGATCTTTTCGGTGGCGATGCGGTTGACACCCTCCGGGATGCTGCCGAAATCCAGCTCCCAGATGGGCAGTACGCGGAGCCGGTCGTTGCCAAGCACGCCCACGTAGATTTCGCGCCCGTCGATGAACTGCTCGGCGATGGCGGGCGTTCCGATCCGGTTGTGGATGAACTGGACGCGCTCGGCGAGCTTCTCGTCGGTGTCGACGACCGAGGCGCGTGCAATGCCCCATGACGCGTCTTCGCTCACGCTCTTGACGATCAGCGGCAGCGCCAGCCGTGCCGGCCGCTTCACCTTGCGGTTCATAGGAAAAACCGCAAAGTCGGGGACTGGAATCCGGTGATACATCATCAACTGCTTGGAGAGGTCTTTCCCGCGCGCCAGCATGAGCCCGCGCGGATTGCATCCCGTGTATGGCACCCGCATCAGCTCGAGATAGCTCGCGACGTTCTGGTCGTAGGTCGGATCGCCGTGGAATTGTTCGAGCAGGTTGAAGACGACTTGCGGCTTCCAGCTCTCGATCTCGTCGCGGATTGGCTTGAGTTCGTACTGTACGCCCAGGGGCTTCACCTCATGGCCGCTGGCGCGCAGTGTCGAAACGACATCGTATTCCGTCTTTAACCGATTGACCTCCTCCGGACTGTAACCCTTGAGGGAGTCCGGCGGCATCAGGTCCGGGTGCATCAGCACCAGAACGCGCAGCCGTTTCATAGCGCAAACCACTGTTTGCGCTTCGGCCCGTACAGCGCGTGCACCGCTCTCGCCGTCATAAGGACGGTGAAGTTGATGCGAAGCTGCCGTTCGTCGCCCACGGCGCGAAGTTTCAATTCGCGACAGCGCTCGATGACATCGTCAAGCATGGAGTCCAGTGTGAACTGGCGTTCTCCGGTCCAGCGCGCAACCATCTGTCTGATCTTTGTCCGGTTCTTGCGAAGGAAAGCGGATGCCGCAGGCGAGCGGCGGAATTTAGGATCGTTCGAGAACAGGCGGTGCAAGTCCCTGTCGTAGGTCTTGGGCGTGTCGACCGCATAAAGTGCCTGCTTCTTCTCGTAGTATTCGGCAAGCGTGATCGTGAACTTGTTCAGCGAATCGGTACGCCGACGTTTTGTCATGCGCGGCGGCTTGTCGGCAATCTCCGCCATCAGTTCGTCGACATATTTCAGCTTTCGCAGGGCGGGCCAGCCGGCATAATGCCTGCGCCAGTTCGAGCGCGGCGTAAGCCACACGGCAAAGGTCTCTGCGAAATCCTCCTCGGGATGGCTCTGTGCGTACCACAGCCTCAGGTGCTGCACGTAGTTCTTGCTGGCCGGATCCGGCCGGTAATAGCGCGGATAACGCTGTGACGCGCGGCCGAACAGCTTCTGCCAGCGCCGGCGGCGGTTGAGCTGATAGGCGAGCTGCACGACGTGCCCGGCTTCGTGGCGCAGGATGCGCATGCAGTCGCGCTCGGTGCCGCCTTCGACCTCGAGGATCTTCTTGCGCTCGAGCCGCATCAGACGGGGATGCGCGAGGTAGAACGGGATCGCGATGCCCGGCGAGTCGGATGGGCTGAACCACTCGTCCGAAATCCAGACGTGCGGCTTGAAGCGAATGCCCCGCGCGTCGAGTTCCTCGTGCAGGTTGCGCACGCAGCGTTCCAGCCAGGTGCCCTCGACGCCGACCTTGAGGTCCTTGAGCCGGACCTGCATCAGGTTCGGATCGGACAGGTGCGACCAGGGAAATCGACGGGGTGTTCGGCGCGGCATGGCGCAAGGGGGTCATCGGATGGGACGGGCAATGGTGTCATGGTGTCCGCGCCCCGACAACCGAACCGCGAGGGCCCATCGAGGGTCCCTACGGCATGGCACGGGGTGGCATGGCCGGTCTGCCGGCAAAGCGGGGGCAGCCTGCCTTTGCCGGAGCAGCTTCCGCTCGCGGGATTTGGCCTCTTTCGGCCGCAGCCGGGGCTCGGGGGCCGGCCAGTCTGCATGCTAGCGTTCCTGGGGGCGTTCGGCCGTCCATGGCCGGCCGCTGGGGGGCGAAGTGGAAATGACAGAAGAATCCAGTGCGTTTGATTTCTCGGGGCCGGGTCAAACCGGCCCTTTTGGCCGGCGGACATGGCGGGACGAACTGAAAGATCGGGTGGTCAGCCGTGGCATCAAATGGGTTTGTGGGGCCTCATCGGAGGTGCCGGCCGCGGCGGCGGCCGATATCCCGATTGTCAGTGGAGCGGCCCGCTTCGGTTGGCTGCGTGTGCTCGAGCTTGCCGGCATCAAGACCGTGACGGCAACCAGTGCATTCGGTCATCCGTTTCTCTGCCATATCGGGGACGTGGCGGAGTTTCCGTACTATCACCGGCGGGCACTCGCGCCTGAGCTTGCATTGTGCTCGGCCTGGCTGCGATCCGAGCGGAATCCTGTGGTCTACGACGTTGGCGCCAACGTCGGATATTTCTCGACGCAGTTGGTTCAGATGGCCTCTCGTCCGTTGCGGGTCGTAGCCTTCGAACCTGTGCCGATGACCTTCGAGAAGCTTGCCTTGTCGATCATACAGCTTGGGCTGGACAAGCAGGTGGAGCCGGTGGCCGCGGCCGTTCTGCAGGACGAGCGGACGGTCAGGATTGCTTACTCCGAACTCAATTCCCTGTTTAGCCAGGTGACGGAGAAGCAAAACGTTCGCATTGGGAACGGCGCGGCCGCCGAGGTTGCGTCGATTTCGCTCGATTGCTTCCGGTCCCGAACCGGGCTGGCACCCGTGCTGATCAAGATCGATGTCGAGGGCAGGGAGTCCGCCGTACTCGGCGGAGCCACCGGGATACTGTCCGCTGCGGTCCCGCCCGCAATCATCCTGGAGGTGAGCCCGGACATGCTCGCCGAATGCGACGCGAGCCTGGACGATCTTGAGAGGCTGCTGCCGAACCACCTGTTTTACTATGTCGACGACATTGTCGGGCAGCGGCGGCCTTACGGCAGCAGGTTGAATTCGCTCCGGGAGGTGTCCTGGACCTGCAACGTGTTCGCGATCCCGTCGCTGGATGGATACGCAGCGAGGTGCGCCGATGCGTTCGAGGAATCGCGACGCATGCTTCGGAATGTGAGCTGAGGCGAAGGGGACGGGCTCTGCCGGCTACCAGCTTGCCGGCCGGACCGGGACGGTCTGGGAGGCCTTGGAGAGCAGGTCGATGCGCTGCTGCAAGGCATCGAGGTGGGTCTGGATGGAGGCCAGCAGTTCCTTGGCTTCCTTGGTCGACTTGCCTGAGCGGAGCAGTTCGTCGATCAGGTCGGCCTGCTCCCACACTTGCAGAAAGCCGGCTGTGGCCGCTGCCGCGCTCACGCCATTGCCAAAGTCGCGCTCATCGAGACAAAGGTCCGCTTTGGCTTGACTGGCAAAGACAACCGAGCAGCACAGGACCAACGCAGCAAGCATCTTGGAACAGAACAAAGGGAACCCCTTCCCGGATAAGTCGCGGCCAATAAACCGCAATTAGCGGCCCAAAAAAGGCGAAAGTCGCGAAAAATCCCGCAAACTGGTAAAAACCGCCCGGCAGCGATTCTCCGGCTCATCTGGCCAAGGGCCCTATAAAGGACTGTTTCGGCGCCGATCGCAGGCGTTCTGGGGCCGGAACCGGGCATAGAACCGTTCATGAGAAGCGCCTGGCCGGGGCAATCCGCGTGGCCGGGCCGTGTTTCGGCTGGCCCAATGGCTGAGCTGCCGGCATGAAGCCGGCGGTGTGGTGCGGTCTATGAACCCCGGCTGGCGCGTGCCTTGGCGATCTGAGCAATGCTCGTCTCAATCGCTTCCATGGCCGTACGAACAGGGTGAAGGCCGATGTCGCCTCCTGACTCTCGTCCTCTGTTCCGCGCGGTTGCCGGCGGCGTTGCAGAGTTCAGAAATCCAAGAGGCTGATCCTCGCACAGCCATGCCTGCATGGTTTGCTCCACCGCGAGCTTGTCCATGGGGTCGAGCATCATGAACTCTTTCCCGAACATTTCCCGGGAAATCATCAATCTGGTCTGAATTCGCAAATGCCCCAGGCAGGCTCGAAGAAGTGTTTCGGTGTCGTCCGACACGGTCAGTTCCCGCGATTCGCGGACCATATTAACCGATGGACAGGCGGAAGAGGGCAGGGAAGCACCGAGATTATCCAATTTATAAACTGCGATCGCTGCGGCCCCGGGTGTACGAACCACATCCCGTGATTGGTCTCGCCTCCGCTTCGTGGCTGCTCGCCACGTGCGAATGGCGCGGCATTGGCGAAAGCCATATCCTTGAGTTTGGTTGAACCTGCATGGATGCCGTGGATCAGGATCCATCGTCATTGCCGGCCCCGAAGCTCCGGCGCAGCCGCGCGCCGCTTCGTATCCTGTTGACCGAAGGATCGAGCACCTCGGGTCGTCAGGCCATCACGGTGCTGGGGCTGCAAGGCCACCACATCGAGATCTGCGACCCTGCGCCATACTGCATCGGACGCTTCTCTCGCTTTGTGCGCAAGTTTCACCGATGCCCGGGCATGGGCATCGATCCGCTGGGCTACATCGATTTCGTCCTGGATCTGGTGTCGCGGCAGAAATTCGACGTGCTGCTTCCGATCCACGAACAGGGGTTTGCGCTGTCGGCGGTGCGCGGTGCACTGAGACCCCACGTCGCGACTGCACTCCCGGCTTTTGAAGCTTACGACCGTGCTCACAGCAAGGCTTCGTTCAGCGCGCTGCTCACGGAGATTGATCTGCCGCAGCCGCGGACCCGCATTCTCGCGACGGCAGATGAGGCAGCGGCCATCAGCGAGTTTCCGGTCATGCTGAAGACCCCGATCGGGACCGCCAGCCGGGGGGTGTGGTTTATCCGGAACGCTTTGGAATTGAGGCAAGCCGTCGCGGAGGTCGAACGGCATGGCGGCTTCGATGACGGGCTTCTCGAACAGGAATGGATCGACGCGCCGGTGGAACATGCTCAGGCCGTGTTCAGCGGGGGACAGTTGCTCGGCATGCACGCCTGCCGCCGGATGGTCCCTGGTGTGGGGGGCGGCGATGCGGTCAAAATGAGTGTGCATCGCCCGGCGGTGCGTGCTCAACTGGGCAGGATCGGCTCGGCCCTGAACTGGCATGGTGCGCTGTCCGTCGACTACCTGCTGCCGGATGGTGGCGAGCCTCGCTATATCGATTGCAATCCGCGGCTGGTCGAGCCGATGAGCGCGCAGATTGCCGGCAACGATCTGCTGGGCCTTCTGCTGGACGTTTCGCTGGACCGCAATGCGGCGCCGATGGACAGCGGCCGTCCGGGAGTTCGGTCGCATCTTGCGCTGCAGGCGTTGCTGGGAGTTGCGGCCCGCACCGGATCCAGAACGGAGCTGGCCCGGGAGGGCTGGCTGCTGGCGACGGCGAGCGGAAATTATGCCGGCAGTGCGGAGGAACTGACACCTATCGCATTGGATTGGCCAAGTGTTATTCCCCTGTGGGGTGCCGCAGTCTGGCTTTGTATCCGGCCGGCGGCAGCCCGGGACGTGAGCAAACAGGGGTGGGGCGCACACCTGCTGACTCCGGAGAGTGCACGTACGATACGCGAGTGCTTTGCGAAGACCATGTGACCCGGCTGCGGGAGGTAGAGATGGCTACTCCCTCTGAAAGACGCCGATCGCTCGTCACCGGCGGAAGCGGATTTATCGGCCAGCACCTCGTGGCCGCTCTGCTCGAGCGGGGCGATCGCGTCCGCGTTCTGGATCAGCGGCCGCCTGTCGACCGCTCGCCGGTCGAATTCGTTCAGGGGTCGATTCTGGACCCGGCGGCCCTGCGTTACGCGATGGTGGACGTGGGTACGGTCTATCATCTCGCGGCGGTTTGCCATTTCTGGATTCCGGACGAACGCGAATTCGATCGTGTGAACCACATGGGCACGCGGATGGTGCTCGAAGCGGCCATGCAAGGCCGGGCGCAGCGCTTCATTCACGGATCGACGCAGGCAATCATCCTTCCGCAACGGGACCGCGAGAGCACGCTCTCGGACGATCCGGGTGCGGATAACGTCGATCGTATGTACGGCCCCTATACGCGCTCCAAGTTTCTGGCTGAGCAGGCGGTCCGCGATGCGGCCAACCGCGGGCTGGCCGCAACCATCGTCAACCCCACCGCTCCGGTCGGTCCCGGCGATCATAACTTCACGCCACCGACGGTCATGCTGTCTTCCTTCCTGAACCGCCCGCCGCTCTTTCTGGTGGACTGCGTCCTAAACCTGGTCGACGTGCGGGATGTCGCGAGGGGATTCCTGCTGGCCGCCGAGCGCGGCCGCATCGGCGAGCGCTACATTGTCGGTGGAGAGGATGTCGGCGTTCGCAAATTGTTTGCCGATGTCGCCCGAATGAACGGCGGACGGACATTCGCCGTTCCCTTGCCTGGTGCGGTCGCTCTCGGCTTCGGCAAAGCCGCGGGGTGGTTTTCCACCAACGTCAGCCGGCGCAGGCCGTTGGCGACGGAAGAGGCCGTGCGGCTGGCGCTTCGGTCGCTCCCGCTGACAATGCATATGCAAAAGTCGCGCTCGCAGCTTGGTTACATACCCCGTCCGATTGGCGACGCACTTGGAAGTGCGGTGGCGTGGCTATCGGCCGGAACCGGCCCGCGGCGAACACGATGGGCGACGGGTCTTCCGCAAACAGGTCGTCCCCGGCCGGGCTAGAGTTTCCGGCCTCCGTCAGCTCCGTCTCATTGCTGTGACCGGCCTGCCGGCTGCGACGGTTTGATCGGAAGAGGACAAGACAGGCTCCGGTACCGAACTCCAGGTGCGCTTGCTTCCATTCCTTGCGAGAGCGCCGAGCAGGAGCCAGATCAGGCACGCCGTCTTGATCGTGAACGGCGAGTTGCTGACGCACAGCACGGTTCCATAATAGAGCGCGGTCAGGTTGCGGAGCGCGTAGAATTGCTCGGAGCCGCCCCTGATCGCGAAGAGCAGCATCCAGACGCCGAGCAGGCCGACGATGCCGATGCCGCCGATGATGTAGGCATAACCGGAATCGAATGCCTGCATCTTCAAAGCTCTGAGACCGAGCCAGGTCAGCCAGTCGAATTCCGCGAGGATCTGTGCCGACAGGACGAACCGGCCGACGAATCCGTTGTCGACGTAACGGTTCTGCGGGTCGTAGCTTCCGGTCACGACGGCGGGGACGATGCAAAGAATGATGAGAGCCATGACGGGTATGGCCATCGCTCCTATGGTGATGAGCCGGGACGGGAGCAGCGTCATGCCAAACGCCAGCACGCAGAGGTAGGCTCCGAACCGGCTGTCGGCGAGCACGATCAATGCGAGACCGAATGCGATGGTGGTGACAAGCAACTGCTGTCCGAATCGCCAGCGCACCAGCCCCCAGATCACCACGATGGCGCCGAAGTTTCCGAGCGAAACCGGCTCCAGAAACACCGATGATACGCGGTGGTCGCCAAGGAACGGCAGCAGGTTGCGTCCCCCCTCAGCGCCGGCCGGACGCATTCCGCTGATGAAAAGGTCAGCAGACTGCAGCGCGTCGCGCGCCCCCATGGTGCCGCGGGCGATGTAATATTTCGCGACGTTGAACACGCGAAGAAACGTCTCGAGCCAGAAATACTCGAACAATGCCAGCGCCAGCGTCGCTCCGGCAGCGGCGAAGACCACCCGGTCAGCGATCCGGATGTCCCTGACGCGGGTTCCGAGCAGGAAGAATGCGAACGGAATGGCCAGGTCGCGGACGATCTTGATCTCGAAAGACGGGTCCGTGCCGACAACCAAGCGAATTGACGCGAGCATGAGCGTCCAGAGCGCGATGCTCGCGAGCAGGATGACGCAGATGGGCTGTATCGAGCGGTAGGAGATCAGGAACACCAGCGAAACGATCAGGACCTCCGACGCCACTACGTGCAAAGTACCGACGCTCATAAGATTGGTGTTGACGAAGCAGAGCAGCAGGTTGAATCCGAGCGCTGCAAACAGCAGCGCGAATATCACCGGCGTTGGTGTCGCGCCGGCATCCGTCCGCAAGTCCGGAATGTACGACGGTCGCGCGTCAAGTCTTCCAGGATAGGTCATCGCCCGTGAGCCCCGCCGCTTTCACCGGGCCGGCCGCTGGATGGATTCCGACTTCTTCCGCATCGGTCCCACGTGCTTCAGCAGCACGTCCATTTGCGGACGGTCGTCTCCGGCAACCGGCTGCACACTGGTGAAATAGCTTTGTGGCCATGGGCCGGCTGCCCAATAAGTCCAGCCAAGCCAGACATTGTTGTTGCGGGCGATGGAATCCAGCATGCGGTCGAGCGCCGTCATGCAGACCGGATCACTGCCGCCGCCGAACTCGCCCAGAAAGCCGCGCTTGTTGTGTTGGCGAAGCCACTCGGTAAAGGCAGTCAGCGCCTTTTCGCCGATCGCCTCGTTGCGGCACTGCGGCTTGGTTCCGGAAAAATCCGCGTCGAGGTACTGATGAACCTCGTAGGCGTAATTGTCGCCCGGATCGACGATGCCGAGCATCGTTTTGCCGTTTGGCGTGCCGTAATTTCCGCTGAGCCAGCTATGGGCGCCGGTCCAGCCGTTGCCCGGCACCAGGATCAGGTTTGCCGCGCCGGTCTGCCGGATTGCGGCAATCGCCGCGTTGGCGGCGGCGAGCCACGTTTCGGTGGGAAGGCCCTTCGGCTCGTTCATCAGGCCGAAGATAACCCGGTCATTGTCCTTGTAGCGCGCCGCAAGCCGGCTCCACAGGTCGCCCAGCGCTTCGACCGGCACATCCGGCGAGCCGATCGGCTGGCGGCGGTAGGCCGCGTAGTTGTGCACGTCGAGAATGATGAATGCGTCTTTCGAGGTCGTGTAACTCACCACTTCATCCAGGCGCCCGAGCTCGCCTTCGTCCAGTTCGGCGCCCAGCGATCGCTGCATCCGCTCCCACAGAAAAGGGACTCGGAATGTGTTCATGCCTTTGCCGATGAAATGGTCGATGGTCTTGCGAGCGGGGTAGAAATAGTCGTGCGCATGCAGGCCGGGAATTTTGCGATGGCCGAATTCGGCGCCTGCAATGTTGACGCCCGTCAGTTCCACGGTTCCCGGCTCGGCGGATGCCGATACTGGAGCCAGCGCGAGCCAGCATAGCAGTCCGAAAGTTGCAAGCTCGCGGGGCGCAATCGCCATGGAACCTCGTTGTCCACGTTGCCGTAGCATGTCGCCGTAACATAGGGCGTGCGGCACGAGCGATGCTGATGCGACCGTGCGACGGAAGCTTGAAAGCGGCGCGGCCACTTCGTGGCAATTCCATGCCGCCCGACTTCTTGAAAAATCCTACTGGTGTCATTGCGTGCATTTGACCGCGCAATGACGGCGAGTGCCGACAATATCATCGCGCGCATTCCTCACTCATGCCGCGATTGGGTATCACGGTTGCCTGCTTGCAATGATCGGCCCGCGATTGGATATCGGACACTTTTGTCGATGCGCATTGTCCACGCTGTTCGCCAGTTTGTTCCGTCGGTTGGCGGACTGGAAAATGTCGTGCAGGAGCTTGCGAATGCGCAGCTCGCGCAGGGCCATGCGGTTCGCATCGTCACGCTCGATCAGCTTTTCACCGATGTTTCCGGTAGGCGCCTACCGGCGCGTGCCCGGATTGATGGACTGGACGTGATCCGCGTGCCTTTCCGGGGTTCCACGCGCTATCCGCTGGCCTGGCAGGCGATCAAACATATCGGCGATGCCGACATCGTTCATGTTCATGGCATCGATTTCTTCTTCGACTATTTCGCATGGACCGCGTTGTTGCATCGGCGCCGGCTTGTGGTCTCGACCCATGGAGGGTTTTTCCATACGCGCTACGCGTGGCGTCTGAAGAAGCTGTATTTCAATACCGTAACGCGGGCGTCATTGAGCCAGTATGCCGGCACCGCAGCCGTCAGCGTCGCCGATCACTCCTTGTTTGGCACGATCCGGAACCGCGGCCTCTCGCTCATCGAGAACGGAGCAAACGTCGACAAGTTTCACGATGCCGGTTCGTCCGCTCCGGCGAAGTCCGTGCTGGTGCTGGGACGGTTCTCCGTCAACAAGCGCATCGATCGCGCCATCGATTTCGTGGCCGCGCTGCGGCGGCGCGACCCGGCTTGGTCCCTGAAGGTTGCGGGCCGACCGTCGGATCTCTCGGCTGATGACGTGATGGAGCTTTGTCGCAAGGTCGGCCTGGAGCATGCGGTCGAGTTTGCGTTCTGCCCCGGAGACAATGACATCCGGACCTTGATGAAGAGCTGTTCGATTCTATTGAGCGCGTCCGAGTACGAAGGCTTCGGCCTCACCGCGGTGGAGGGATTGTCGGCGGGGCTTTATCCGCTGCTCAGCGATATCGAACCGTTCCGCCGGCTGGTGCACCAGACCGGACTCGGCACGATCGTTGACTTTGCCGACGCCGATGTTGCCGCGGACCGCTTCCTTCCGGTCTGGACGCACATCGAAAAGGACTATGGTTCCTACCGGCAGGCGGCGATGGCGGCCAGTGCGCGTTACGCCTGGTCCAGCGTCAGCGCCCAATACGAGACCTTGTATCGATCCGTCCTCGGCATCGACGAGCGATCGATCCTGGACATCCCCATCGGGGTCACGACGGTCGCGGAGGCGGTCGATCTGCTTGATGCGAGGGCGCGTGATCCGCAGCCGCGCACGGTCATCTTTGCCAATGCGCATACCCTGAACCAGTCGATTGCGGACAAGCGTGCACGGCTGGCGATGCTGAATTCGATCGTGTTCAACGACGGCATCGGCGTCGATATCGCAAGCCGCCTGCTGTTCGGACGACGATTCCCTGCCAACCTCAACGGCACCGATTTCGTGCCTCGCTATCTTCGCGAGACGAAGCACACCTTCCGGCTGTTCCTGCTGGGGGGACGCGATGGCGTTGCCGCCATGGCGGCATCGCGTCTGCTCGCCATGTCGCCCCGGCACGAGATTGCCGGATTCCATCACGGATACTTCGAGCCTGATGAGGCCGATCGGGTGATCGGGGAGATTCGGGAATCGCGTGCCGACATTCTGCTGGTCGCGATGGGAAACCCTCGGCAGGAGCTCTGGCTGATGGAAAACCTGGCGCGGACAGGTTGCCGCCTGGGTTTTGGTGTCGGAGGCCTGTTCGACTTCATGGCAGGCAATGTCCGACGTGCACCACTGTGGATCCAGCGCCTCCGGATGGAATGGCTCTATCGCCTGCTGCAGGAACCGAAGCGCATGTGGCGCCGGTATCTTGTCGGCATGCCGATTTTCCTGTTGCGCGTCGGCCGGCAATGGATTGCCGGTGCGCGCGTTTCGAATGTGACGGAGTAGGGCGTGTCCATTCCGCGGCCAGACGCGGAGAGTGTGGCGCGAGCCGACGGGGGCTGGACCGCCTGGCGCGAGCCTGCGGCGCGGAAGGCCGCCTGGATCGCTGCGCGGCGCTGGCGGACCAGAATACTCCTTGCGTTTGCCGATCAGGGCGCGGCTAGCACGGCCAACTTCCTGGTCACGGTCCTGCTTGCGGTCTGGCTGCCGCTCGACGATTTCGGACGATATGTCTTGGTCTGGTCCGCGTCGGTGCTGATCGAAGGTGCGCAGGTGGCCCTGATCACGGACTCGATGCCGGCCATTGTCAGCCGGCATGGCCAGCGAAATCGGCAGCGTATCGACGTGGCCGGCGCCTGGGTGGTCGCCATGTATGGCGCAGCAACCAGCGTGGCCGTTCTGGCCGCCGCGGCGCTGGCGGCGCGATGGTTGCCTCAATACACGGTGCTGCTGCTTTGCCTCGCGGCAGTCAACCCGGCACAACGGCTGTACATCTATTTGCGCCGGCTCTGCTACATCCGGCAACGTCAGGACGCGGCGACGGCGGCGTCGGCCGCTTACGGTTCGATCCTCGTTGCCGGGGTGCTCGGGCTTTGGTGGTTCGGCCGGCTTTCGGCCGCCTCGGTCATCCTCCTGTGGGGCGTGGCCAACGGCGCCGCGGTTATTGTGATCGGCTGGATGGACGGTCTGCCGTTCCGCCGCGTGAAGGCGGCGACGATCATCTGGCTGATCCGCCGGCTCTGGCATTCGGGCCGCTGGCTGGCCGGAGCGGCGATCGGTTTCTGGCTCACGACCTGGGGATTGTTCCCGATCATCGCCGCGATGGGCGGCGCCGAAGCGGCCGGTCTGGTGCGCGCGCTGCAGAACCTGTTCACGCCGATCGTGCAGTTCAACGCAGCTCTCAATCTCGCGATCCTGCCGCGGGTCGCCGACAAGGTGGTTGCGGCCGGCGAACACTACGCACGCCAGTTCGCGATCTACGCGACGGCGGCATTCACGTTCATCGTCGTCGTCTACGCCGCAATCGTAATGTTCGAATCCCAGCGGCTGCTGTCGCTGCTTTACCGGAAGCCGGAAATCGTTGCGGCGGCGCATCTGCTTTGGCCGCTGGCACTGGCGATGATCCTGGAGTCGGCGCGGCAGGGCTCCTCGATGGCGCTGCTCTCCATCAACCGGACGCAGATGTTCTTCGTGTCTCGCATCGCGGCGGTGACGACGTTCGTGCTTGCCGGTCTGGCGCTCAGCCAGCTCATGAGCTGGCAAAGCATCCTCTGGGCCAACGCGCTTTCGCACGCCGTCGGAACCGGCATGCTGATGTACGAGGTTCTGACCATCCGCAAACTTCCGGCCAGGTCCGTCGCAATGCCCTGCGCGGAGGCCGCACCCACTCTGCAGGCATGAATCCGGAGATCGAACCATGAGTATGCGACTTGCACTGAAGCGGATGGCACGCAACGCGCTTGTTCCTCTGCTCTACCGCTATCCTCCGTTTGCGCTCGCCCCCGAGCGGCTCTACCTGTTTCTGCACACTCTGGTGGAGACGAAGGAGGTGCCCGGCGCCATCGTCGAGATCGGCTGCAACCTCGGCGGCACGGCGGTGATCGCCAAGCAGATGCTCGACCGTCTGAGCGTGCAGAAGCCCTACGTCTGCATCGATACCTTCGACGGTTTCGTCGATGAGCAGTTCGCCAGGGACGTCGAGCTGGGCACGCCGTCGAGGGATCACGACATGTTTTCGGGCAGCTCGCGCGACCTGGTCGCGAAGATCATGCAGCGCCATCGCTGCGGCAGTGTCGAACTGGTGCAGGGCGACGTCACCACGATCCCGGACGGCTTGCTTCCAATCTCCTGTTCCGTGGTGCTGCTTGACGTCGATCTGACCGAGCCGACCTACATTGCGCTTCAGCGCTTCTGGCCGCGCCTTGCCAGGGGCGGGATTATTCTTGTCGACGATTGCCAGGAGAAATCGAGCTGGAAGGCGCGAGTCGGCTACTCGCGCTTCTGCGCCGAACACGGCGTCCCCGAACAGTACCGCTATGGCATGGGCGTGCTGAAGAATCAGGCGGTAGCGGTGACGCTGTGACCAGCGGGCGGTACGCCGGGATAGCTAG
>CAZGSW010000116.1:0-14011 GCA_964528635.1 uncultured Rhodoplanes sp. | reverse complement strand
CACCCCGTTCCACCACCAGACGCCTCTAGATGACGCCCTCAATTGAACGGAGCGCATCGAACTTAAGTGCGCTCCGGACCCCCGGGGATAGATTTTTTATTCGCCAATGATTTCAGTGAGGGCAGATGAACAAACGGGGGAAAATGGCGCCCCACCCCCCGGTGTCATCGTCCGCGAAGGCGGACGATCCAGTACGCATGCTCCCGATGGATCTCGGAGACTGGATGCCCGCCTGCGGGGGCATGACAGCGCTGAGTCACGCAACACCTGCGCGCTCCCCGGTCATTCCAGGCGCGAGCGGCAGCGAGCGAGCCTGGAATTCAGGCCACAACGAGGCCGGAACGACGTGCGGCTTCGCCGCTACTGTTCCAGCGTGACCGGCGCGAACAAATCCTCCGGCGTCATCAGCCGCGCGGTCAGCCCCTGTTGCAGCGAGTACCGGCCGATCGTCTCCAGCACCGCGCGGTTCGCCTTCACGCCGTGCTTCACCAGCGGCGTGCGCAGCGCCTGCAAGCCGTCGGCCGGCAGCAGTCCCGTCTTGACGTGATACTCCGCGTGCGCGACGCGCTCGCGACTGGCGATCCCGTTGGCGGCGTTGAACGCCTTGAGGACGTTGGTGACGGCCCACGGATGCCGCTCCGCGATCTCGCGCCGGATCACCATGCCGTGGTTGATCGGATAGATGCCGGTCTTGCGGTAGAACCGCACGCCCTCGGCGACCGGATCGGGAAACAGTGTGGTAACATCCGGATGGTTCCACAGATCGACCGTGCTGCGATCCACCAGATTGGGCACGGCGAGATAGTGCAGCGCGGCGTCGAGTTCGCCCGCCGCCATCATGGTGCCGATGTTTTTCTCCGGCGGGATCTGATTGACCGTCACGCTAGCCGGCGGCTTGAAACCGGTCGCACCGCCGTGGCTCTTCGACGGCGGCCGCTCCATCCAGAACTCCATGTCGCGCGGCGTCACGCCGAACTCGTTCTCCAGCACGCCCCTCGCCCACAACGCCGCGGTCTGCTGATACTCCGGCACGCCGACCCGCTTGCCGCGGAGGTCGGCCGGCGCATGGATACCGGCGTCCTTCCGCACCAGGATCGTGGTGTGGAAGAAATAGCGCGTGGTGAACACAGGAATGCCGACGAAGCGGTCGTCGCCCTGCGAGCGCGCGATCATCAGCGACGACATCGACATTTCGCAGATGTCGAACTCGGCGAACTTGAGCTGGCGCCAGAACATCTCGGACGGATGCAGCACGGTCGGCACCAGATCGATGCCATCCGGCTTCACGCGGCCGTCGATCACCGGCCAGGTGCGCGGGTTGTCCGAAATGGCGATGCTCAGTGGAACCCGCATATTCTCCCCGGGAGGCGGCGCGGCCCCGATCTGCTTCAGTTGCGCCGCATACATCCTACGCACTCCGGAGCCGCGGGTCGCCAGCCCCACCACCGAAAGCCCTCGTCAACGGCAGCCGCATTCCCTAGAGTGCTCCGAACGACAAGAAAGAAATATGCGGAGGCTGCGTGTTTCGTGACGTCGGGAGTTTGCTGCGTCCCAAGGTCATCGCCATCGTCGGCGCATCGGATTCCAGCCGCGGCGGCTGGGCCCAGGAAATCCACGACAACCTGAAGTTTTACGAATTTCCGGCGAAGCTCTACCTCGTCAATCCCAAGCGAGACGAGTTGTGGGGCCGCCCGGTCTATCCGAACTTCGCCGCCATTCCCGAGCCGGTCGATCTCGCCCTCACCATCGTCCCGTCGGCTGCGATTCCAGACACGCTCGCGGAAGCCGCCCAGCACGGCCTCAAGTGCGCGCTGATCTACGCCGCGCAATTCGGTGAAGGCGGCGACGCCGCCGGCGAGGCCCGCGCGCAGGCGCTGCGCACGCTGCGCGACAGGCACGGCCTGCGGATTTCCGGCCCCAACTGCATGGGCTCGCTGTCGCTGCGCGAAAGGCTCCTGCTCTACCCGGCCAAGCGCGTGCGCGCGCTGCGGCCCGGACCGGTCGGCGTGGTGTTCCAGTCCGGCGGCACGTTCCAGTTCTGGCTGCAGCAGGCCTCGTTCCGCGGGCTCGACTTCTCCTACGCGGTGTCGAGCGGCAACGAACTCGATCTCGATCTCGCCGACTACATCAACTTCCTGATCGACGACGAGCACACCCGCATCATCGCCTGCATGGTGGAGGGCATCCGCCGACCGCAGGCGTTCATGGCCGCCGCCGAGAAGGCGCTTCACGCGCGCAAGCCCATCGTCATGGTCAAGCTCGGACGCAGCGAACGCGGCCGCGCGGCTGCGGCGAGCCACACCGGTGCGATCGCCGGCGACGACGCCGTGTTCGACGCGGTGTGCCGCAAGTACGGCATCGTGCGCTGCCCGTCGCTCGACGACATGATGGAGACGTGCCTCGCGTTCACGCAAGGACGGCTGCCGGACGGCCCGCGCATCGCGATGGCGTGCTATTCGGGCGGCGCCAAGGGCCTGATCCTCGACTACGCCATGGACGAAGGCGCCGAGATGGCGCCGCTCACCGCGGAGACCAGGGACAAGCTGCCGGCGATGATCGATCCGGGATTGCCGCCGGAGAACCCGCTCGACGTCGGACCGAACGTCGGCGTGCAGGCGCCGAAGTTCGCCGAAATCTGCAAGGTGGTGGTGGCCGATCCGACCGTCGACATCATCACCGTGCAGGGCCTGATGCCGGTCAATCCGGAGGACCCGTTCAATCCGGAGCCGCTCAGGTCGCTGCGCGAATCCACCGCCAAGCCGGTGATCGCGTTCGGCCGCATCGCGCAGAACGCATCCGAGACCAGCCGCAGGTTCCAGAACGAGACCGGCGTGCCGTTCATCCACGGCCTGCCGGAAACCGTGCGCGCGCTGCAGGGGCTGATCGGCTACGCGGCGACGTTGCGGCGCGGAGTCCGGCCGCTGCCGCCGATGCCGTCGTCGGGCGTGCGGGTCAACCTGCAGGCCCTGCTCGCCGCCAACGGGCTGACGCCGCCGCGCTCGGCGCTGGCGAAGAATGCCGACGACGCGGCCGCCAAGGCGGCGGAGATCGGATTCCCGGTGGCGGTGAAGGTGGTCTCGCCGCAGGCCAGCCACAAGACCGAGGTCGGCGGCGTGGCGCTGCATCTCAACGACGCCACCGCGGTGATCGCCGCGGCGGCGGGCATCGCCACAAGACTCGCCGCCCACGATCCGCGCGCCTCGATCGACGGCTTTCTGGTGCAGGAGATGGTCGACGGCCTCGAGCTGCTGGTCGGGGTCCGCGAAGACCTACAGTACGGTCCCGTCATGATCGCCGGTCTCGGCGGCGTTGCGGTCGAGGCGCTGCGCGACGTGTCGATCCGGCTCCTGCCGGTCGACGAGGAGACCGCGCGCGACATGCTGCGCTCGCTGCGCGCCGCCGCCCTGCTCGGTCCGTTCCGCGGCCGGCCGGCGCGCGACATCGACGCCGCGGTGCGCGCCATGGTCGGGCTGTCGCGGGTGTTCCTCGATCATCGCGACCGCTTCTCGGATATCGAGATCAATCCGATGATCGTGCTGGCACAGGGTCAGGGCGTGCGCGCGGTCGACATCCGCCCGGTCGGGCGACGCGGTCAGGAGTGAGCATGAACGACATTTCGGGCGGCTTCACCAACACCATGAACTTCGAACTGCCGGAGGAAATCCGCATGCTCCAGGACACGGTGCGCCGCTTCGTCGACAGGGAAATGATCCCGATCGAGCGCAGCGGCCGTGACGGCCACAAGCTCAAGCCCGGCGTGCGCGCCGACCTCGAACGCAAGGCGGCAGCGCTCGGCCTCAACGGCTACGACGTGCCGTCCGAATACGGCGGCCAGGGACTCGGCATCCTCGCCAAGGTGGTGGTGTGGGCGGAGCTGGCGCGCAGCATCCTGCTGCCGACCCGGGGCCGCGACGTGTTCGGCCCGGCGGTCAGCCCGATCCTCTATCATCTCAACGAGGAGCAGAAGCAGAAGTACCTGCTGCCGACCATCGCCGGAAAATACAAGTGGTGCCTCGCCCAGACCGAGCCCGACGCCGGCGGCGACCCCGGCGGCATGCGCACCACCGCGGTCCGCGAGGGCGACCACTACGTCATCAACGGCATGAAGCGCTTCATCACCGGCGCCGACGAGGCCGACTACGCCCAGCTCATCGCGGCGACCGACCGCAGCAAGGGCTCGCGCGGCGGCATCTCCGCGTTCGTGGTCGACATGAAGGCGCCCGGCGTGAAGCTGATGCGCGCACAGGAGTTGGTGATCGACGACCGGCCCTGGGAAATCGCGTTCGAGAACGTCAAGATTCCGGTCGAGGACCGGATCGGCGCGGAGGGCGACGGCTTCAAGCATGCGCAGAACTGGATCAATCTCGGGCGGCTGCGCCACGGTGCGCGCGGCATCGGCGTGATCGAGCGCTGCCTGGAACTCGGCGCCTCCTACGCCAAGCAGCGCGTCACCTTCGGCAAGCCGCTGGCCGAACGGCAGGCGGTGCAATGGATGCTGGTCGACAGCTACATGGAGCTGCACCAGCTCAGGTTGATGGTGTTCGACGCCGCATGGAAATACGATTCCGGCCGCGACATCCGCAACGAGGCCTACATGGCCAAGATCTTCGGCGACACGCAGTCGTTCATGGCCGCCGACCGCTGCATGGAGATGCACGGCGGCATGGGGCTCGCCACCGACCTGCCGATCGAGAAGATGTGGCGCGACCAGCGCAGCATGATGATCACCGAGGGTCCGATCGAGATCCTGAAGATGGCCGTGGCGCGGCACGTGCTGCGCACCTACGGGCAGTGAACCGCGGGCGAGTGGCGCCCCACAGAAGGTTTGAAGGAGGAGTGTCATGGCTGAGTACAAGTACGAGTTCGTCAACGTCCGCATCCGCGACGGCATCGCATGGACCGCGCTCAACCGTCCCGACAAGCGCAACGCCATGAGCCCGCAGCTTCACTACGACATGGACGACGCGCTGCGCCGTCTGGAAACCGACGACAACGTCAAGGTCGTGGTGGTGACCGGCGAAGGCGGCAACTTCAGCGCCGGCCAGGACCTGCAGAAGTTCTTCCGGGAGCTGGAACGCAATCCGGAGGAGAAGAAGAAGGCGGCGGCCGCCGCCAACCGCTGGCGCTGGGAGCGCATCTACAACTACGACAAGCCGACCATCGCGATGGTGCACGGCTACTGCGTCGGCGGCGCGTTCATGCAACTGCTGGCCTGCGACTTCGCGATCGCGGCGGAGAACGCCACGTTCTCGCTGTCCGAGGTAAACTGGGGCATCCTGCCCGGCGCGCTGGTGTCGAAGGCGGTGATCGATTCCGTGCTGCCGCGCCACGCGCTGTACTACGCCTGTCTCGGCGATCCGTTCGACGGTAAGGAGGCGGCGCGGATCGGCATGATCAACTACGCGGTGCCGCTGAAGGACCTTGAGGAGGCCGTCACCGACCTCGCCGAGCGGCTGATGAAGAAGAGCCCGGCGGTGCTGCGCGCCACCAAGCAGGCGATCCGCCACTGCCGCACCATGGACGTCTCGCAGTCCTACGAGTACCTCGCGGCCAAGGGCCAGTCGATCCGCGCGGCCGACAAGGAGGATTCCTACAACACCGGGTTGCGGCAGTTCCTCGACGAAAAGTCCTACAAGCCGACGTTCGAACCGTTCAAGCTCGGCACCATGCTGACCGATCAGCGCAAGAAATAGCCTGACCGCATGCGTCGCGGCGTGACGGGACCGTCTCCGTCACGCCGCGGCGTTTCCGCGCTTTCCGCTGCTGCGCCCGACTGTTACTGTTCGCTTCAAACAATCCGCCGAAAAAAGAGCGGCCATAGATGGGGAGAGAAATCATGCTGCGAAGAATCCTGCTCGCCGGTATCGCTGCCCTGACCCTCGCCGCTCCAGGCAGCGCCCTTGCCCAGATGTACAAGGGCAAGACGATCACAATGATCATCAACTATCCGGCCGGCGGTCCGACCGACATCGAAGGCCGCATCATCGCGCACTATCTGCCCGCGCACATTCCCGGCAAGCCCAACGTCATCGTCAAGAACATGGGCGGCGCCGGCGGGCTGATCGGCGCAAACTTCCTTGGCGAGATCGCAAGGCCCGACGGCGAGACCATAGGGTTCTTCACCTGGAACCCGATCGCCGAGCTGCTGGGCGACCCCGGCATGCGCGTGAAGTTCTCCTCGTTCGAACTGCTCGGCGGCGTGCAGAACCCGGTGATCGTCTATATCCGCAAGGACACGCCTCCCGGCCTCAATGCGCCGGCCGACCTGATGAAGGCGAAGGAGTTCAAGGCGCTCTCGCTCGACCTGCACAACACCAACACCATTCATCAGGCGATCGCACTCGACCTGCTCGGCGTCAAGTTCAAGCCGGTACCGGGCTACAAGGGACTGAAGGACGTCGAAACCGCCATCCTGCAGAACGAGGGCCAGCTCGCGAACTCGTCCCTGCCCGGCTGGCGCGCCTCGATCGAGCCGACCATGGCGAACAAGGGCACCGTCATGGCGCTGTGGCAGGTCGCCCCGCCGGTCAAGGGCGGATACCCGCGCAGCCCTTCGGTGCCGGAGATCCAGACCTTCGAGGAGTATTTCTCCAGCGTGAAGTCCGGCCAGAAACCGTCGGGCGTGCCTTATCAGGCCATGCGCGCGGCAATCGACGCGCAGACCGCGATGTTCCGCACCTTCTTCATGCCGCCCAAGGCCAACAAGGAAGCGGTCAACGTCCTGCGCGGCGCGGTCGAGTCGCTCTGGAAGGATCAGGAGTTCATCAAGGCCTACGCCAAGGCCGTGCGCTCCAATCCCGTCCTCGTCACCGGACCGGAGGGCGAAGCGATCATGAAGGGGCTCGCCAACGTCAACGACGAAACGCGCAAGTTCCTGAAGGATTTCGGCAACAACCTCGCGAAGAGGTAGCCGGCGTGGCTCTATCGAAATCCGGCACGGCCGATCATGCTTGACGCGGCCGTCGCCGGTCTGATCGCCGCGGTGCAATGGCCCGCGGTCGGCTATCTCTTCCTGGGGATCGCGCTCGGCATCTATTTCGGCGGCGTGCCCGGGCTGTCCGGCCTCACCGGCATGGCGATCCTGCTGCCGTTCACCTTCGGCATGGAGCCGGTGTCGGCATTCTCGTTCCTGCTCGGCATGTACGCCATCACCACCACCAGCGACAGCGTCACGGCGATCCTGATTGGCGTGCCCGCGAGCGCGGCGGCGCAGGCCACCGTGCTCGACGGCTATCCGATGGCCAAACGCGGCGAGGCCGGGCGCGCGTTCGGGGCCGCCTTCACCTGCTCGGCGGTCGGCGGCGTGCTGGGCGGCGTGTTCATGGGCCTGTCGATCCCGATCGTGCAGCCGCTGGTGCTTTCGTTCGCCAAGCCGGAATTCTTCATGCTGGGGCTGCTCGGCCTCACCATGGTCGGCTCGCTCAGCGGCCGTTCCGTGCTCAAGGGCATGATCGCCGCGGGCCTGGGTCTCCTGCTCTCCCAGGTCGGCTATGCCGAGCAGATGGCCATTCCGCGATACTGGCTCAACACGACCTATCTGCTCGACGGCTTGCCGCTGGTTCCGGTGGTGCTCGGACTGTTCTCGATCCCGGAACTAGTCGCGCTCGCGGTCAGCAACCGCTCGATCTCGGATGTGCCGCGCGAAAAGGTATCCGGCGGCATCATGACCGGGGTGAAGGACTGCTTCATCCACTGGTGGCTGCTGCTGCGCAGCTCCGTGATCGGCATCTACATCGGCATCCTGCCCGCGCTCGGCGCCACCATCGCCGACTGGGTCGCCTACGGCCACGCGGTGCAGAGCGCCAAGGACAAGTCGCAATTCGGCAAGGGCGACGTGCGCGGGGTGATCGCACCGGAGACGGCGAACAACTCGGTGAAGGGCGGCGACCTCGTTCCGACCGTCGCGTTCGGCATCCCCGGCAGCGCCGCGATGGCGATCCTGCTTGGCGCCTTTCTGATCCAGGGGCTCACGCCGGGCCCCGAAATGCTGACCACCAAGCTGCACATCACCTACAGCATGATGTGGACGCTGATCCTGGCCAACATCATCGGCGCCATCCTGCTGATGGTATGGGCCAATCAACTGCAGAAGATCATCTTCATCCCCGCCAACCTGATCCTGCCCGGCATCACGTTCTTCGTGCTGATCGGCGCCTGGACCGCCGGCAACAACATCGGCGACTGGATCACGCTGCTGGTGTTCGGCGCGGTCGGACTCGTCATGAAGAAGGCCGGCTGGCCGCGCGCGCCGCTGGTGCTCGGCTTCATCCTCGGCCGGATCATGGAGAATTCGCTCCATATCAGCATGAAGGCCTACGGGATGAGCTGGCTGTTGCGGCCGATCTGCCTGCTGATCACCGTTGCCATCATCGTCACCATCTTCTACGCCGTGCGCTCGCACATGCAGATGAAGCGCGATGGCACCGTGGATGTATCCGACGCCGACGCCGGCGACCCGCGCCTGTCGTTCGGTCTCGCCGTCGGGCTGACCCTCGTCCTGACCTACGCGATCGCCATCGCGTTCTCCTGGCCGCCGATCGTGCGTCTGTTCCCGCTCGCGTTCGGCGTACCGGCGCTGATCCTCACGGCGTTTGCGGTCTATTTCGACTGGCGCGCCCTGCCGCTTGCGGCGGCGGGCACGGCAAGCTCGATCTGGGCCGATATCCGCACGCCCGAGGTGATCCGGACGTTCAAGTTCTTCGGATGGATGGCCGGCATCCTGATCGTCACCGTGCTGTTCGGGCAGCACGTCGCGATGCCGGTGTTCATCGCCGCCTACCTGATGGTGTGGGGCAAATACAGCTGGAAGACTGCCGTCATCTACGCCGCCGTCGCCCTCGTATTGATGATCGTGCTGTTCGACTACATGTCGCCCACGCTCTGGTACCCGGCGCTGCTGCCGCGCTGGTGGGCGGGCTGATCGATGGCGCGCTCGCGGTCGTCGCTGGGGCTGTTCGGCATTTTCGGCCGTTCCGCGGACCTGCGGCAGTTCGACCAGGCGCTTCGGTCGGTCGACCTGCATCCGCGGCTCGTGCCCGAGGCAGTGAAGCTGACCGCGGTGGCCCTGCTGAAGGACCACGCGATTGGGCCCGAGCCCGCGCCGCAGTCCTATCGCGCGGCCGCCGAGATCGTCGGCTATTGCATGATCGGCCCCGACGCGTTCGCCGGCACCAATGGAGCGGACCTGACCCACGCGGTGGAGCGCCGCATCGAAGGCACGCTGGACAAGCCGGACGGGCTCGACGCCCAGCTCGTGCTGCTGACGCTGCACGCCCGGATCATCCAGCCCAGCGTGATTCACCAGTTCGGCCTCGAAAGCTCAAATGAATGAGCCGCGGCCCTCGATTTGCCGCCGGGACCGTCCTAAATAGGCCGAAAGACCGGGCGCGGCTGGCGTCCATCACCGCAAGGCGCGGGCGAGCCTTGCCAATGCGAGGCCGAAATGTCCGATTGTCTGCACTGCGACATCAACGAGCTGGTCGAAAAGCGCCTTGAAAGCGAGGGCGCCGACCTCGCGGAAATGGCCGCCCGGCTGACCGAGAGCCTTGCCGACCTGATTTTGCTGGCGCCGCCGGACGATCAGGCCAAGCTGATGGCCGACGCCCTGTCGAACCTCGGGCAGATCTTCCTGGAGAAGAGCGGCGCCATCGAAGCGGGCGAATCCAGCGCCCGGCACTGATTTCCGGTCCCTGGACCGGCCCCGAAAAGCAGACGGCCGCCGGAAAAACCGGCGGCCGCATGTTCTCAGCTTCATGTGCTCAGCCTTGGGACACGATCAGTAGCCGCGCTTGCGCTTCTTCTTGACCGCCGCCTTGCGGGCGGCATAGCGGGCGTCCCGCTTGGCCTTCTGTTCGGCCTTCAGGGCCTCCTCGGCGGCCGCCTCGTCGGCGGCAAGCCTGGCCTGCTCGGCCTCCAGCTCGCGCTGGCGCTGGGCTTCCAGCTCGGCCTGTCGGGCGGCTTCCGCGGCCTGTTCGGCGCGGATCCGCTCCCGCTCGGCCTCCCGTGCGGCCTCGCGGGCGCGACGGGCTTCTTCGATGGCGAGCCGCTGTCTTGCCCGCTCTTCGGCGGCAGGGCCCTGGGATACGGCACGGAACTTCTCAAGCAGTGCTTTCTTGGCCGCGTTGGCGTTGCTCTGACGCTCCTGCGGGTCGAGGTCTCTCTGGTAGTGCATCCGGACTCCATTGCTCTTGCGACGCGGTATATGGCCGGTTGTGCGCCATTTCGCCAGCCCTTCCTGTGCATGGATCGCCCGGACCCATGCGTTGACAGCAAAGGGGGCAGCGCCGCACGCTGGCGCACAGAAAAAACCGGCGAGGGCAGGATGAATCTCGGCTTCTTCACAATGCCGGTGCACCCGCAGGGACGGGACTACGCCCAGACGCTCAGGGAGGACCGCGAGGCCTTCATCCTGGCCGACCGGCTCGGCTACACCGAGGGCTACTGCGGCGAGCACCTCACCGACGCGGTCGAGAACATCCCCAACAGCATGATGTTCGTCGCCACCCTGCTCGGCTCGACCAGCCGGATCAAGGTGGGCACCGCCGTCATCAACCTGCCGCACAGCCACCCGGCCATCGTCGCCTCCAACGCGGCCATGATCGACAACCTGTTCGAGGGCCGCTTCATCATGGGCATCGGCGCCGGCATCCTGCGCTCGGACGCCGAGGCGCTCGGTATCCTCGACCAGAACCGGCAGGAGATGTTCGTCGAGGCGATCGATCAGGTGCTGGCGATCTGGGCGGGCGAGCCGCCCTACAACATCAAGGGCAAGTACTGGTCGGTCACCACCGAGAAGACGCTGTGGCCAGAGGTCGGCGTCGGCTCCATCGTCAAGCCGTACCAGAAGCCGCACCCGCCGATCGTCGGCACCGCGTCCGACCCGGACTCGAAGGGCCTGATCGCGCTGGGCCGCCGCGGCTGGGGGCCGGTGTCGTCGAACCTCCTGCACACTAACCTGGTCGCCAACCACTGGACCAACTACGCCATGGGCGCGGCCGAAGGCGGCCACAAGGCCGACCGCGCCAACTGGCGGATCGGCCGGTCGATCTTCGTCGCCGACGACGACAAGGTGGCCAAAAGCTACGGCGGCGACGACGAGAGGAGCCCGTACCGCTTCTACATGAAGCAGTTGTTCGCCAAGCTGGCGCGCTTCAAGCGGTTCGCCGGGTTCAAGAGCCGGCCCGACATGGCCGACGAGGACATCGACCTCGACTACGTGATCGAGAACATGGTGATCCGCGGCAGCATCAATCATGTCGTCGACCGGATCCTGGCGATGTGCGAGAAGACCGGCGACTTCGGCACGCTGCTCTATTGCGGCAAGGACTGGACCGACCCCGCGCTCGGCCGCCGCTCCATGGAGCTGATGGCGGAGAAGGTGATGCCGGCGGTCAACGCCGCGATCGGGCACACCGTGGCGGCGGAGTGAGCCTGGCGATCATCTCACCCGGGACTCGGTCTTCACCCTCCCCTGGAGGGGGAGGGTCGGCGAGCGACGAACGAAGTGAGACGCGAGCCGGGGTGGGGTGAATCTTTCCTACAGGGTCACCCCACCCCGCCACTCGCTTCGCTCGTGGCGACCCTCCCCCTCCAGGGGAGGGTGACGGAGCACGCGGCGACGCTTCGCAAAAAGCTGCGGATCAATTCGCCCGCACCGGCTCCCGCAAGCCCATCCGCTCCAGCCGCGGCAGCACCTCGTCGCGGAAGAACGGCAGGTCGTCGAGATAGTTGACGAACGACAGCGCGATGCCGCGCAGCCCCGCCTGGCCGAGCCGGCCCAGTTCTTCGGCGACCTTGTCGGGCGTGCCGACATACGGGAAGCCGCCGATCGAGGTGGCGGCGAAGAATCTCCGCTTCGCCTCGAACTCCTCCGGCGAGACACTCTTCCGCGTGATGTTTCGCAATTCGAGCATGCGCTCGACCGCGCCCCAGTCCGCGCATTCCACGTTGGCGTGGTGGTGGAACTCCTCCGCCTCCTTCTGCGAGGGGCGGCAGATCACCTGCCCCACCGTGTAAACCTCGATCTCGCGGCCAAGCGCGGCGGCCTGCGCCTTCACCTCGCGGACCTTGCCGGCGGCGGCATCGAGCGAGGTGCGGATGTCGGACGTGGCGGTGAAGAACGCGTCGCAGTTCTTCAATGCGAACGCCTGCCCGGTGCCGGACGAGCCCGCGTTCATGATCAGCGGGCGCGACTCGCCATACGGCTTGGGAAAGGCGCGCGCGCCTTTCAGCGAAAAGAACCTGCCGTCGAAGTCGAACGTGCCGGGCTCGGTCCAGGCGCGCTTGACCGCCTCGATCCACTCCGTGGCGTACTCGTAGCGCGTCTCGTGGTCGCGCTGCTGCACGCCGAACATCTCGAACTCGCCCTCGTTCCAGCCCGCAACGATGTTGAGCCCGAACCGGCCCTCGCCGATGTGGTCGGCGGTGACGAACTCCTTCGCCGCGATCAGCGGATGGAACAGCGGCGCGTGCACGGTGCCGAACACGGTGATGCGCTGCGTCGCCGCGAGCAGGCCGCTCGCCCATGTCACGGTCTCCAGCGTGCTGCCGTGGAAGTCGGTCTCGCCGCCGTAGCCCTTCCAGCGGCCGATCGGCAGCATGAAGTCGATGCCGGCTTCGTCCGCCATCCGCGCGAGCTTCAGGCAGTCCGGCCAGCTCGCGGTCCAGCGGCTCGGCACCGTGGTCGCCGTGCGCCCCGACGAGCAGTTGGCGCCGAACATGCCGATCTTCAGCCTGTTCGAATTGTACATCGCCGCGCGTTCGCGCAGCGACCCTGTGCGTGACAGCAAGTCGGCTCCTTGTCGTTCCTCTGCGCACCCCGTTTGCGCACCCGGTTGCGTGCCGATCGAGTTTGCAGGCCGCGTTATCGTGAAGCAAGCGCCCGGCGCTTGTGTTGAGCGCGCGGCTCCCTAACATGCGCGCATAACGCAAAGCGACGAGCAACCGGGAAGGAACACATGTCCGGGAAGGAACACATGGCCGGGAAGGAAACGATCGGGATCGTGGGCACGGGGCGCATGGGCCTCGCGATGGCCGGGCATCTCATGAAGCACGGCTACGGCGTCGTTGCGCAGGATATCGATCAGAAGGCAATGGACGCGGCGCGGCAGGCCGGAGCGCAGACGGTGAAGACGCCGGCCGAGGTCGGCAAGGCCGTGAAACTCGTCATCGTCGCGGTCGGCTACGACGAGGAGGCATCCGCCGTCATGCTCGACACCGGCGGTCTACTCGAAACCATGGGACCGGGATCGGCCATCGTGGTGTCGTCCACCTGCACGCCCGATCACGTCAGGATGCTGGCAGAGCGAGCGAAGGCAAAGGGCGTCGACCTGCTCGATGCGCCGATCTGCCGCGGTCAGATGGCCGCCGACACCGGGACCATGCTCACGCTCTGCGGCGGCAGCGAGGCGGTGTTCGAGCGCGCGAAGCCGGTGCTCGCGGCGTTCTGCTCCGACATCAAGCACCTCGGCGACGTCGGCGCCGGCCAGTTCGGCAAGGCGCTGAACAATTTCCTGCTCTGGGTGAACGGCGTCGCGCTGATCGAGGCGGGCCGGCTCAGCGAGGCGAACGGCATGGACCTCGTCAAGCTGCGCGACGCGCTGCTGATCTCGTCGGGCGCCTCCGACGCGCTGAAGAACTGGGAGAACGTGTCGTTCACCTGGGCGCTCAAGGACATGCAGATCGTCATCAAGATGGCCGACAAGGCCGGGCTGTCGCTGCCGATCGCCGGCGCCATCAAGGAGTTGGTGAAGGACGGCCGCCGCATCAAGAAGAGCAACCCGCCCGACTGGATGGGCGTGCGGCGCGGGAAATAGCGGACGAGCGGCGTACCGTTCCGACCCGCCCTCATCCTGAGGAGCGCCTCATACGAGGTTTGGCGTCATCCGGTATGCTGTGCAGGCGCATCTCGAAGGATGCGGGCGGCCCCATCCTTCGAGACGCCGCTTCGCGGCTCCCCAGGATGAGGCCGGGACAGGCCGCAGGTGTTCCCAGGAAATGCAGGGTTGAATTA
>CAZGSW010000115.1:0-14211 GCA_964528635.1 uncultured Rhodoplanes sp. | reverse complement strand
GACAGCTCGCGCACCGTCGAGACGAAGATGAAGCACCAGGTCGCCAGCACCGAGGTGCGGAGCAATGGCGCGGTGACGTCGCGCAGCGCGCGAAGCCGGGTGGCGCCGAGCATCCGGCTTGCCTCCTCCAGCTCCGGATGCACCGATTTGAACGCCGATTGAAGCTGCTGGTAGGCGGCCGGCAGCTCGATGGTGATGTAGGCGATGAACAGGATCCAGATCGTGCCGTACAGCACCAGCGGCGGCCGCGTGTAGCTCAGGAACAGGCCGACGCCGAGTACGATGCCCGGGATGGCGATCGGCGCAGTGGCGAGGAAGGCCAGCACCTTGTGTCCGCGCACCGCCTGCCGCGCCGTCAGATAGCTGATGACGAGCGCCAGCAGCGTGCCGAACGTCGCCGCCATCAGGCCGAGGACGAAGGTGTTCTTCAGCGCGATCTGGGTCGACGACAGCTCGAAGAAGGTGAACCAGATGTTGTGCATGGTGGCGTTCCACGGCGTCACCAGCGTGGTGGCGATCGGCGAGAACGCGGCGTTGAACAGCGCGAAATACGGCAGGAACACCGGCATGCACAGCACGGTGAACACGAACAGGCCGGCGGGGGCGAGCCACCAGCCGAGCTGGATGAGACGCGGTTCGGCGCCCTTGCCGCCGACCACGGTGTAGCCCTTGCGGCCGAGGATCATGGCCTGGCCGCGCAGCAGGATCACGGTCAGCACCAGCAGCGGCAGCGAGGCCGCGGCGGCAAGCTCGGGCTTGGGCGGATACTGGAACAGGCTCCAGATCTTGGTGGTCATGGTGTGGAAGCCGGCCGGCAGCGCCAGGATGGCGGGCGAGCCGAACAGGATCATCGCCTGCAGGAACGCGATCAGCGCACCGGCCAGCAGCGCCGGCAGCGCAAGCGGCACGGTGATGCGCCGCGCGGTATCCCAGGCGCTGCCGCCCAGCATGGCGGAGGCGTCCTCGAGGTCCGACGGGATGCGGTCGAGCGCGTTTGCGATCAGCACGAAGACATAGGGGAATGTGTAGCAGGCGATCACGAAGATCAGCCCCGGCATGGTGTAGATGTTGAACAGGTAGGCGTCCATCTCCGCGCCGGTCACGAAGCGGTAGAACTTGTTGAGCAGGCCGGAGTTCGGCGCAGCTAGGATTTCCCACGCCACCGCGCCGAGGAACGGCGGCGTCACGAACGAAGCCGTCACCAGTGCGCGGATGAACCGCGTCATCGGCATATCGGTGCGCGCCACCAGCCAGCCCATCGGCGCGGCGACCGCGCAGCATACCAGGCTGGACGACACCGCGATGGTGCAGGTGGCGATCAGCGGATCGATGAACTCCGGATCGCTGAACAGCGTGCGGAACTGGTCGAGCGTGAACGAGCGCACCTGCGTCGCCGGGTCGACGGCGGTCAGGCTGTAGTAGATCAGCCACGAGATCGGCAGCACGATCAGGACGCACAGCAGCGCCACGAACGCGAACATCACCGGCCAGGTGAGATCGAACGTGAACCTGCGCCGGTCGGCGAGTTCTGCTGGCAATGCGATGGTCACAGGGGCTTCCTTGGTTGAACACAGCCGTCACGTTACTCGGAACGTCATGCCCCGCGAAGGCGGGGCATCCAGTCCTTCTGACGGCTACTGGATCGCCCGCTTTCGCGGGCGATGACAGTTTCCGATGTGGCTGCGGCCAGCTACACCTTGAAGATCGCGGCGTAGCGCTTCTTGACGTCGTCGGCGCTCTTGTGAACACCCGCCGGGTCTTCCTTCATCAGCTTGATGTCACGCAGCGGCCGCACGCTCGGCTTCTCCACGGTCTGGCCGTGCGCGGAATACTGACGCGCCCAGTCGACCAGGAACTGCTGCGCCTCGCGGCCGTGCATCCAGTTCTGGAACAGCTTGCCGGCGTTCGGGTTCGGCGCGCCCTTGAACAGCACGCTCGGGCCGGCGGCGAGCGGGGTGCCCTCCTCCGGATAGACCACCTCGAGCGGCGCGCCCTCTTCCTTGTAGCGGATCACCAGATAGCCGGCGCCGTCGACCATCACGGCGCGCTCGCCGAGCTGGATCTTCTTCGGCGTGTCGGTCGCCGACTGCACCTGCATGATCTTCTGCTTGGCGAGCTGCTCGAAATAGCCCCAGCCGAGGTCCCGCGCGATCTGGAAGGTCGCGTTCATGATGGTGCCGGAATAGGCCGGGTGGCCCTTCACCATCTTGCCCGACCACTTGGGATCGAGCAGGTCCTTGAAGCTCCTCGGCGCGTCTTCCTTCTTCACCAGGTTGGTGTTGTAGGCGATCGGCGACACCAGGATGCGCGTGACGACGAACAAGCCGTTCGGATCGTAGTACTGCTTGTCGTAATGCTGCGCCACCTCCTGGGGCAGATACGGCTCGAGCCAGCCGTTGCGGGTCCACACGATGCAGTGCGCGGCGTCGGCCGTGTTGGCGACGTCGACCGAGCGGATGTTGGACGAATACTCCTGGCCGATGCGCTGGAACACGCGCTCGGCGCCCGAGCGCTCGACGCGCGTCGCGATGCCGTACTTCTCCTGGAACGCCTTGCCGAGACGGTTGGCGAAGGCGAGGTCCATCGCGGTGTAGAAGGTGACCTTGCCCTCCTTCTTGGCCGCCTCGATCAGGGCCGGCGTGATTGCCTGCGCGGCGGGCGCCTGGGCGCGGACCGGCTCGGCGAACACCGCCGTGGCCGCAAGCGCGGTGCTGCCCTTGAGGATGGTGCGTCGGGTGATTCTGGACTTCTGCATCGACCTTCTCCTGTTTTCCGATGTCGTCCCCGCCAACGCAGGGACGACAATTTCCTAAACCTTGAAAATCTGGGTGTAGCGCTTCTTGATGTTCTGGCTTTCCCTCTCGACGCCGGCGGCGTCGTCCTTGAGGAGCTTGATGTCCTTCAGCGGTTTGCGGCCGGCCTTGTCCTTGACCAGCGCGTGGGCCGAGCGCAGCCCGCCGTGGTCGACGCAGAGCTGCTGGCACTCCGGCGAGAACATGAAGCTCTGCAGGAGCCGCGCCGCGTTCGGGTTCGGCGCGTTCTTGAAGATCGCGTTCGGCCCGATGATCAGGGGCGTGCCCTCGCTCGGGTAGACCAGATCGATCGGGCCGCCCTTCTCCCTGAGCGAGAAGCACACATACTCCACGCCGTCGGCCATGATGGCGCGCTCGCCGAGCGCCAGCTTCTTCGGCGGATCGGACGCCGACTGCACCTGCATGATCTTCTGCTGCGCCAGCTTCTCGAAATACGACCAGCCGAGATCGCGCGACACCTGGAAGGTCGCGGTCAGGATGGTGCCGCTGTAGGACGGGTGCGCCTTGACGATCTTGCCGGTCCACTTCGGATCGAGCAGATCGGCGAAGCTGTTCGGCGCGTCGGCGGCCTTGACCAGATTGGTGTTGTAGGCGATCGGGCACAGGAACACGCGAAAGCTCGCGAACTGGCCGTCCGCGTCCTTGTGCTCGGCGGGATAGTGTTTGGCGACGTCCTCCGGCACGTACGGCGCCAGCCAGCCGTTGCGCTTCCACACGATCAGGTGGGCGGCATCCGACGAGTTCACGATATCGACGGAGTGAATTTTGCTGCCGTATTCCTGACCGATGCGCTGGAACACACGCTCTGCGCCGGTGCGTTCGACGCGCACCGCAATTCCCGGGTACTTCGCCTCGAACGCCCGTGCCACCCGCTCGGCCAGCGGCAGGTCCACCGAGGTGTACCAAACCGCCCGGCCTTCCTTCCTGGCGGCCTCGATCAGCGCCGGCGTGACGGCTTCGGCGGCCGGCGCACGGGCGGTGACCTGCGCGCGGACCGGTGACGCAAATGCGGTGACAGCCGCCAGCGCGGTGCCGCTCTTGAGGACGCTGCGTCGGGTGAACTTCGCGGTGTTCATGCCTTATCCTCCCGTTATCCTCCCGTTCCGCTGTCATGCCCGCGCATAGCCGTTCGAAGGACGGCGTCGCTTCGCTCGCCTTAAGGCGGGCATCCGGTATCCGCAATGCACCGAGGCTGCCTCATCGCCCGCTTTCGCGGGCGATGACAGCCGTCGGCGTCCGCTAGACCTTGAAGATCTGCGAGTAGCGCTTCTTGATGTTGTCGCTCTCCTTTTCGACCGCGGCCGCGTCGTCCTTCATCAGCTTGATCCCGGACAGCGGGGTGCGGCCCTGCTTCTCCTTGGTCTGCGGATGCGCCGAATGCATGCCGCCGCGGTCGATGATGAGCTGCTGGCATTCCGGCGAGAACATGAAGCTCTGCAGGAGCCGCGCCGCGTTCGGGTTCGGCGCCGCCTTGAAGATCGCGTTCGGGCCGACGATCAGCGGAGTGCCCTCCGACGGATAGACGATCTCGACCGGGTCGCCCTTCTCCTTGAGCTGGAACAGCACGTACTCGACGCCGTCCGCCATGATGGCGCGCTCGCCGAGCGCGAGCTTCTTCGGCGGATCGGTGGCGGACTGCACCTGCATGATCTTCTGCTTGGCGAGCTGCTCGAAATAGCCCCAGCCGATATCGCGCGACACCTGGAAGGTCGCGGTCAGGATGGTGCCGCTGTAGGACGGGTGCGCCTTGACGATCTTGCCGACCCATTTCGCATCGAGCAGGTCCTTGAAGCTCTTCGGCGCGTCTTCCTTCTTCACCAGGTTGGTGTTGTAGGCGACCGGGCAGAGCGTGATACGGAAGCTCGCGAACTGGCCGTCGGCATCCTTGTGCTCGGCGGGATAGTGCCTGGCGACGTCGTCGGGCACGAACGGCGCGAGGATGCCCTGCCGCTTCCAGACGATCAGATGGGCGGCGTCCGACGAGTTCACCACGTCGACGTTGTGGATCTTGCTGGCGTACTCCTGGCCGATGCGCTGGAACACGCGCTCGGCGCCGGAGCGTTCGACGCGCACGGCAACGCCCGGGTACTTCGCCTCGAACGTGCGCGCGATCCGCTCGGCGAGCGGCAGGTCCACCGAGGTGTACCAGGAGACCTTGCCTTCCTTCTTCGCCGCCTCGATCAGTGTGGGCGTGACGGCTTCGGCGGCCGGCGCGCGCGAGACCACGCCCGTCGAGAAGACGCCCGCGGCGGCGAGCGCCGTGCCGGATTTGAGAACGTCGCGCCGCGAAATCCCTCTGCTCATCGTCGCTTCCTCCGTTTGGGCGGATGCCGCTTTTGCGACCGGCGTATCCGCGCGTTCGATTATCCGCTCAAGGCACTTTATCCGCTCAAGGCCCTGCAACGATCCGGCGGCATGTGCAGCCACACGGTCGAGCCCGGAGCCACGCTTTCGCTGGCAGGCGTCACGACGCGCAGTTGCGTGCCGTCGGGAACTTCGACCATATAATCGCGGTTCGAGCCCAGAAAAACCTGCCGCACCACGGTCGCGGTCACGGTATTGTGCTTCGCGTCCGGCTCGCGGGCCAGCAACTGGATGTTCTGCTGGCGGATCGACACCGGCGTGTCGGTGCCGGCGCGCAGCGGGCCGCCCACCACCTTCAGCGGCACGCCGGAGAACGACACCGTGTCGCCGTCGAGCGCCTTGCCCGTCACCACGTTGCTCATGCCGATGAAGCGGGCGACGAACTCCGAGCGCGGGCGGTCGTAGATTTCCTCCGGGCTGCCGGCCTGCTCGATCTTGCCGGCGTTCATCACCGCGATCACGTCGGACGTGGTCATCGCCTCGGACTGGTCGTGGGTGACGTAGACCGTGGTGTAGCGATACTCGTCGTGCAGGCGGCGAATCTCGAACCGCATCTCCTCGCGCAGGTTGGCGTCGAGGTTGGAGAGCGGCTCGTCGAGCAGCAGCGTCTCCGGCTCCACGATCAGCGCGCGGGCGAGCGCCACGCGCTGCTGCTGGCCGCCCGACAGTTCGCCCGGATAGCGGTCGGCCAGCACGGCGAGCCTGGTGGTCTCCAGGATGGACTTGAGTTTGGTCTGGATGGTGGCGTTGTCGATCTTCCGCAGCTTCAGGCCATAGACGATGTTCCCGGCCACCGTCATGTGCGGCCACAGCGCGTAGCTCTGGAAGATCATCGACATGTTGCGCCGCTCCGGCGGCAGCGATTGCGACGGCGAGGACACCAGGCGGTCGCCGACCCGGATTTCCCCGCCGGTCGGCTCGATGAAGCCGGCGATCAGGCGCAGCGTGGTGGTCTTGCCGCAACCGGAGGGGCCGAGGAGGCAGACCAGACTGCCGTGCTCGATCATGAGCGAGACATTGTCCACGACCGCATTCGCACCGTAGTGCTTGGTCAGATTGCGCAGGTCAACCGACGCCACAATACCCCCCTAACGCCGACACGCCCCGGTAGAGTGATATCGTGCCGTCTTGACCGATGTAACCCCCGGGCCAGCTTAATTATTCGCCTCCTGCGGCAAAGAGCCTGTTGCTATGGAACAGCCCGCATATTCGCCGCCCTGAACCACCGCGGCGCCAGGAGCCCGGCGAGCCACAGCGCCGACAGGCCGACTCCCAGCGTCAGCGGAACCCAGAATCCGAGCGCATAGCGGGGTATTCCAATGCCGGTCAGCGCGGTCAACGCGAACGCGGCGTGGGTCGCAAGACCGGCCAGTCCCGCGGCAGCCAGCAGTGCGTCCGGACGGCGGAACGAAGCCAGTTGCAGACACAAAGCAATGACGGCGGCCGCCGACAACGCCGCCGCCATGCCCATGACCCAGCGTGCTGCGCTGCCGAACGGCGGCAGCCGCGTGCCGGCAATCGCCGGCTGGACCGAGGCGTCGTAGGGCAGCGGCCGGCGGTCATGGACGTAGCGCTCCATGTCGCCACGCTCCGCGGCGCTCGCCGCGCCGAGCGACCACAGGCAGAGCCAGTGCCGCGCCGCCAGTCCGAGCATCGCGGACGGATCGGCCCACAATTGCGCAAGCGCGTCGCGCGCGAGCCTGCGCCGTCTGTCCGGTGCGTTGAACGCAAGCCGCTCCTGCGGCTGATACTGGTACTGCAGATGGTTCTCATACGCCGCGCCAAGCACACAGTGCGTGGGCAGGTTCGGCGCCTCCGCCACGGTCCTCCGCGCCTCCGCCAGATCGGCGTCGAGCCGTGCGAACAGCCGCGCCGCATCGGGCGAAATCCCCGGTGCAGGCCGGGACGAATTGCCAGCCATCCCCACCTTGGCGACGAAATGCGTGTCGGCCAGGCTTTGCCGCGGGCCCGAATGACGCGCCGAGTACCACGCATGCTCCAGCGCCATCACGGCGACGACCGGAACCGCCAGCGCCGTCAGCCACGCAAGCCGCGATCCGCGCGCCGCGCCGAACCGCCCGACAAGCGCCAGCAGCGCGAGCGCGGGAACGAATGCGAGCCCGGTCGGACGGATCGCGATCAGCACACCCACCGCGGCGGACGCCGCCGCGATCGAGGCCAGCGAGCGGGTCCGGATGTGGGAAAACGCCGCCGCGAAGAACAGCGCAGTAACGCTGAGGAACAGCGACTCCGTGACGACGATGAAGTGGTAGCGGTTGACCTCCGGGTTGAACAGCAGCGCCAGCGCGGCGAACCCGGCCACCAGCGGACTGCCGAGCAGCAGGAGCAACTGGCGGGTCAGCAGCAGAACCGCGATCGCGTAGCCGATGCGCTGCGCGGCCGCGTAACCGGACACGTCGGATACCAGCGGCTTGAGCACCGTCAGAAACAGCGGGTAGCCGCCGCTGCGAAACGCGGCGAAGTCCAGATAGCTCTGCGAATCCGGATTGAACGCGGGCTCGCCCGGCGCGTGGACGGCATAAACGGTCAGGAACAGGGCCGGCGGCAGCAGGACCGCGAGCCAGCCGAAGGCCCGCCGGCGTGCCGCCGCGTCCATGCCCGTGTCAGGTGCCGGTGAACACGGGCTTGCGCTTTTCCATGAAGGCCTTGCGGCCCTCCTGGTAGTCGTTGCTGCGGAAGCAGGCATCGACCAGCTCCTGCGAGCTGGCGATGTCGCGCCTGGAGTCTTCCTTCACCACCTGGGCGACCGTCGCCTTGACGGCCTTGATGGTGAGCGGCGCGTTGCCGGCGATCACCTCGGCGTAGTCCTTGACGTATTTCTCCAGTTCGCCCGGAGCATCGGACACCACGCGGTTGACCAGCCCCATGGTCACGGCCTCCGCCGCCGTGAACTGCCGCGCCGTATAGAAGATCTCCATGGCGAACGACGGCCCGACGATATCCACCAGCCGCTTGAGGCCCGGATAGCCGTAACCCAGGCCGAGCTTCGCGGCCGGAACCGCGAACTTCGATCCTTCCGTGGCAATGCGCAGATCGCAGCAGGTGGCGAGCCCCATGCCGCCGCCGATGCAATAGCCGCGGATCATCGCGATGGTCGGCTTCGGGAATTCGTGGAACGCCGCGTAGCTCTGCTCCACCATCGCGCCGTAGCGCGCCACCGCCGCCTCGTCGGAGCGCTCCTTCTCGAACTTCGAAATGTCCGCGCCGGACACGAAGGCCTTGCCGCCCGCGCCGGTGACCACCACCACGGTGATGTTCGGATCGTTGCGGAAGTCGTCGAGAATGCCGACCGCCGCCTCCCACATGTCGAGCGACACCGCGTTGTGCTTCTCGACGTTGTTGTAGATCACGTAGCCGACCCGGCCGTCCTTGCGCGACAGCATCTTGTTGTCTGCGTAGGACTTCGCGTCCGGATATGCGGCGGCGGGCTGGTTCATGGCTGTCGTCCTCTCAGCGTCTGCTGAAGTTCATTATTGAACGTCGTCGATGCCGCAGCATCCCCTCCCCCGCAAGCGGGGAGGGTTAGGGAGGGGGCATCTTCACGGGCGGAGTTCGTAACAACCCCCTCCCCACCCTTCCCCCGCTTGCGGGGGAGGGAGCAGACCCGTCGTGCCGCTCCTTCCAACACACTCATCGACAATCCAAATCCTATACGGCCTTGGCCTGCTTCAGCGCGGCGATATCGGCGGCGCTGAAACCGAATTCGGATAGCACCTCGTCGGTGTGCTCGCCCAGCCCCGGCGGACGCAGCGCCATCTTGCTGGGCGTGCGCGACAGCAGGACCGGCTGGCCGACCAGATTGAGCGGCGTGCCGTCCTTCTTCGGCGTCGACTGCGCGATCCCGAGGTGCTGCACCTGCGGATCGGCGAAAACCTGATCGATCGAATAGATCGGACCGCACGGCACCCCGGCCTTGTTGAAGATGTCGATCCACTCGGCGCTGGTCTTTTTTTCCGTATAGGTGCCGATCTCGGCGTTGAGCGTCTTGCGATTCTGCGAGCGCAGCTTGCCGGTCGCATAGTCCGGATTCTTCGCCATGTCCTCGGCGCCGATCGTCACGCAGAACCGGTCCCAGATCGGACCGCCGGTGGTGGCGATGTTGATGTGTCCGTCCTTCGTCTTGAACACGCCGGTCGGGATCGAGGTCGGATGATCGTTGCCGGCCTGCTGGGCGACCTCCTTGTTCTGCAGCCAGCGCGAGGCCTGGAAGTCGAGCATGAAGATCTGCGCCTGCAGCAGCGACGTGCAGACGTGCTGGCCCTCGCCCGACACCTCGCGCTCATGCAGCGCCGTGAGGATGCCCATCGCACAGAACAGGCCGGCGGTCAGATCGGCCACCGGAATGCCGACACGCACCGGCCCCTGCCCCGGCAATCCGGTGATCGACATCAGCCCGCCCATGCCCTGCGCGATCTGGTCGAACCCGGGGCGATTTTCGTAAGGGCCGTCCTGGCCGAAGCCGGAGATGCTGCCCATCACGATGCGCTTGTTGACCTTCTTCAGGTCTTCGTAATCGATGCCGAGCCGGCGCTTCACATCGGGGCGGAAATTTTCCACCACCACGTCGGCCTTCTCGACCAGCTTCAGAAAAGCGGCGCGGCCTTCCGGCTTCTTGAGGTCGAGCGTGATGCCGCGCTTGTTGCGGTGCAGGTTCTGGAAATCGGAGCCGTCGCGCGGGCCCCCCATGCCCTCGCCGCCCTTCTCGTCCGGCGGCATCTCGACCTTGATGACGTTGGCACCCCAGTCGGCGAATTGCCGCACGCAGGTCGGCCCCGAGCGAACGCGCGTCAGGTCGAGCACGGTGAAGCGGGCAAGCGCTTGTGAGGCTTGGGGAAATGGCATGGCGACGCTATCGGTTCTCGGTTCGGGACAGGGCGGCCGACAATCGCCCATATTCCCGGTGCTTGTCCATGCCGCCCCCGGATCGCGCCGATACACAGACTGGCGGTTGCGGCCTGCCGCCCGGTTCTCCTAGACTTTGCATAATTAAAGGGTGGAAACGGGAGCTGGAAGAATGAAGCGGCTTATGGCTGCGCTCGCGATGAGCGCCATGTCCGTCACGTCTGTGCAGGCCCAGGACGATGACTGGCCGAACCGCCCGGTCCGGGTGATTTCGACCTTCGCGGCCGGCGGAACCGCCGACATCCTGGCCCGCATCGTCGCCGAACACCTGTCGAGCGCCTACAAGCAGCAGTTCTATGTCGAAGTGCGCGCCGGCGCCGGCGGCCAGATCGGCGTCAAGAGCATCGTCGACTCCACGGACCACTACACCATCGGCATCGCCAACGTCTCGCACCTGGTGCTGCATCCGATGAGCCGGCCGAACCTCGGCTACGATCCGAAGAAGGATCTCGCCAACATCGCGTTCGTGGCGGGCTCGCCGGTGCTGCTGTCGGCCAATCCCAAGGAGAGCTTCAAGTCGCTCAAGGACTTCGTCACCCGCGGACAGACGCAATCGCTGAGCTATTCGTCGTCCGGCCTCGGCAGCATGGGCCACCTGGTCGCGCTGAACTTCATCAACATGTCGAAGATCAAGGCCGAGCACGTTCCCTACAAGGGCGCGTCGCAGGCGCTCGCCGATCTGGTCGGCGGCCATATCAAGTGGTCGTCGCAGACCGTGTCCTCGACCGCGAGCTACGTCCGCGGCAAGACGCTCGATGCTCTCGCCATCACGACCGACAAGCGCATGCCGGACTGGCCGGACATCCCGACCTTCAAGGAGCAGGGCTACGACCTGCAGGCCTCGATCTGGTTCGGAATCTCGGGGCCGGCATCGATGCCGAAGGCGCTGGTCAAGAAGATCAACGAGGAGATCACGCGCGGCCTCGCCAGGCCGGAGATCGCCGCGCGCATGCGCCGCGACGGCATGATCGTCAACCCGATGACGCCGGAGGAATACGCCGTGTTCATCGACAAGGAAACCAAGGTCTGGGGGCCCGTGATGGAAGCCGCCGGCCTTACCAAGAAGTAGTCCGTCCGCAACAACGCCCAACAACCGCGACGGCAAGTCAGGGAGAGAAACGACCGAACATCTGAATCGATCGAGGCGATCGAACACGGGGGTGACGACATGACGAACTTCAATCGCCGGCAATTCGTGGGCGCCGCGGCGGGCGCATCCGTGCTGACGTTGCAAGGACTTCGGACGGCGGCCGCGCAGCAGTATCCTGCACGCGGCCTGCTGGTCATCGTGCCTTACGGCCCGGGCGGCGGCAGCGACATCAGCGCAAGGCTGCTGGCTCTCGATCTCGAACCGAACTTCGGCAGGCCGGTGACGGTGGAGAACCGCGCCGGCGGCGGCGGCTGGATCGGCTGGGGCTCGCTCGCGTCCTCGAAGCCGGACGGCTACACCATCGGCTACATCGCCGCGCCAAACCTCTATGCCGGCTATCTCGACCGCTCGATCGCCGGCGGCGCGCGCAGGGAAAATCTCGAGAGCTTCACGCCGCTGATCAACCATGTGTTCGACTACAACATGTGGGGCGTGCGGGCGGAGAGCAAATACAGGACCGTCAAGGACGTGATCGACGACGCCAGAAAGCGGCCGAACCAGATTTCGCTCAATGGCGGCGGCCACGGCACCGACGATCATATCGCCATCCTGTCCATCGGAGCCGCGACCGGCACCACCTTCGTGGTGCCTCACTTCCGCAGCACCTCGGAGGGCATGACACAGGTGCTCGGCGGCCACATCGACGTGCTCGCCGCCAACGTCAGCGAGGCCGCGGAGAACGTGCGCACCGGCAAGATCCGCGCGCTCGGCGTGATGGCGCCGGAGCGCTCCAAGTTCATGCCGGACGTGCCGACCTTCCGCGAGCAGGGCTTCGACCAGGTGTGGGCGATCTCGCGCGGCGTCGCGGGACCCGCCAACCTGCCGAAGGACGTCGAGGAGCGGCTGATCGCCATGCTGGAAAAGACCATCTCCTCGCCGGAGCACAAGGCCAAGGCCGAGAAGCTCAGCCTCGATCCGCTCATCGTCAAAGGCGAGGCGTACCGGAAGTACCTCAAGGAGAAGGAACAGGCGACCAAGTCGCTGATGAAGTGGTGAGGCTCGCCAGTTGCTCCGTTGTCATCGCCCGCGAAGGCGGGCGATCCAGTAGCCACGGTGGATGCTGGATGCCCCGCCTTCGCGGGGCATGACACCGGTGATCTTCACCTCTTGACGATCCGGAACGTCAGCACCCTGCCCTTCCTGCCGGAGTTCTCCAGTCGATCGCCGGTCTCTCTCAGCAGATTGGGAATGTCGATGGCGGTGAGCGGGTCGGTGCACTCGATGGTCAGCACCTGCCCGGCCGTCATCCCTGCGAGCAGCTTGCGGGTCTTGAGCGCCGGCAGCGGGCATTTCAGTCCGCGCATGCTCACCATCGATTCCGTCATTGCACCGACCGCCTGACTGGTGGAGCGGAGTTGACATTCGCCACCCTCCGCGACACTGGACACCCTGCTTTTATCACGTCAGGTTCCTGCCATGGTTGCGGATTCCGGATTGCAGCGGATCGTGCGGCTCACCCCGCTCGCGGACGTGCTGGCCAGTTTCGACATGGGAGTCGTGGCGATCGCGCCACGCGAGGAGCGCGTCGCCGCGGCGCTCGGCAAGACGCTAGCGTCCGACGTTCGCGCAATGGGGAGCCATCCCGCTGCGCCGCTGGCACTGCGCGACGGCTACGCAGTGCCGTCCGACACCACCACTGACGCCACCACCTACACGCCGGCGCTGCTGACATCCGCGCCGCCGCATGTCGACGCCGGAATGCCGATGCCGGACGGAACCGACGCCGTCGCGGCTGCGGACGCAGTATCGCTGCAGGGCGGCGCGCAGGTGCTCGCGCCGGTCGCGCCCGGCGAAGCGGTGCTGCCGGCGGGCGCCGATGCGACACCGGGCACGACACTGAAGATGACCGGCGCACGGCTGCGCCGGATCGACGTCGCGGTGCTGACCGCGCTCGGCATCGAACACGTCGCGATCCGTGAACCGCGGGTCCGCGTGGTGCGCGCAGGCGAAGGCGACATCATCGGTGCCGCAGCCGCGCTGATCGCAAGCGCCGTCGAGGCCGATGGTGCCGTCGCCATCGCGATGCAATCGCCGCAACCGGACGCGCTCGAAGCGGCGCTGCATCACGAGGGCGCCGACGCCGTGGTGGCGATCGGCGGCACCGGCAGCGGAGGCAACGACAAAAGCGTGCAGACGCTGGCGCGCGCCGGCGAGGTCGCGTTCCACGGCATCGGCATCCAGCCCGGCGAGACCACGGCGTTCGGCTATGTCGGAGCCCGGCCGGTGCTGCTGCTGCCGGGCCGGCTCGATGCGGCGCTGGCCGGCTGGCTCACCGTCGGCCGCCGCATGCTGGCGCGGCTGGCGCTTCGCATGTCGGAGGAGCAGCCGTTCAACGCTGAACTGTCGCGCAAGGTCGCCTCGCCGCTCGGACTCGCCGAGGTGGTGCCGGTGCGCCGCCGCGGCTTCCGCATCGAGCCGCTGGCGTCGCAGTACCTCGCCATGCAGACGCTGGCCCGCGCCGACGGGTGGATCCTGGTGCCAGCCGACAGCGAGGGCTATCCGGAGGGAACCAGCGTCCCGGTGAGGCCCTGGCCGTGACCAGCCCGAAGACGCAGCACGACGAACTGCTCGCCGCGGTTCGCCGTGCCGCCCGGCAGGAGCAGTTCCTCGAAGTGGTTTCCGCAGAGGAGGCGCGCCGCCGCTTCGAGTCGCGGCTGGATCTTGCACCGCTGCCCGGCGAGCGCGTGACGCTGGCGCAGGCGCTGGGCCGCGTGCTGGCGGACGACGTGATCGCGCCACTCGACGTGCCGCCGTTCGACCGCGCCAACGTGGACGGCTTCGCGCTGCGCTCCGCCGATACGCTCGGCGCAAGCGACGGCCGGGCGAAGCGGCTGACGCTCAACGCCGAGGTGATCGCCTGCGGCCATGCCCCGGCGCTCGAGGTTGCGCCCGGCACGGCAACTGCGATCGCCACCGGCGGCGTGGTGCCGCGCGGCGCCGACGCCGTGGTGATGATCGAGA
>CAZGSW010000114.1:0-14313 GCA_964528635.1 uncultured Rhodoplanes sp. | reverse complement strand
GCGCCAAGACGATGTACGATCTGATCGCCGCGCACAGGGTCACGCACCTGTGCGGCGCGCCGATCGTGATGGCGGCGCTGCTCAACGCGCCCGCGGAAGAGAAGAAGCCGCTGCCGCACGTCGTCGAGTTCTTCACCGCCGCCGCGCCGCCGCCCGAGGCGGTGCTCGCCGCCATGAAGCAGGCCGGCTTCAACGTCACCCATGTCTATGGACTGACCGAAACCTACGGTCCCGCCACCACCAACGAATGGCACAACGAATGGGATGCGCTGACGCCTGCCGAACAGGCCGCGAAGAAAGCGCGGCAGGGCGTGCGTTACGTTCCGCTCGAAGCGCTCGACGTGCTTGACCCGGAGACGATGGCCCCGGTGCCGCGCGACGGCGCATCGCTCGGCGAAGTCATGTTCCGCGGCAATGTGGTGATGAAGGGCTATCTGAAGAACAAGAGCGCGACCGAAAAGGCGCTCGCCGGCGGCTGGTTCCATTCCGGCGATCTCGGCGTCATGCATCCGGACGGCTACATCCAGCTCAAGGACCGCTCCAAGGACATCATCATCTCCGGCGGCGAGAACATCTCCTCGATCGAGGTCGAAGACGCGCTCTACAAACATCCCGCTGTGCAGGCCGCCGCGGTGGTCGCGAAGCCTGACGAAAAGTGGGGTGAGACGCCATGCGCCTTCGTCGAACTCAAGCCAGGGCAGATCACGACGGTCGATGAGCTGGTGAAGTGGTGCCGCGACAATCTCGCCGGCTACAAGTGTCCGCGCCATGTCGTGTTCGTGGAATTGCCGAAGACGAGCACCGGCAAGATCCAGAAATTCAAGCTGCGAGAGATGGCGAAATCGATCTGAACGGCACAGCCGTCAGTTGCCGCGGCCCTGAATATAGTTGGGCGTGAACATCCGCTCGTAGTGGTCGCGGTTGGCGTTGCTGATGCCACCATACGGAACGGCATTGCGCTCGACACCGAATTGCAGTGACCCATATGGCGTCTTCAGGCCCTGCTGCTGGCCGGTCGAAAGATCGAGCTCCGGCTTGGTGCGAAACTGCCGCACCTGATCCTCGATGTCGAAGTTCGCCATCGAGTTTCCGCTGCCGTCCTGGAAGGTGAAGGCGGTGGCGGTGACGGGAGCCGACAGCATCGCCCAGCCAAGGGCGGCGGCAGCAAACATGGTGCGAAGCGGCGTGGACACGGTCCCGATCTCCAGCAATCGGCCTAAATTAGGCGAGAAGACGCCCCGGTGCAACGCACCACATTGGCCCGACAATTGAGGCATTCCGGTGCCGGACACCCCTTTGTGGACAGACATCCGGCTGGCGCGTCCTTTCCGCCACATGTGGCGATTGTGGCAGAGGCCCGGTTCCCCTAGCCTTGTCCCATAAAACAATATCCGGGAGGCGCCCCATGCTGCTCGCACTGTCGCGATTCGGCCCGATTGCGTTTGCCACCGTCCTGTTTGCAGCCCCGCTGCCCGCCGCGGCGCAGGACTTCTACGCCGGAAAGAGCCTCGAAATGATCGTCGGCGGCGGCGCGGGCGGCGGATACGATATCTATGCGCGCGTGGTGTCGCGCCATATGAGCCGCTTCATTCCCGGCAATCCGGCCATCGTGGTCAAGAACATGCCGGGTGCCAGCAGCAACAAGGCAGCGCAGTACATTTCCGCCATCGCGCCGAAGGACGGCACCGCCATCGGCGCCATCATGCCGGGCGCAGTCATGGCGCCGCTGCTCGACGCCAAGGCCGTCCCGCTGTTCGATCCGACCAAGGTCAAATACATCGGCACCGCCAACAGCGGCACCCGCGTCTGCGCCACGCTGAAGGGCACCAGGATCGCGAGCTTCGAGGACACCCGGAAGGTGAAGGGCGCCAAGTTCGGCAGCAGCGGCCCGTCCGACTCGACGTACGAGTACGGCTACATGCACCGCAACACCGCGGGCGCAATCTACGAGATGGTGTCCGGCTATCGTGGCACGCCCGACATGGCTCTGGCGCTGGAGCGCGGCGAGATCGACGGCATCTGCGGCTGGGACTGGTCGAGCCTCAAGTCGCAGAAGCCGGACTGGCTGCGCGACAACAAGGCGAACGTGCTGCTTCAGGTGAGCGTCGAGCCGCATCCCGAACTGACGAAAATGGGCGTGCCGACGGTGTGGAAATTCATCGACAACGAGGCCGACAGGAAGGCTGTCGAGCTTGTGGTCAGCCAGACCGTGTTCCACCGCTCCTACATTGCGCCGCCTGAGACGCCGCCGGCCCAACTGGAGGTGCTCCGCGCGGCGTTCGACAAGACCGTAACGGATCCACAGTTCCTGGAAGACGCGAAGAAGTCGCGCGTCGATATCGAACCGCTGTCGGGAGCGAAGGTGCAGGCGGTGATCGCGAAGCTTTACGCCGCTCCCAGGGATGTGATCGAGCGGGCCCGCGCCGTGATCCGGAAGTAGGCCTCAACGCATCGAGATCCGGGCCTGGCCGAGCTGAAGCTCGGTCCCGGCAGGAACGGGACGGTTGGAGCGTTCGATGAGAGCCACCTCGACCTCCGCCGACCCGGCGCTGACGCCGAGCTGCTTCAGCGCGCGCGTCACGTCGAAACGATAGCGCTGCTCCTCGCCGGACGTCGTGGCGGTGAACGATTCGGCCGGGAAGATCGAGAAGCGACCGACCTCGACGGTGTCGCCGTCCGGCGCCTTGAGGCGGACCACGCCGCCGATGTTGCCTGACTCCGGCTTGCGGAAGCCGCTGATCACCACCTCGAGCGTGGCAAGTCCGCCACGCTCCGCGGGCGGGATCGACACCGCGATCCGTGCCGGTGCGCTGGACGTGGCGGTCTGCTGGGCTTCCGCGCGCCACGGCATCGACAGCGCGGTGGCCGTAATCACAAACGCAGCGATGGTGTGGACCGCGTATCGCACAGGCCTCGACCGGAAAACCGCCGTCATGGATGGGATCATCGTTCGACTCCAGGCCTAAAGAATGGCGATCTCGATGCGACGCGGCCGCACCATGCTGACCTGCGGGTCAGCGCTCGGACAGATCGGCAGAAGCTGGACCGTGATCCGGTCGGCCTGCATCGCCCGGGTGCCCTGCAATCGTGACAGCGTCGGCGTGAGATCGATCGAGGTGTTGCTGCCCGGCATCGCGCCAGCCCCGTGACCGTGCTGCGCATGCGCGCCGTGACCGCTCATGTGCTCGGTGCCAAAAAAGCTCATGGTGGTGACATAGTGCGGATCGTCCGGCCGGACACGGGGATCGGTGTCGTTGCGGTTGACGAACACCCGGACCCGGGTGCCGGGGTCGGTCGGCGCATCGCAATCCCGCAACAGGGCATACACCCGCTGCCGCTGACGCCGCTGCTCGGCGGGTTCCATCACTGCGGGAGACGGCCGGTACACGTCGGACAGCGGCAGCCCGAGCGGCACCGATACGTTGATGGCCCGCTGATGCGACGCGGCGCGCTCGTTGTTGGAGGCCGCCATGTAGAACACGCCGCCGCCATCCGGGGCCCGCACCCGCTGCAGCACGCCGTTGGCGCGCGGCAGCACCTGGTCGCCGAGCCTGCGATACACATTGAGCGCCGTGCCCAGCCGGTTGGTGGCCGTCTCCGACCGGCCCGCGAAGTCCAGATCGGCGGCAAACGGCCCGCTCTCGTCGTCGTAGCGGTATCCGAGCGGCATGGTCGCCTGCAGTCCTCCCACCGTGACGTTCCACGGCGAGCCGTCCGGGTTGATGAAGTTGCGGTTGAACGCGAAGTTGCGCCACATCGGGTCGGGGCTGTTGCCGTTGCCGCGCGCGTTCCACATCGCCCAGATGCGGTCGACGTTGGCGTGATGCAGAAAGAAGATCGGATCGCGCGCCGCGTTGGTGACGGTCGACATGCTGCCGCCGAGCGTGCCGTGCACGCCGTCGTGCGGGTTGAACTCCAGCTCGGTGCGCGCTCCGGTGCGGCGCTGCCATTGGCCGCCGACGCCGTTCTGACCGCGCGGCCGCGCGCTGCCGAACGCCTCGAAATCCGGGCTGTCGAGAATGCGCGCCATCACCTGCGTGCCGACCATGTCGTCGGGCAGCACGTCGCCTCTGCCGAACCCGGGTCGCGGATGGTTGAGCGGATTGTTGCGCGGGGTGCCGGCCACGAACGCAGGCGGCAGCGCCCGCTGCGCGGTCCAGTCCCAGTACGGCAGCACGAAATCCGGCTTGCCGGACAGATCGCGCACGATGGCTTCGAGTGCGACCAGATAGGCGCGGTGCCAGGGCAGGAAATACCAGTTGCCGTGCGGACAGTAGCGCGCGTGTATGGCCGCGAACCTGTTCCAGTTGCGCGAGTCCGACTCCGGCAGCGCCCGCATCGCCTGCACGCCTCGAACATAGGCGGCAAGATCGGGATCGTTCGCCGTCATGCCGCGTACTGCGCGGCGGGTCCCCACCGCGCTCTGGCCTACGCTCACCCGCAGGGTGCCGAGCATCGCCGTGCCAAGGACGCCGGCGCCGGCGAAAAACGCGCGTCTGTGCAGCATCGAAAATCCCCAAAGTCCCTGACGTAAGGGGTATCGGTTGCTGCCGACGAATCCAATTCGCGGCGCCCGGTTCTTTGTCTGGTTGGTTATCGCCGCTGGTTAGCGCCGGTGGTTAATGCGTACGAAGCGCATCAAACTGCGCATTGATGAAACTAAAACTGTATCGAACCGCGCAATCAAATCTGGAGACGGCACCGCTAGCAATTGCCGCTCCAGAAGGGATCACTACGCCGTGCTCAAGGATCGACGTCAGTCTCCGCGGTTGGTCATCAACCGCATGGCAAAATTTCACGCCGGTGTCGGCTCGCTGCCCCGCGACTGCATGGTCACCGACATCTCCGAGCGCGGCGCGCGGCTGTACTCGGACATCGACATGCCAGAACGCTTCACGCTGTCCCTGTCGGGCGACGGCACCAACATCCGGCGCGAATGCCGCGTGGTCTGGCGGCTCGGCGGCGAACTCGGTGTCGAGTTCGTCGGCCGCTGACCTCAGGGCTGTCCACCGCGGCGACGGACAAACCGCGGCGACGGACAAGACGACGACGCCGGCCCGTTTGCGGGGCCGGCGGCCAAATTCGTCGGGGCCCGGCCGGAAGAGCTCCCGGCCTGCCGGTCCATTCAATGAACGCTGACGTCGTTCCTCACGCGTTCGATCTCATCCTTCAACAGCAACTTCTGACGCTTGAGCTCGGCGATCTTCAGGTCGTCGGCCGAGGGATGCGTCAACGCTTCCGCAATCTCGTCCTCGAGCTTCCGGTGCCGCCGCTCAAGTTCGGAGAGATGGGCTTGGATGGTCATGATGCGATGTCTCCATCGGATTAGAACTCACCCCTGACTCGGAAAGTCTGCCATGGCGACCCGGGCAAGTCGATCAAGCCAGGCTTGTGCGTCGCAACAAATCCCCGCTAACGTGAAGGCAGCGTTGATGGGGACGGGTCTTGAGCGCGGCGCGGTCACTGCCTACCTCTATCGCGGGATCCGGCCGGACACATGATCCGGTTCCGGCGCCGCGCAGGTTGCAAAAGTCATGCGAATCCAAGACTTTGTTGTGGTTCCCGGTCTTGCCCCCGAGACAGCGGCGACCATTTCCGGGATCGCGGGCCGAGCCATGACCGAAGAGGAAGAGCGCGAACTCGTCGCGTTGCTGGCGCGGTTGCGGCAGGAGCATCGCGATCTCGACACGGCCATCGAAGCCCTTGAAACATCGCCCGGTTCGGACCGGCTGCAGATCCAGCGGCTGAAGAAACGCAAGCTGATCCTGCGCGACCGGATCATCGCGGTCGAGGACCAGCTTACCCCCGACATCAGCGCCTGACGGCCGCCAAACCGCCGTATCTGTGGACTTTATGCAGGTTTCCTGCTAGGAGCGCCCGACTCGGACGGCTGCGGCCGTCCCCACCAACCCCTATTCCGGATCGATTGCAGAAGGATCGACGAGTGCAGGTTCTTGTCCGCGACAACAATGTCGACCAGGCCCTCAAGGCGCTGAAGAAGAAGATGCAGCGCGAGGGCATTTTCCGCGAGATGAAGCTCCGCGGTCACTACGAGAAGCCCTCCGAGAAGAAGGCCCGTGAAAAGGCCGAAGCGGTGCGACGCGCCCGCAAGCTGGCTCGCAAGAAGATGCAGCGCGAAGGCCTCATTCCGATGAAGCCCAAGCCGGCATTTGGCGGCCCGGGCGGCCGCGATGGCGCCCGCGGTCCCGGACGCGGTCCGTCGGCCGGGCGCAGCGCCGGTGGTTTCGGCGGTGGCGGGTTCGGCGGACGCTGAGCCGGTTTCACCGGCCAAGGCCTGGTTTTCCACGGCGCGGGCGGGGCGATGCCCCGGCCCGCGCTGTCGTTTCGGCGCTTCGGGAGCTATCGTCGAACCTTCGCCGCATTCCTTGGCTGAACACACGAAAAGCGCGGTGACCCGAAGATGTCTGCCATCACGGCCGTGACCAGTCTCAGCCCGACCGGAACCGCGCGAGTGGCCCTCGCCGCCCTGACCCTGGCGCTGGCCGGCTGCCAGAGCTCCAATTTCACCACCGCCGCCACGCCGACCGATTCCGAAGAGGGCCAGCTCGCCGCCTCGCCCGCCAACATCGCCTCGCTCACCGGCGTGGTTCAGCGCAACCCGAACGATCCGCAGGCCGTGAACATGCGCGGCACCGTGTTCGGCCAGGCCGGGCGCAATCAGGAGGCGCTCGCCGACTTCAACAAGGCGATCGGCCTCGACCCGAACTACACCCAGGCCTACGCCAACCGGGCGCTGATCCACCGCAAGACCGGCAAGCTCGACCTGGCGATGGCGGACTACAACAAGGCGATCCAGCTCGATCCGAACTACGCCGCTGCCTACCTCGGCCGCGGCATCATCTATCGCCAGCAGAAGCAGACGCTGAACGCGTTCACCGATTTCAACAAGGCGATCGCGATCCGGCCCGACAATGCGGAAGCCTACTTCAACCGCGGCCTGCTCTATCAGAGCCAGAAGCAGCATCGTTATGCGATCGACGACTTCTCGACCGCGATCGGGCTCACGCAGAACGAGGCCGAGCCGTTCATCGCCCGCGCGCTGAGCTACATGTCGATCAATGACTTCAAGGCCGCCGCCGCCGATCTCGACGACGCGGTGGTGACGGAGCCGCAGAACCTGCAGGCGTGGACCAGCCGCGGCTTCGCCTACGAGCGGCTCGGCGACAAGGAAAAGGCCGCGGGCTCATACGCCAAGGCGATCAACATCAACAAGGACCACGAGCCCGCCAAGGCCGGGTTCGCCCGGCTCGGCGGCCAGATGGGCCGCTCCTACCAGACGTTCTGACCGCGGCATCCGCCGCAACCGCACCGCAGCAAAGCCACGGTTTCGCTCGTGAACGGAGCGTGGATGGCCGCACCGGACATGACTCTGGGACGTGGCAGCAGGCCCCCACTGTCCTAAGATGGCGGCCGCCCTCCCCCGCCGGGACTTCAATGCCGCTTCCTGCCGCGTCCGCGCCCTTCCGGGTCCGCGCCTACCGCTTCCAATGGCCTGCGGATCTCGTCGTCTCATGGGCGTTCGAGATGGAGACGCTGATCCTCGGCTGGTACGTGCTGGTCGAAACCGGCTCGGTGTTCTACCTCACGATCTACGGCGCGCTGCTTTACGGCGGCACGCTGATCGCGCCGATGGTGGGCGTGGTGAGCGACCGTATCGGACACCGCACCATGCTGTCGACGATGCGCGCGATCTACGCCGCGGTCGCCGCCGTGCTGATGGCGCTGGCGTTCGCAGGACTGCTCAGACCCGAACTGGTGCTCGCGATCGCCGCCGTGTCGGGGCTGGTGCGCCCTTCCGACATGGGATTGCGCGGCGCGCTGATCGCCGAGACCATGCCGCCCCAACTCCTCACCGGTGCCATGAGCTTCTCGCGCACCACGTCCGACATAGCGCGGATCACCGGCGCGTTGTCCGGTGCGGGCCTGTTCGCGGCATTCGGCGTCGGACCGGCCTATGTCGCCATCACGCTGCTCTACGCGCTCGGATCGCTGCTGACCTGGCTGTCGTCGTCACCACCGCCGGAGACCGGCGAAACCCCCGCTGCCGCCGTGGAGGTCCGCACCGGCACATGGGCGGACCTGCGCGAGGGCGTCGTTCACATCTGGAACACGCCGAGCCTGCTCGCCATCGTCTGGCTGGCGCTGCTGTTCAACTTCACCGCCTTCCCGCTGACCAACGGCCTGCTGCCCTACGTCGCCCGCGAGGTCTACGGCATCGACCAGACCGGGCTGGGCTACCTGGTGGCCTCGATCGGCTTCGGCGCCCTGCTCGGCGCGCTGGTGATGACGTGGTTCAGCACCGAGGTGAATCTGTCGCGGCTGATGTTCGTCGCCGCCGTGGTCTGGCATCTGCTCATTCTGGTCTTCATCCAGATGGACGGCCTGAAGGGCGGCGTGGTGACGCTGTTCCTGTGCGGCATCACCCAAAGCCTCGCCATGGTCTGCCACACGGTGATCCTGCTGCGGACGGCGAGCCAGCGGTTTCGCGGCCGCGTGCTCGGGGTGCGGATGATGGCGATCTACAGCCTGCCGCTCGGCCTCCTGATAGCCGGCGCGCTGATCGAGCGGATCGGCTTCCGCTGGACCGCCTCTCTGTTTGCAACCACAGGGCTGCTGTTCACCGTCGTGATCGGGATCAAGTGGCGAGCCCAGTTCTGGAATCGGCCGCAGCCGGAAAACCGGAAGCAGTGACGAGCGGCCGGGAACGGCGCTACCATCCTGACCTCGAACATCACAATGGTTTTTCCCGTGCCGATCCCGATCCGCCTCACGGCCCTGGCCGCGCTGATTATCCCCGCCGCCGTCAACGCGCAGCCCTATTGCGCGCATTTCAACGACGGCGAAAGAAACTGCGGAATTCCGACAATGGAGATGTGCCAGCAGTCGATCAGCGGCGTCGGCGGCTATTGCGAACCGGACCAGAGCGCGCAGATCCTGCCGAATTTCATACAGCGCCGCATGCAGCGAAATCTGGACAGCGGCCCGCCGCTCCTGCATCCGCCCGACCCCCGCCAGAGCCAACCCGGCGGACTGAACTGGATGCCGCCTCCACCCCAGGAGTCAGGGCAGCGTTAGCGCATTCTGTCGTTCAGGAACGCGCGGACCTCGGCCAGCACGTTGTAGGAATCCAGATCGTTGTGGTCGCCCTGCGGGACCCGGACCATCCGTTTCGGTCCGCCGGCCAGTTCGAACAGCCGCTCGCCGTAACGGACCGGGATCACGCGATCCAGTTCGCCGTGAATGACCAGCAACGGCGCTTTCACCTTCCCGATCCGCTGATCGGAGCGCATCTGGTCCTTCATCAGAAGACGCACCGGCAGGAACGGATACGCCAGCGCGCCGATGTCCACCGCCGAGGTGAACGGCGCCTGCAGGATCACGCCGCCGACCTCGCGCTCGGCCGCCAGCGCCACCGCGACACCGGTGCCGAGCGATTCACCGAACAGCACGATCCGGTCCGCCGGATGTCGCGCGGCGGCGAATTCGTACGCTGCAACGGCATCCGCGATCAGGCCGCCTTCCGTGGGTTTGCCGGTCGAGCCGCCGTAGCCGCGATAGCTCACGGCGAGCAGGCCGGTGCCGTCCTCCGTGAGCGTGCGGAACCGGGCGGCGCGGTGCATCAGCGCGCCCCCGTTGCCGTGGAAATAGATGACAACCGGCCGCCCCTCCCGCGGCGGCACGTGCCACGCGACGATCTTCTCGCCATCGGCGGTGTCGAGCACAACCTCCTGCGCTGCCGCGAGGCCGGCAGCGGCCGGCGGGATACGCGCCGTGTCGGGGAAATACATCAGCGACCGCTGCGCGACGTACATCAGCGCGACGAAGCCGCCGAACGCAATTGCAGCACCGACAAGCCATTTCAGCATCGGCCGTTGATAACACAGTCCACCCGCCGGGAGCATGACCCGGCAGTTGATGCGCGGATGCGCCGCCCCTAGATTGCCGCCATGTCACGATCCTCCCCGCGCCGCTGACCAGCATGCAACAGCGAACGCGCTGGGGCGCGGTGCTCGTCCTCATTCTCGCCGGTATGGTCGGCGCGCTGCAGATCGGCAAGGCAGCGATCGCCCTGCCGACCCTGCAGCGTGATCTCCTGCTCACGCTGGCTGCCGCCTCCTGGATCGTCGGCGCGTATGGCGCGCTGGGGGCTCTCGGCGGACTGCCCGCCGGGATCGCCGCATCCCTGTTCAGCGCAAAGCGTACCTTGATAGCGGGGCTCGCCGCGGCAGGACTCGGCAGCATTGCCGGAGCGCTTGCGGACGGCGGCGGCGCGCTGATCGCCACCCGAGCGGTCGAAGGTTGCGGCTATCTCGCAGCCACACTGGCGATCCCGCGGCTCCTGCGCGCGGTCACCGCGCCGCGCGACCTCGACACCGTGATGCCGCTGTTTGGCTCGCATCTGCCGCTCGGCTCGCTGATGATGATGCTCGCGGGCCCGTATCTGCTCGTCTACGGCTGGGAAACGCTGTGGATCGTCAACGGCGCCATTGCGCTTCTCTGGATGCTGGCGATCGCCATGCTCCCCATCGAGGAAGAGCCGGCCGCGCCGCGCGGCGCGATGTCCTCGGTGTTGCCGAATGTGCGGACCGCACTCGGCACGCCGGGGCCGTGGCTGCTCGCGCTCGCCTTCGGCACCTACACATTCCAGTACATGGCGTTGACCGGACTGATGCCGACGCTGCTGGTCGAGCGGCTCGGCCTGTCGTTGTCGGCGGCCGGCGCGATCAGCGCGGCGACCGTGGCGGCCAACGCCATCGGCAACATGTCGGCCGGTGTCCTGCTGCGGCTCGGCGTGCCGGTGTGGACGATCCTGGCCGGCGCGTTCGGCTTTCTCGGCTTTGCCGGCTTCGGCATTTTCTCGGAGGCTTCCCCGGTCGCGCTGGTGGCGACGCTCGCCGCCTGCAGCCTGGCGCTGACCGGCCTGATCCCGGGCTCGATCCACGCGGCCGCGCCGAAGCTCGCACCGACCTCGGCGCTGCTGGCGATCACGCTGGGACTCATCCAGCAGGTGACGAGCCTTGGCAACCTCACCGGCCCGTCCGCGCTGGCGTGGACCGTGGACATGCTCGGCTGGGCCGCCGCGCCGCTGTTTTTTGCGGGCATCGCAGCGACGGGGTTCGCCATCGCGATGCTGCTGCGCCGAGCCATGAGCCGCGGCGCATAGCCGATCGCGAATGCTACTTCGCCGGCGCAACCTCGCGCGGCCTGCCCTTCGCCTTTTCCGGGAAGCGGTCGCTGGTGTCGAGATTGAAGATGCGTTTGGCGTTGAGCCCAAGGATGTTGCGCTTGCCCTGCTCGTCGAGGAACGGCAGATCCCAGATGGTCGACGGCAGGTCCATGTCCCAGTGCGGATAGTCGGACGAATACAGGAGCTGGGTGCGCGCGTTGATCATCTCGAACGTCAGCTCCAGCGCCTTCATGTTGTTGACCATCTCCATTGGCTGCGAGGTGTAGAACATGTCGCGCATGTAGTCGCTCGGCAGCTTCTTGAGGCCGGGGCACTCCGAGGTGCGCATCCGGTAGTCGTTGTCGAGCCGCTGCATCAGCCACGGCACCCAGGCGAGGCCCGATTCGATCCAGATCACCTTGAGCTTGGGGAAGCGCTCGGGCAGCGCGTTCACCACCCAGTTGGCACAGTGCACGGCGTTGAACAGTGTGAAGCCGAGAGCATGCGCGGTGATGAACCGGTTGGTCATCGCGGTGAGCTGGTCGTTCCAGTAGTAGGAAGCGTGAAACGAGAGCGGCAGGTTCATCTCCTCAAGGAGCGCATACAGCTTCATATAGGGATTGTCATAGACCGGCTTGTAGCGCGTCGAGACCACCATGAAACCGATCACACCCTTCTTGCCGCCGAACTCCTGCACCATCCTGATGCTGGCCTCGGCATCGTTGAACGGCAGGTACAGCATCGACTTCAGCCGCGGATTCGCCGGCAGCAGCACGTCGGTCATGTAGCGGTTGTAGGCGCGCGCCAGCGCGACCTCGACCTCGTGCTGCGGATGCAGGCCGAGGAACAGCATCGGTGTCGGAAACAGGCAGGCGTAGTCAACCGAGAGCGCGTCCATCCAGCGCAGCGCCTGCGACACCTCGCGCGGCTGGCCGTCGTCCGGAATTTTCTCGCCCTTGCGTGTCTGGTAGCGGGTCACCCGGCCGCCGATGTCCTGATAGCCCGGCTGGTCCATCAGCACCGCGCCCGCCCCCTTGTACTGGAACGTGTTGAGCGCCGTGGTGCGCAGCGGCTTATCCTCGATAAGCTCGAGGATCTGCTTGAAGTTGTCGGTCTCGTAGTGGTGCGAGTCCACATCGACGACCAGAACGTCCTTGAGGTTTCGCGCCTCGGCCTGCTTGCGCGCGTTCTCCAGATGCTTGCCGGTGTGATAGCCGTCGACGTTGAGCGCGTAGTTGGGATCGCTCGAGTTGATGAACATGCTTCTTCTCCTGTCGACTCAGACGACGACGTAGACTTCGCCGTTGCGCTCCACCACCTTGTAGCGGCGGATGGAGTGCTTGCCGTCGCCGGCGCATTTTCCGGTCTCGATGTTGAACTCCCAGCCGTGCCACGGGCACACGATGTGCAGATCGTCGGTGTAGCGCATGCCGCGATAGGTCTTGTCGGGACCGATGTCCTCCTCGAGGCGGTGGATCAGCAGGCCCTCGCACACCGGGCCGCCCTGGTGAGGACATTCGTTGAGATAGGCGTGGAACTGCCCCTTGGCGCGCACCACACCGATCGCCGCGCCGCCGTTTTCGATGATCCGGCGGTCGCCCTCTTTCAGTTCCGAGGCCCGCGCGACAAACAGTTCAGGCATTCATGCTCCTCCAGAACCCGTACGATTGGCCCGCTTCGGGATCGCCCGTTATTGCGGCTGGATCCCGACCTCCTTGATCAGATCGGTCCACTTGGTCAGTTCGCTCTTGACGTAGGCCGTGAATTCCTTCGGTCCGGTGTAGAAAACCTGGACGCCGGACTTGAGCATCCGCTCCTGCGTCTCGGGCTGGCTGAGGAACTTCTCCAGCGCTCCCGATACCTTCTCGGCAATCTCCGGCGGCAGCCCGGCAGGCGCGAACATGCCGGCCCAGGCCAGCAGGTCGTAACCCGGCATCACCGTCTCGTGCAGCGTCGGCACGTCCAGCAGCGGGTTGCGGTCGCGGGTGAGCACCGCCAGCGGCCGGATCTTGCCAGCCCTGACCTGCGGCATGCCGGTGCCGAAGTCCGGGATCATCATCGGCACGTGGCCCGCGACCAGGTCGGTGATGGCGGTGGGGTTGCTGCGATAGGCGACCGAGACAGTCTCGATCTTGTTGCGCAGCCTGATCGCCTCGCAGGTGATGTTGCCGGTCGAGTTGCCGTATGCGCAGGACAGCTTGCCGGGGTTGGCCTTGGCGTGGGCGACCAGCTCCTGCATCGTCTTGATCGGCGTGTTGGGATTGACGGCGACGAACGAGTGGAAGCTGCCGAGGCGCGCGACCGGGGTGAAGTCCTTGATCGGGTCGTACGGCACCGACTTGAACAGCGCGATCGCCGAATGGGTCGAGTTGGTGGTGATGAGGAACGTGTAGCCGTCGGGCTTGGCCTTCATCAGGGCGGTCGCCGCCAGCATGCCGTGGGCGCCGGGCCGGTTCTCGACCACGACCGTCTGGCCGAGCGCCTCCTGGAGATTGGCTCCGATGGCGCGGGCGGTGGTGTCGGTGACGCTGCCGGCCGCGAACGGCACCAGGATCGTGATCTGCCGCGCCGGGTAGGTCTGCGCAGCGGCAGGCGCCGAAATCGCCGCCGTCACGACGCCGGCCAGTATCGCGCGGCGAGACATCCGGTAATTGCATTTGGTCATTCCACAACCTCCCGCTTTCGCGCCCTTGCGCGGGCGCTTGCCCATTCTTTTTCATTGGAAAGAGGCAAAGAGGCAAGAGGCGGAATGCAGCGCGGCTCTCCGCAATTGCGGGAGCCACGGCCCGCGGGCCGGGTTCCGCTACATCGACTTGACGATGGACTCGGTCATCTTCTTGGCGTCGCCGAGCAGCATCATGGTGTTGTCTCGGTAGAACAGCGGATTGTCGATGCCGGCATAGCCGGAGGCGAGCGAGCGCTTGTTGAACATCACCGTGCCGCCCTTCCAGACCTGCAGCACGGGCATGCCGTAGATCGGCGAGGTCTTGTCCTCCTCCGCGGCCGGGTTGGTGACGTCGTTGGCGCCGATCACGTAGACCACGTCGGCCTGCGGGAACTCCGAGTTGATGTCCTCGAGCTCGAACACCTCGTCGTAGGGCACGTTGGCTTCCGCCAGCAGCACG
>CAZGSW010000113.1:13298-14452 GCA_964528635.1 uncultured Rhodoplanes sp. | reverse complement strand
TTGCGGCGTCGCGGTTCCCGAAGGTGTGACGGCCAGCACAGTCCGGTCGATCGGCTGTAACAGGCCTGTGCGGGCGTCCGTCTGCCTTGGTGAAAGGGAAGGGTGGCCCCCGGGCCGCGAGCCGACCGCAAGGAGACCGTCATGAAGACCTTCGCCTCTGCCTTCGCCAGCGCCGTCCTGCTGACGGTTGTGTCCGGCAATTTCGCCGCGGCGGAACTCGCGCTGGATTCCCGCGGCGATATCCAGCCGGTGGCCACCCAGTCCACGACTGCGTCGACCAGCGGACAGGCCGGCGAGACGGCGCAGAAACCCGGTGAAGCCAGGTACCAGACCGCCGCCGCCGACGCGCAGGCCTCGGTGCCGCCGCCCAAGCCGGTGAAGAAGGCCGCAGCCAAGCCCAAGCCGCGTCCCCGCTACGTGGAGGAGCCGGTGCTGGTGGTCCGCCATAGCTTCCGGCCGGTGTTCCGGCCTGCCTTCCGACCTGTGTTTCGCCTCGGCGGCCGCTGGTAAGCGCCGGACAATTCCAAACCGAAACGAAAGCCCCGGCTGGTCCGGGGCTTTCCGATTCCGGCGAGCGGATTTTTCGGGATTGTCTGTAACGCCGACGGCCGTGCGCTCGTCGATCCGGGTACGGAGGCCTGCGACCAGGGTACGGCGTCCAAGAGGGACGACGGGGCGCGGGCAAGCGACAAGGGGCTCGACCATGACCAGGCTCATTCCGGTTATCGCCAGCGCATTGATCCTTTCGGTTTCGCTGCCGGCCGTTTCCTTCGCCGAGCCGAAGACGCGAAGCCTCAGCCTCGATGACCGCCACCGTTACGACGAACCGGCCGCCAGGGGCGATCCGAGAGCGCAGACCGCGCTCGGCCTGAGGTTTGCCGGACACAAGAATCCGGAATCGGACGCGGTCGCGTTCGGCTGGTTCAAGCGCGCCGCCGAGCAGGGCGATGCCGAAGCGCAGATCCTGCTCAGCGGCTTCTATGCGACCGGCCGCGGCACCGCGAAGGATTACGTCGCCGCCTACAAGTGGGCCTACCTGTCCGGGCTTCGCGCCACCGAGCCGGAGATCATCGTCAACGCTTCCAACATGATCGGCGTGCTCAACCGCCAGATGACGGACGGCGAGATCGATCGCGCGCGGCAGCAGGCGATCG
>CAZGSW010000113.1:0-13198 GCA_964528635.1 uncultured Rhodoplanes sp. | reverse complement strand
AGCCGGAAATTCATCGCGGCCGGGGATTCGTAGGACAGGTAACGCAGCCGCTTCGCCTCGCGGCGGCCATTGGTGACGGTCGCGAGAATCAGGCCGGAGGCGAAGCCAAGGAACGCGAGGATCATGATCGCCGCGGACAGCACGGCAGTCGGCAGCCGCGGCACCAGTCCCGTGTTCCAGTATTCCACCAGCACCGGCGCGGCGAGCCCGACCGACAGCAGCGCCAGCACCGCGCTTAAAGCCAGGAAAAACTGGAACGGCCGCTCCTGCTCCAGCAACTGCACGATCACGAACAGGATACGGATGCCGTCGTGCACGGTGCGCAGCTTGCTCGACGAGCCGCTGACGCGGTCGCGGTACGGCGTGGTGACCTCCGCGATCGGCATGCCAAGCTCGAGCACGTGCACGGTCATTTCCGTCTCGATCTCGAAACCGGTCGATTGCACCGGGAACGACTTGACGAAGCGCCGCGACAGCACCCGGTAGCCTGACAGCATGTCCGATATGGACCGGCCGAAGATGGTGCCGACCACGCCGCTGAGCAGCCGGTTGCCGAACTTGTGTCCGGGCCGGAACGCCTTGTCCGCCACCGGCTGGCGCGCGGCGTTGACCATGTCGAGTCCGTTGTCGACCAAGAGGCCGATCAGTTGCGGCGCACTCGGCGCGTCGTATGTGCCGTCGCCGTCGATCAGCACATAGATGTCGGCCTCGACGTCGGCGAACATGCGGCGCACGACGTGGCCCTTGCCCTGCTGCGTCTCGGTGCGGACGGTCGCGCCGGCTTCGCGCGCCACCGCGACGGTCCGGTCGGTCGAATTGTTGTCGTAGACATAGATGTCGGCCTGCGGCAGCACGCGCCGGAAGTCGGCCACCACGGTGCCGATCGACAGCGCCTCGTTGTAGCAGGGGATGATGACGGCGATCCGGGGCGATCTCGCCCCGCCGTCCGTTCCGCGCTGCAACTCCCCGTCAGGCCCGCTCATCGATCTCTGTTGCCGCTGCGAATCGCGATTGTCACCACACCACTCCCGTGGAGACTTTTCAACGAGTTCTGGACTTGTGTGCCGAACTGCGATTGCCTGCGGCGCGGCGAGACTTGAAGTCGGCTGTGGTTTTGAGGTGAGGCGCTGAAGCTCGCGGAAGCCCCTGGCGCGTGGTTGCCCCGGAGCGGTCCGGGCTGGCTGCTTTTGCTGCTCGCGGTCGCGGCCATGGTCGTGGCCAGCGTGTCGGCGTCCCGAAATATCCGGATCGTCGACGGGGCCGTCGAGACGCCGATCGCGTGTGACGATTTCGGCTATCTGCGGCAGGCCCGGCTGTTCCGCGAGGCGGGGCTCGTTCGCGGCCTCAACACTGAAATCACGGACGACGTCACGCGCGCGCTGGTCGGCGCGCTGAAGGCGAGCGGCCTGCCGCCGGGCGGCTGGCAGGAGGCGGTGGCGCCGCACTGTCATCACTACAAGCCGTCGGTGGACAAGGTGGTGCTGCAATACCCGCCCGGCACCGGCTTTCTGCTGTCGTTCTGGCCGGAGGGGCAGCAGTCGCGGATCACCGCGCGGCTTGCGGTGCTGTTCATTCTGGGTGCGCTGATCGCCGTCATGGTCCGCGCCCGGTCAATGTGGGCGCCGGTGCTGGCTGCGGCGCTTGCGGTGTTCTGCTTTGTCACGCTCGGTCGCTACGGGTGGAGCATGTCGATCGGGCCGAGCGTCGCGTTCGCGTTTGCGCTGGGCTGGCTCGTGGCGATGCGGCTCGATTTCACGAACCTTTCGAGTGGCTGGCATTGGCATGCTCTCGCGGGCCTGCTGCTCGGTCTTGCGGCCGACGTGAGGGTTCCGAACCTGTTCATGGTGGCGGGGTTTGCCGCCTGCTATGGCGTGGCCTGGCTGTGGCGCCCGGGCTTGCGCGGACTGACAGCGCCTGCCGCGTTCGGCATCGCACTCGCCGTCGGCATCGCTCCGGTCCTCCTTGCCAACTGGATCAATGCGGGCGGCCCGTTCAACACGACGTACAGCGCGGTCGATGCGGCGCGTCCCGTGCTGGACTGGGCGGCGCTGCAGGGCGGACTGCGCGATTTCTTCGTGACGATGCCGCACAGCGGCCAGACCATCGTGCTGGGGGCCGTGGCGCCTGTCGTGCTGGGCGTTGTGCTGCTGCGCCGGTTCGAGCCGCGGGCCGCCATGGTCTTGCTCGCCGCGACGGTGAATCTCGTCACCAACGTCGGCTACTTCGTCCTGCACGATCCGCGCGCGCCTTATTACCCGGTGCCGGTCGCGGTCTTCGCGGCGACCGCGGCGACGTTTGCCCTGATCGGAATGGCGCGGCCCGGTCCGGCCGCGGGCGAGGGGTTGCGCGTGCGCTGGATCGCGGGGGTCGTCTGTTTTGCGGTGACGGCTGTGGTGATCGCAACCCGGTCGATCCCGGTCTCGCCGTTGTTCCGCGATGCCGGACTGCATCGCAGCTTCGACAACCGGACCATCGTGTGGGCCGATCTGAAGAGCGGCTATTTCCATTACTTCCAGGGACGGCAGGCCTCGAAATTGCCGACCGCCGGAGAAGGCGGTGTCGATGCCGTCATCGCGGCCGCGGGCCGGCTCGGGTTTGCGCAGGTCGCGGTTGCCGACTCCGCCGCAATGTCGCGGCTGGTCGGGCGTTTGCAGACCGAGGGGCGAGCTGCGCCGGCCGGGAAGGCCTATGGCGACGACGTGTTTATCGTGTGCCCGGTTCGCATGACCGGCGAGCGGTGCCCGGACCCGACGCCGTGACGTTTATTGTTGAGGCGGCGGCGCGGGCTCGCTGGATCCGAGCGGCGACTGCGGCGGTTCCAGCGGCGGCAGCGGCTGCGCGGTGAACGCCGGCGGCGCTTCGAGGTTCAGCAATGCGCGCACCGACGGCAGGGCCGCGTCGGCCATCGCCGCGTGTCCTTCCGCGGTCGGATGCACCGCGCCGCCATAGACCGCGCTCATGGCGCCCCAGGCCGCATCGTGGATGCTGTTGGGCTGAGCGGTCGCCGGCAGTCCGCGCGGGAACGTCATCGCGGTGAAGTAGCTGTCGTTGGCGGTGCGGACCCAGCGCCTGCGCGGTGCGTAGGGCCGGAATTCGCCGGGCCTGCGGTCGCACAGCAGCGGCGAGGTCGCGGCCGATGCGAGGTCCGGGTTGAAACTCTCGCCCTTCGGAGAGAAGCATGCCCGGTCGAACTCGGGATCGTCGTCGGCACGCGCGCAGACGCCGCGGTCGGCGAACGCCTCGAGATGCGAGTCCACATAGGTCATCCGGTCGGTCTCCGGATGCTTGCAGATGACGCCGCCTTCGCAGCGCGCCATCGCCTTCAGCTTCGGCAGGAATTGCCCGGATACGAAATCCGACACCCGGCGCAGGCGCTCGCTGTCGGCGGAGAAGGCGGGGTGCACGTCAAATCCGTCCCGTCCGCCGGGGCAGGCGGCTCCACCCTGCATCGCAGGGTTGCCGTAGGAGACGAAAACGACGCGCGACAGTCCGCCGCCGACCAGCGGCTTGAGCGCCGCGCGCAGCCGCACGAAGTCCGCCGGCAGATTGCGGTCGAGGATCTGTCTGGCCTCCGAGGTGGAAGAAATCAGGCCGGCCTGGTTGAACAGCGTGCGCTCCACGCCGGAGGCGAGGATGACATCCGCCACCATGCCGGAGAACCTGATGTCGTTGGCGCCGACCGTAAGCAGGATCACATCGAGGCTGCGCTCCGGCTGGCTCTTCTGTGCGCGCGCCAGCGCCGCCTGCAACTGCGCGACCTGTCCCGGCACCGTGCCCGCGCAATTCCCGCTGGCGGGACATTCCCGGGCGCGCTGACTGCCGAAGATGCCGGCGTCCATGGTCGCGCCGCTGCACGCAAGCGGCAGGAACGTCACCGCGAGCTGCGGATGCTCGACCGCCAGCGCGAGCGCGGTGCGGGCCTGATAGCCGTACAGCGAGTTGTGGCACGCCGCCGACATCCAGCGCGCGGCGTGGCGCTCCCAGCCGGCATTCGCTGCGGCCGCTTCGGGGCCGCCGGGCGCGTCGTCGCACGCCCTGTTGCCGGAGTAGCCGGCACGGCTCGGCCGAAAGTACTGGCCCTTGCCGAGAAAGCGGCGGAAGCAGAAGCCCTCGTCGCCAAGCTCGACCGGACGGTCCGGATTGCCTTCGCCGGCCGCAACGGAGTCGCCCAGTCCGGCGATCAGGACGTCGCGCACCTGGATGTCGGTCGAGGCGCTGTCGATGCCGCCGTCGGGCTTCGTGAGCCCGACCGACGCGAGCGTGGTGCGGCCGTAACCCACGCGCAGCCGGACCTCCTCGGTGCATGGCACGCTGATCTGCTGGGGCTGCTGCGTGCCGTCGTTAAAGCTCCAGGCGCAGATCGAGCCGGGAGGAACCGCGCCGGCTACGCGGACGCCGATGCGGTGATCCTCGGGGCTGAGGTAGTTCTCCTTCGCGCCGTCGCGCTCGCAGGTGGAGAGCAGGCGGCCGGCGCCGTTGACGCACAGACGGCCGAGCAGGTCCGCCGCCCAGCCGCGGCCGTCGCTGAGGACGGAAAGCCGGTGTTCCGCCGCAAGCACGCCGTCGCCCTGGTGCGCGGTAACGTGCTCGAGGAAATCCGCTTCATGGCGGAACAGCCGGAAACGGTTCTTGACCTCCCAGATGACCTGCACGGTTCCGCTCGAGACAGGGGGTGGCGGTGCAGGAGCCAGTCCTTCTGGTGAAACCAGAGCGGGGCCGGCGGGGGCGGCTAGAACCGCGGGGTCTGCGGAAACTCCGGCGCCGGCAGGAATGCCAGGAACGGAAGGCAGCGGGGATACAGGCGCCGGAGCGGCAGGAGCCGGGTAAGCCGGTTGATGCTGCTGGATCGGAGCCGGGGGGCCCGGATCGAACGGTTGGCCCGCGGCGGGCCGGGCGAGAACCAGAAGGGCGGCGGCAGCCGCAAGACCAATGGCGCGCATTGCGATCCACAAACGAAGGGCAATCCTCTAGCACGTCAGGTAAGGCGAAAATGTGAGCCAGATGCGTGCTGCCGCGCGACCGCGCTCCCGCCCGGGCGAAGCGCGTCAGGCTCCTTGCCGGAGCGACGTCGCGAAAGTTGTCCACGCACGCACAGGTGCAGTCCATGTGCTGCAGGAATGTCTCATAAGCGAAAATGCAGGGGAGGCATCGGGTTCAAATTCTTCTTAGTCGAATATCCGAGCCAACCGGCCGCTGCAATTTTTGAATCGGAATCGTTCCGAGATCGAAAAATTCGAAACACGAACCGGAATAATTCGAACCGGGAAAATCGAAATATCTTTTCCGCGCGCATCGGCGAAGAAAGAACACCGCACCTGGGCGAAGCGTCCATGTGACGGAAAAAAATGACGTATTTGGGGATGCGTATACATGCACGAGTGGAACAGGTTTTACGCGCTGGCGGCGCATGTCGCAGCCGGCGTGTGCGGGCTGGCGCTGACGAGCAATCCGGGGTTCGCGCAGTCGACTGTCAATCTGCAGACGATTCAGGTTGAGGGGACACAGGAGCGGGCGGACGGACCGGTCGAGGGATATGTCGCCACCCGTTCGGCGACCGGCATCAAGACCGACACGCCGCTGCAGGAAATTCCGCAGTCGATCAGCGTGGTGACCGCCGACCGGATGCAGGATCAGGCCGTCACGACGGTCCAGGAGGCGTTCCGGTATGTGCCGGGCGTCTTTTCCGGGGCCTACGGTCCCGACTCACGCGTGGAGTCGCTGACGATCCGCGGCTCCGAGCCGGACATCTATCTCGACGGCATGCGGACCACGAATTCGTGGTTCAACTATCAGCGTATCGATCCCTACGCGCTCGAACGCGCCGAGGTGCTGCGCGGTCCGTCGTCGGTGCTGTACGGCGCCACGACCACCGGCGGCATCTTCAATCTGGTGAGCAAGCGGCCGCAGTCGGAGGAACTCCACGAGATCGGGGTCCAGTACGGCACCTTCAACCGCAAGCAGATCCAGACCGATCACACCGGCAAACTGAGCGCCGACGGGCAGTGGCTCTACCGCCTGATCGGTGTGTTCCGCGACAGCGACTACCAGACCGACTTCGTGAAGGACGATCGCATCCTGGTGATGCCGGCCGTCACCTGGGCGCCGACCAACATGACGACCTGGACGGTGTTCGCCAACTACCAGAAGGACAAGTCCGGTTCGTCGACGTCCTTCCTTCCGCACTCCGGCACGATCTTCCCGAATCCGAACGGGAAAATTCCGATCAACCGTTTCGTCGGCGATCCGACCTTCGACCTCTACCAGACGGAAACGCTGTCGGCGACCAGCCTGTTCGAGCATCGTTTCAACGATGTGATCAAGGTCGCGCACAACATGCGCTATTCGGACATCGACGGCATCTACAACACGACCTACACCGACAGCTTTTCGAATCCCGCCAATCCCTACATCGATCCCGGCATGCGGCTGGTAAACCGGCATGTCGAAAGCTGGCTGAGCAACCGCAAGACGTTCACGTCCGACTCCAACGCGGAAGCCAAGTTCAACACCGGTCCGGTCTCGCACAAGATGCTGTTCGGCATCGATTACCGCCGCACCGGAGAAACCGGCGACTACGGCTACGTGTACGATACGACCCCGTTCGACCTGTTCAGTCCCACCTACACCGCCGTGCCGCGTCCGGCCACGTTCAGAACTCCGAAGATCAACTATGAGCAGACCGGTTTCTACGCGCAGGACCAGCTCCGGCTCGGCTCGTGGATCGGCGTGCTCGGCGTCCGTCATGACCGGGCCACGACCGGCATCGCGGGTATTGCGCCGCAGGACGACAAGGCCGTGACCGGCCGGGCAGGCCTGATGTACGAGCTGCCGTTCGGACTGACGCCCTATGTGTCCTACGCGCAGTCGTTCACGCCGCAGTTCGGCACGATCTTCGGCGCGTCGGCCTGCGTGGATAGCGGCACCGGCCTGTGCAAGCCGGTGCGCGGCGAGATGTACGAGGCCGGCTTCAAGTACATGAAGTCGAAGGATCTGGTCATCAACGGCGCGGTCTTCGACATCACCCAGAAGAACCGGCTTGCCACATCGCCGACCGGTATCGGCCAGGTGCAGACCGGCGAGGCGAGCATCAGGGGCGCAGAGATCGAGGTGCTGGCGACGGTGATGAAAGATCTCGACCTGATCGCCGCCTACACCTACCTCGACGCCAAGGTGGAGTCAGGCAACAACGCGGGCAACCGCATCGAGACGGTGCCCGAGCACATGGCCTCGCTGTGGGCGAAGTACCGCTTTGCGCTGTTCGGCGTGCAGGGCTTCTCGGTGGGAGGCGGCGTCCGCTACATCGGCCCGGTCTGGGACGGCACCGACACCATCAAGACGCCGGGCTATACGCTGTTCGACGCGGTGGCCGCATGGGAGAACGAGAACTGGCGGTTCCAGGTCAACGGCGTCAATCTCACCGACAAGATCTACCTGACGGCGTGCCTCACCCGCGGCGACTGCTTCTTCGGCTCGCGGCGGACCGTGCTGGCGCAGCTCAGCTACAAGTTCGGCGCGCGGCCTTCGTCACCGCTTCCCGCGATCCTGCCCGTCAAATGATCCGGCTGAAGGTTGCCCGGCCGTCGCCTTGAGGCGGCGGCCGGAGCAGCGCCGTCAGAGCTTGCGGCGGGGCGAGCCGTCCTGCCAGGACATCAGGGAGCGCTGCACGGCCGGCGGCATCAGGGCCAGCAGGCCCTTCATGGCAGGAGCGAGCTTGGCTGCGAGCACGCCAAGCCGGCCGCCCTTGCCGATCGCGGCGGCATAGTCGCGAACCGTCACCGCGCCGTGCGCGATGACACGCTTGTAGGCGTCCGACGGCGCCAGCAGGTCGTAGCTGGCGAACCGTTCGTCGCGGCAGTGCGCGACGGTTTCCGCCATCTGCACCCAGCCAGGGCCGGCTTTTGCGAATTCCGGCTCGGTCGCCCCCAGAAACGCGTACCAGTGCGAACCGTGGACGAAACCAAGCTCGACGGCGGCGGTGCGTCCCCCGACCGTCAGGTGGGCAGCCCGCATCGGGCCGTCCGCGGCGGCGGCCATCGAGAGGACGGCATGTTCCCAGTGTTCGTTGCCGATCACGCTGCTGGGCAGGCCGCGGGCGGCGAGCCAGTCCCGCTTGAAATCGAGGGCGCGTTCGGCGGCGGATCGTGCGGGGGCGCCTTGCAGGATTTCAAAGCGAATGTCCCCCAGTTCGGAGAGCCTGCGGCGCAGCCGGCGCAGCTCGCGAACGTTGCGCGCGCTTTCGGCCGGAGGCTTCGTCATGTCGACGAAGGGCGCCTCCTGCTCTCCGAGCAGCCGCGCGTTGCGCTGCAGAGTCCCGGCGATCCGGGCGTCGTCGCGGACCTTGCGCAGATGAACGAGCCACGCGCCGCTGGACGCGGATGCCATCCGGTACGCGGTGTCGATCAGTCCGGGTGCGGTATCCGGCGCCGCGATGGCGTCACCGTACTGGATCAGCGGGTCGCCCAGAAAGCGCAGCGTGGGAATGCCGTTGGTCCGGCCGAGCACGGTCGGCACGATCACCGCCGGGGCGCCGTTATTGTGCACGACGACGATGCGGGGCGTTTCGGCGCGCTGCAGGTGGACCTGTGCTGCGTGTTCTGCCATCGCAAGTGTCTGGAACGGCGTCGCGGCGCCGCCGGCCTGTTCGAGGCTGCGCCACGCCGGCGCGGCCAGCGCCACGGCGTCGTCGCCGACCGCGACGGAGACTTCGGGTTCGGTACGCGCGAAGTGACGCCGCGCGGTCTCGCTGAGTGCGGTGCCCGCGCTCCAGATCGTATCGGCGAACAGTCCGAGGTCGCCCGCCAGCCCAGCCGTCAATGGCACGTCCGATGCTCCCGGTTTCTGACAGTCCTGCATGCTGAATTGCGGTGTAGATTCGGTTACAGTCGGCGCGACGGAACGCCGCGGAACCTGCGATTTCGGCCCTGACGACGGGGTTTGCGGGCCCGGGCCGTCAGAAACTGGCAGAAAACCGGAAAGGCCCGCATGTTCGTTGCGTTTTTTCACGAGCTGAAGTCCGCCGGCGTCCCGGTGACGCTGCGCGAGTACCTCACGCTGATGGAGGCGATGGACGCCGACCTGGCGGGCCGCCGGGTCGAGGATTTCTACTACCTGTCCCGCGCCGTGCTGGTGAAGGACGAGCGCAACCTCGACAAGTTCGACCGCGTGTTCGGCCACGTCTTCAAGGGACTCGACCTGCTGAGCGATGCGGTGACCGCGGACATCCCCGCCGAGTGGCTCAAGAAGCTCACCGACCGGTTCTTCACCGAGGAGGAGAAGAAGCAGATCGAGGCGATGGGCGGCCTCGACAGGCTGATCGACGAACTGAAGAAGCGCCTCGCCGAGCAGAAGGGCCGCCACCAGGGTGGCTCGAAATGGATCGGCACCGGCGGCACTTCGCCTTATGGGCACTCGGGCTACAACCCGGAGGGCATCCGGATCGGCGGCGAGAGCATGCACCGGCGCGCTGTCAAGGTGTGGGACAAGCGTGACTTCAAGGACCTCGACGGCGACGTCGAACTCGGCACCCGCAACATTAAGGTGGCGCTGCGGCGGCTTCGCAAGTTCGCGCGCACCGGTGCGCCGGAGGAACTCGATCTCGACGGCACCATCAAGGGCACCGCGCACAAGGGCTATCTCGACATCCTGATGCGGCCGGAGCGGCACAACGCGGTGAAGGTGCTGTTGTTCTTCGACATCGGCGGCTCGATGGACTGGCACGTCAAGGCGACCGAGGAGCTGTTCTCGGCGGCGCGCACCGAGTTCAAGCACATGGAGCATTTCTACTTCCACAACTGCATCTACGAGCGGGTGTGGAAGGAGAACCGCCGCCGCTACGATCACACCACGCCGACCTGGGACGTGCTGCACACCTATCCGCACGACTACAAGGCGATCTTCGTCGGCGATGCCGCGATGTCGCCGTACGAGATCGCGGCGCCGGGCGGCTCGGTGGAGCACTACAACGACGAAGCCGGGCAGGTGTGGATGGAGCGCGTGACGCGCACCTATCCGGCCTGCGTGTGGCTCAACCCGGTGGACGAGCGCGAGTGGCAGTACACCGCCTCGATCCGCATGATGCAGCAACTGATGGGCGGACGGATGTTTCCGCTGACGCTGGACGGGCTGGATCGCGCGATGCGGGAGCTGGTGAGGTGAGGGGGTGTGTCTGCTGACGGTGTCAGCGGGAAGAATCGCCCGGCTCGGTACGAAAGTCGCCCGGCGGTTGAAATACCATGCCGATTCCGGGTCGCTGGCCTGCCTGCAGATGGTGCAGCAGACCCATAACAATGCGTCATGGCGGCATCCCTGATTGGTCGTCTGCCGATACGATTCGCTGCGGATGCGCGTGCGCGCGCCGCCCATGCAGCGAGCGCGCGGCTTTTTTCTTTGAATGATGCCAGCAGGATGGGGCAATGTCCGCTGCATTGCGCGCGTCCGTTCGCGACCGCGCGTCATCGGGGAGGCACATCAGAATGGCATCGGCGTCGGGGTTGAAGAAGGTCGGGTATTTCGATTGTCCCGGCGGCGGTCAGGTGGTGGTCCAGGGGACGGTGGCGTACCTCGGTCACATGGACAATCCGATCGGGACCACGATCGTCGACGTGGCCGATCCGGCAAACCCGCGCAAGCTGGCCGAGATCGAGATTCCGCCGGGCAGCCACTCGCACAAGGTGCGGGTCGGCAACGGCATCATGATCGTCAACAACGAGTTCTATCCGCGCGGCAAGACCAAGCCGGAGCCCGACTTCAAGGGCGGCTACACGGTCTACGACATTTCCAACCCGGCCAAGCCGCGGCAGCTCTACCGCTCGAAGGAAGAGGGCAAGGGCGTTCACCGCTTCGATTTCGACGGCCGCTACGCCTACATGTCGCCGACGGTGGAAGGCTACGTCGGCAACATCGTGATGATCGTGGACTTCAAGAACCCGGAGAAGCCGGAGGAGGTCGGCCGCTGGTGGGCGCCCGGACAGTGGACCGCGGGCGGCGAGAAGGGCCCCTGGGAGGGCGACGCGCACCGCTGCCACCATCCGCTGCGGCTCGGCAACCGGCTCTACGTCAGCTACTGGCTCGGCGGCATGTACATCCTCAACATCGACGACATGTCGAAGCCGAAGACGGTGGCGCACATGGCGTGGCGTCCGCCATATGCATGCCCCGTCCACACCGCGCTGCCGTTGCCGTACGAGATCGACGGCCGCAAGCTCCTGATGGTGGCCGAGGAGGACGTCTGGCGCACACCCGACGACCGCCCTGGCGGTCTGTGGATGGTCGACATCACCAAGGAAACCCATCCGTTCGTGATCGGCTCGTTCCAGATGCCGGAACTCGAGAAGCCCGGCGTGCCGCCGTTCACTGCCTGTCACCAGCCGAGCGAGCGGGTCACCGGCACCGAGATTCCGGTGGCCTATTTCGCGCACGGCATGCGGGTCATCGACGTGTCGAAGCCGCGCAATCTGCGCGAGGTGGCGCACTACGTCCCCGATCCGGCGGAAGGTGCGCCGAAGGTGCAGGCCAATGACGTCACGATCGACGACCGCGGCCTGATCTATCTGATCGACCGCTACCGCGGGCTGACGATCCTGGAGCGGACCAAGTAGGGCGGCGGCGCAAGCAGAAAGAGCAGGAACCGATGAAGACAGCATTCCGATCCGTCAAACGGCTTCGTGCCGCCGCAGGCGCGGCCGCACTGGGCCTGGTCGCGGCCCTCGCGGCGGATGCCACGCCGGCGCAGTCGCAGAGCTTCCCGGACCGGCCGATCCGCTACGTCATTCCGTTCGGAGCGGGTGGCATCGCCGATATCCACGCCCGGATCACGGCGGACGGTCTGAGCAAGGTGCTCGGCAAGCCCGTCATTGTCGAAAACAAGGCGGGCGGTTTCGGTATCGTCGCGGCCCGCGATACGCTGAACAACCCGCCTGACGGGCATACGCTGACGCTGTTTTCCAACGGTACGGCGTCGAGCGTGTCGCTGGCAAAGAACCTGCAGTTCGACCCGGTGAAGGACTTCGCTCCGGTCGCGAACGTCGTGTACTTCGACTTCCTGCTCGGCGTGAAGGCCGACTCGCCGTTCAAGACGCTGCCGGATTTCATCGAGGCCGCGCGCAAGGAGCCTGGCAAGTACAACGTCGGCACGGCGGCGCACGGCAGTTCGGCCTATCTGGTGGCCGAGCTCCTGAAGCAGGCCACCGGAATCGACTTCAAGGTCCTGACCTATCGCCAGGCATCGGAGCGGACGGTGGCTCTGTTGCGCGGCGACGTCTCGATGCTGATCGACACCTACACGGTGTTCCAGTCGCACCTCCAGAACAAGGAGTTCCGCGCGCTGGTGACCACCACCGCGAAGCGCACGCCCTGGCTGCCGGATGTGCCGACCGCGATGGAAAGCGGATTGAAGGACTTCGAGGTCACGTCCTGGAACGGAATTTTCGTTCGCGCCAAGACGCCGCCGGAGATCGTCAAGCAGCTCAATGTCGCGATCAACAAGGTGATCGGCGATCCCGAGGTGGTGAAGAAGATGCGCGACCTTGGGCTGGAGGCGTCCGCGGGCACGCCTCAGGCGCTTGAGGAGAGACTCAAGACCGACATTGTGAAATGGGAGCGGGTCATCAAGGCCGCGAAGATCGAGCCACGCTAAAGCCTGGAATCATCGGTGATACGGTCGTCATCGCGAGGAGCGAAAGACGAAGCGATCCAGAACGACGTTCGCGCCCCTTGGATTGCTTCGCTTCGCTCGCAATGACGGTGCCCCGTGAATCGCCTTTCTCTGATGGCAAGTACTAGCTCCGATTGTACCAGGCTCAGCGGCCCCAGCGGCTCTGACCGTCGGTCGGCATCATCGGCGATTGCGACGTGCTGCGCGTGGCCGGGTTGGCTGCCTGGCCGCGGTTGGGGTCGAAGACCTGCGCGCAGGCCGGGCTTAGCTGCGAGCGCCGGCCGTTCAGGCACGCGATGATCCGCTTCTTGTTGGGGATTTCGCCCGCGCACAGCCGGAACACGTCGGGCCGGCATGCCGCCGCTTCCGCCTCGGTATAGGACTGGGCGGAAAGGGGAGAAACGGTGACGCAAAGCAAACCGAGGGCAGCCCAATAGCGCAGCATGTCGTACCTGTCTGTTGTGTTCGGCACTTAAAGACGAACCGGCAGCGCCGATCGTTACAGCCACCGCTGCCCCGCCATGCGCGAGACACACTGCCCCATCC
>CAZGSW010000112.1:0-14500 GCA_964528635.1 uncultured Rhodoplanes sp. | reverse complement strand
TCTAGCGGGCGCCGGCCGTGGCCAGCCGCGGCGCGAGCGGGATCACATTGCTCTCCCTCGCAGGGATGGCCGGCCTTGCCGCAGCGGACGGGCTCGGGACGTAGAGCCCGCGCCTGTCCGGCACCGGCTTGAAGGCGCTGGTCAGCCCGACCACGGTCTCGGCGCCGCCCAGCGCGAGATAGCCGTCGCGCTCCATCGTCTTCGCAAGGCGGTTGAGCACATCGACCTTGGTGTCCTGATCGAAATAGATCAGCACGTTGCGGCAGAACACGATGTCGAACGGGCCGAGCGCGGAAAAATCGTTCAGCAGGTTGAACGGCTGAAACCTGACCATGCCGCGGATCTCCGGCGCGATCTGCCACATCTCGCCGACCTGTGAGAAGTACTTGATCAGCATCGTCACCGGCAGGCCGCGCTGCACCTCGAACTGGCTGTAGATGCCGCTCTTGGCTTTCTCCAGCACGCCGGTCGCGATGTCGGTGGCCAAGATGTCGAACCGCCAGCCGCGCAGCTCCTGTCCCATCTCGCGAAGGCACATGGCCAGCGTGTACGGCTCCTGTCCCGTCGACGCCGCCGCACACCAGATGCGCACGCGCCGGCTCGAGGCACGCGACTGCAGCAGCGCCGGAACGATGGTGTCGCGAAACTGGTCGAACGGCGTCTTGTCGCGGAAGAACAGCGACTCGTTGGTGGTCATCGCCTCGACCACCTCGGCGATCAGCGGCTCGCCCCCCGGCGCTTTCAGCCTCAGCACCAGCCCCGACAGATTGGCCAGCCCGAGCCGCCGCGCGATCGGCAGCAGGCGGCTTTCCACGAGGTAGTGCTTCTCGGCGGACAGCATCAGGCCGGAGCGGGCCTTGAGCAGCCGGCGGATGTATTCGTAGTCGGCGGGAGTCATGGGCGCGCTCCCAGGAACAGCCGCACCGCCTTCGGTCCGATCTGGTCGAGCGGCAGCACCGCGGCGCACACGCCTGCGTCGGCGGCGGAGCCGGGCATGCCCCAGATCACGCTGGTCGCCTCGTCCTGCGCGATCACGCTGCCGCCGGCCTCCACGACCGCAGCAGCTCCGTCGGTGCCGTCGACGCCCATCCCGGTCAGGATCAGAGCGAGATTCCACGGCCCCCACACCTCGGCGGCGGAGGTGAACAGCGGGTCCACCGCCGGCTTGCAGAAGTGCACTGGCGGCCCGTCGTCGAGTTCGATCATCGCGGTCCCGGACCGCCGCGTCACCCGCATGTGCTTGCCGCCCGGGGCCAGATAGATCGTACCCGCCAGCACGGGCTCGCGGTCCACCGCCTCGCGGACCGGCCTGGCGCTGGCCCGGCTCAGATGCTCGGCGAGGATGGTGGTGAAGGTCGGCGGCATGTGCTGCGTGATGAGCACCGGCGCCATGTCGGTGATGGCGTCGATCTGCGTCACCAGCCGGCTCAGGGCCTGGGGACCACCGGTCGAAGCTCCGACCAGCAGCACGCGCGGCGGCACCGGCGAGAACGGACGCAGCTCGAACGCCGCGGCCTTCTCCGGCGCCGGCGTGCGCCATTTGCCGACCCGCTGGATCGCTCCGCCAAGCCGGCGCGTGGCCGAAGCCGGCGGCCGGCGCGCATAGGCCGGCAACCGCAGCGGCTTGCGGCCGCGCTTGGCCAGCGTGCGCACCTTCTCGACCAGCTCATGCTGGAACGATGCCGATGTCATGACGCCGCCTTCGGCGTCGGGCTTCGGAATGTAGTCGGCGGCGCCGAGCGACAGCGCCTTCAGGGTCACCTCGGCGTTGTCGCGGGTCAGCGCCGACGCCATGATCACGGCAAGACCGCGCTTCTTTTCCAGCAGCAGCGGGAGCGTCGAGATGCCGTCAAGATGCGGCATGTCGACGTCGAGAATGACGACGTCGGGATCGTGCTGCTCGAACTGGTCGACCGCCTCGCGGCCGGAGCGCAGCGCCGCCACCACGGCAAGTCCCGGCTCATCTCCGATCCAGCGCGCCATCAGGGTGCGAACGACCACCGCGTCGTCGACGATCATGACGCGGATTTCGCCCCGGGAGGGCGCCGGCGCTTGGCGGGCGGAGGCTGGGATGACGGCGCTCATGGAGGGCGCAACACTCACACTGGACGAAACAACAACGAGCGGCTGGAGACCGGTCAGATCAGACCGACCTCCTGAAACTTCGCTTCGACGATTTCCTTGTCGAACGGCTTCATGATGTATTCGTTCGCGCCGGCATGCAACGCGCGTGCGATGTGGGCGACGTCGTTTTCCGTGGTGCAGAACACCACCTTGGGCTGGTCGCCGCCCGGCATCCGGCGCAACGCCTTGAGAAACTCGTAGCCGTCCATCTTCGGCATGTTCCAGTCCAGCAGGATGGCATCCGGGAGCTGCCGCTGGCACACGCCGAGCGCCTGCTCGCCGTCCTCGGCTTCCACGATCTGGAAATCCATGCCTTCCAGGATGCGGCGTGCGACCTTCCGGATCACGCTGGAGTCGTCAACCACCAGACAGATTTTCATTTCAGCCTCACTCTCTTGCCCGGGTCGGGACCGGTTCCCGCTGTTGTCCGCACCTGATTACGCTGCAGCCGCATTCGTCCTGAGGTCGAGCACACGATCGACGTCCAGGATCACCAGAAGGCGGGTGTCGAGCCGTATCACCCCGGAAGCCAGGCGCGCCCAGCGGCCGTCCAGATTGGCCGGCTTGGCTTCGCACGCTCCGGCAGAAAACTTCATCACCTCGCCGACCGAGTCGACCAGCAACCCGTAGGATTCGCCCTTCATGTCGATCCCGATCGCCATCACGGGCTCACCGTCGCCGCGCGCATCGAGATCGAGGCGGCGGCGCATCTCGATCGCCGTCACGATCCGGCCGCGCAGATTGAGCACGCCTGCGACCTCGGGAGGCGCAAGCGGCACACGGGTCAGCCGGTCCGGTATGAACACATCCTGCACGCGCGAGATCGGCAGGCCGAACAGTTGCTCACCGATCGTCACGGTGACGTATTCGACGAATTCCTCGCTGATGGTCTTGTCGTTGTCCGCCATCGCTTCAGGCCGCCATATCGGCGGTCTGCTCCTTGAGCGCCGCCACCAGACTTTGCCGATCGAACTTTGCAACGTAATCGTGGAAACCGACCGCGCGGCCCCGCTCGATCGACTCGGGCGAACTGTAGGACGACAGCGCGATGATCGGCATGCCGGCGAGATGCGCCTCCTCGCGCACCGCCTCCGCCAGAGCGAAGCCGTCCATGCCCGGCATGTCGAGATCGGTCACCAGCACGTCGAAGCGGCGGCCGCCCTTCAGCAAGGCGAGCGCATCCCGGGCACCGGCGACCGCAGTCACCTCGTAACCGGCGGCCTTGAGAACCGGAGACAGCATGTTGCGGAAGAACGCCGAGTCGTCGACGAACAGCAGCGAGCGCGCCGAGGGAACCACCATCCGCTCGCTGTTGTGGAACCAGTCCTCGTAGGCAAGCGGCAGATAGTAACCGACGTCCAGTATCTCGGTGGCCTGGCCCCGGATCACCGCGGAGCCGACGATACCCTGGCTGTCGCTGCCCACATCGATGTTCAGGCTCTCGTCGACGATGTCCACGATCTCGTCGACGATCAGCGCCATCGACCGGCCGGCGTCGGAGAACACCAGCAGCGGCTGGCTGCCTTCGGAGCGGATGCGGACGTCTGCGTTGACCGGGATGAGCGGCATGAGCTTGCCGCGGTACTGCAGCATGTGACGGCCGTTGGACAGTTCGAACTTCTGCACGTCGACCTCCTCGAGCCGCGTGACCAGCGACAGCGGCACCGCCTTCAGCGTGGGCGAACCGGCACGGAACACCAGCAGCGACGTGGTAGCCGCGCTGTCCTCGGCCGCGTCCCGCTCGTCGTCCGAAGTCATCAGCGAATTGGCCGAGACGCTCGCGCCTGTTTCCTGGGCCACACCGTTCGGATCGACGATCATGATGACCGAGCCGTCGCCGAGAATGGTATTGCCGGAGAACATGCCGATGTGGCGGAGCATGCCGGACATCGGCTTTACGACGATCTCCTCGGTGTGGAACACGCCGTCCACCACGATGCCGAAGGTCTGGGCGCCGACCTGGGTGACGACGATGAAGCCGCGCTCAGGCAGCGCCGTGCCGTCGTCCGCTTTCAGCAGCGTCGACAGCCGCACCAACGGCAGCAGCTTGTTGCGCAGGCGCAGCACTGCCGCGTCCTTGATGCGCTCGATCCGATGCTCGGATTTGGCGTGAACGCGGACCAGTTCGACCACCGAGAGCTGCGGAATAGCGAACCGCTCGCCGCCAGCCTCGACGATCAGCGCCGACACGATCGCCAGCGTCAGCGGGATCTTGATGGTGAAGCACAGGCCCTCGTCGCGCACCGAGTTGACCTCGATGCTGCCGCCGATCTGATCGATGTTGTTGCGGACCACGTCCATCCCGACGCCGCGCCCGGACACGCTGGTGACCTTGGCTGCGGTCGAGAACCCGGGCGTGAAGATGAACTTGTGGATCTGCGCTTCCGACAGCTTCTCCAGCTCCGGCTCCGTGACGAGTGCGCCGGCCAGCGCCTTCTCGCGAATCCGCCGGGTGTCGAGACCACGGCCATCGTCGGCGACGCTGATCACGATGTGTCCGCCCTGGTGATAGGCCGACAGGCGGATCGTCCCCTTCTCCGGCTTTCCGACAGCGAGGCGCTCGGCGCGCGTCTCCAGACCGTGATCCGCAGAGTTGCGGACCATGTGGGTCAGCGGATCCTTGATGCGCTCCAGCACTTGGCGGTCAAGCTCGGTGTCGGCGCCGTGCATTTCCAGTTCGATATCCTTGCCGAGTTCGGCGGCAAGGTCGCGGACGATGCGCGGCAGCTTCTGCCAGGCATTGCCGATCGGCTGCATCCGGGTCTTCATCACGCCGTCCTGCAGTTCGGCTGTGACGTTGGACAGCCGCTGCAACGGCACCTTGAAGTCGGAATCGACATGCCGGCGCATGATGTCGAGGAGCTGGTTGCGGGTCAGCACCAGCTCCGAGACCATCGTCATGAGGTGTTCGAGAGTATCGAGATTGACGCGGATCGACTGGTTTACCGTTCTCGCCTCGTTGCGCTCGACCTCTTCTACCTCGGAGGCGGCGGGCTTCTGCGGCCGCTCGGCCGCGGCCTTCGCCTGCCCGGGCCCGGGCGTCTCGCGGAACACCCGCTCCAGTTCGTCCAGCGTGACCTCGCCGGGGCGAAGCGCGCGCTCCAGCACCTGATGGACGAGCGTCCCGCCCGAATGATCCGAAGACCTCGCCGCACGCCCGCGCTGCGCCATCTTCTCCAGCGCTTCGATCAGCTCGGCGTCGTCGCCATCGGGCTCACGCTGGGTTTTTTCCAGCGCGGCGAGGATGTCCTTGATCCGGTCGATTGCGGACAGCACCAGCGTGACGGCGTCGCCCGTCACCGGAACGCCTTCGCGGAATTTGCCCATCAGGGTCTCGGCCGCGTGCGCCACCTTCTGCAGACGCGGCAGCCCGAGGAAGCCGCAGGTGCCCTTGATGGTGTGAACCAACCGGAAAATGTTGTCGAGAATCTTCGCGTTGTTGGGCTCCTGTTCGAAGCGCACCAACTCCACGTCGACCAGATCGAGACTCTCGTTGGTCTCGGTCAGGAATTCCCGCAGCAGGTCGTCCATGAAACAGCCTTGGCCCGGCGCACCCATGCCGGGCCGCCGCTTTATGCTTAGGCTGCCAGTGTGTTGTGGAAGCGTTTAATTTCTGTTTGCAGCGAGCGGCAACGCCGTTCGCATTTACGGCTTGTTAACCGCCGGCGGTCCGCCGTAACCCGCTACCTGGCGCTGACGACGATCGCCTCGCCTTCGGCCGCGATATCCGCGTTGAGGCCGCAGTCGCGCGCCAGCAGCCCCGTGTAGAACGGCTGGATGGCATGGGCGTCGACCGCATGCTCCCCGGGCTCGCCCTTCAGGAGCCCGGGAACGGCCGCCGGCAGGCGCGCGTTGGTTCCGGAAGCCGACACCCGGAAGCTCATGGCGTCGCCTTCACCGACCGGATCGACGCTGATGGTGCCGCCGCGCGGAATCGTCTGGCCCGCAATCAGCACCATGTTGAGCAGGAGCTTGACCCGGTTCTTGGGCAGCAGGACCCGCGGCAAATTCCAGGCGATCCTGGTCTTTTCGTCCTCGATCAGCCCGCGGGTCACCTTCTCGGCATCGCCCGCATCGATCTGAGCCCCGGCCGAGCCTGCGGCTCCGAATGCCAGCCGGCAGAACTGCAGCTTGGCCGAAGCGGTCTTGGCGCTCTTCTTGATCAGATCCATCGCGAAGGTCTTGGTCTCGGCGTCGTCCTTGTCCTCCTCCATGACCTCGAGGCCGTTCATGATCGCCCCGACCGGGCTGATCAGGTCGTGGCACACGCGGGAGCACAGCAGCGCAGCGAGGTCGAGGCTCTCAAGGGCGATCATTGCGGACATGGCAGCCTCCGATGGACAGCGTTGCCACCCGTTTAGGCGATTCGGCGGTCGAGGGTGAGCCTGCCGTGTGATAAATCGCAGGCCGCAAATCGACACCGAGGCGACAGTGACCCAGACCCCCGACGGCGACAGACAGTTGATGGACGCGTTGATTTCGGCGGCGTGGCGGGCGGCGACAGCGATTCTGGCGGTTGGAACGAACCTCAACCGGCGCGACAAGGAGGACCGTTCTCCCGTCACGGCGGCGGATGAAGCCGCGGAGGCTGTCCTGCTCGATGAGCTGTCGCGGATCCTGCCCGGCGTGCCGGTGGTGTCCGAGGAATCGCCTCATCTGGCGGATCCCGATCGTCTCGGATCCCGGTTTGCGATCATCGACCCGCTCGACGGCACCCGCGAACTGATCGCCGGGTTTCCCGACTACACTGTCAACATCGGTCTGATCGACAGCGGCCGGCCGGTGGCCGGGGTGATCGCCGCCCCAGCACTCGGCACGGTGTGGGCCGGCATGTCCGGTCTCGGAGCCGAGCGAATGCAGGCAGGGCAGGGCGGCGTTGCCAGTGCCCGGACCCCGATTCGCACACGGCCGTGGCCGGCCCGCGGCGCCGTCAGCGTGGTCAGCCGCTTCCATCGCGACCCGGCCACCGAGGCGTATCTGGACCGGTTCCCGGATATCGAGCGTGCGGTCGTGGGTTCGTCGCTGAAGTTCTGCAGGATCGCCGAGGGCTCAGCCGATCTCTACGTTCGCACCACGTCCATCTCCGAGTGGGACGTGGCCGCCGGTCACGCCCTGATCGTCGCGGCGGGCGGCACGATGACTGGTCTCGACGGACAGCCGCTGCCGTATGGTCGGCCCGGCTTCCGCCTGCCGCCGTTCATCGGGTGGGGCGACGCGGCCCGGCCGATGCCGGGCGGCCCTGCTACGGGCTGAGGGTGCGCAGCACCCCGGGCCATGCCCGCTCGGCGGCATCGATCGTCGCATGCGGGCTCTTGAGGAACGCGTCGCGCGCTTGCGCGCTGACGAACAGGTAGAGCCGGTCCTCGACGATCGCCCACAGCATGCCGTGACCCAGCGCGCTGCCGCCACGGCCGACCGACAGTGGATCGTGGCCTCCGAACCGGGGCATGAAGACGTCCGGGTCGGCGACAAAAGCCGCGCGATTGCCCTCGTTGCCGAAACGCCAGACCACACCGGCAAAGCTGAGTTCGAGATAGGCGCTGCCCAGCACGGGCTTGCGGTCGGTGAAATAGGCGACGGGGTCGTAGCCGCCTATTGCCAGCCCGCTATACGGATCGGATACGACGCGTTCGGTGGTGGCGGCGAACCCGATGCCTGGAAGCATCGGCGCGGCAAGCCCGGTCAGCGCAAGCGCCAGGATCAACGCCGCAGGCTTCCGCCACTGCCGCCAAGCCGTCATATTCCGGCCCTTTGTTGTTCCGATTCGAATGGTGATTTCGGCACGTTACCGCCGCGCCGTGAGCAAGGGGTTAAACGGCTCATGCGCCCGGCCTGGGGGATAAATCCGATGAGACTGGCCATCCATTCCGCCGCTGCGGCCGTGCTGCTGGCCGTTGCCGGCAGTTCGATTGCGCATGCGCAGAGCGCGCCTCCCGTTCAACAGCAGCCGATGCCGCCGCTCCAGCAGCAGCCGATGGCGCAGCCGCCGGGCGCCCAGGGAATGCCGCAGCAACAGTATGTTCAGCCGCCTCCGCCTGCCCCGCCGGCGCCGGATCGGTACAGCGCCGCCGAACTGGTCAACTCCGGGCACCGGTTCTTCGGCGGCGTGTCGCGCGGACTGGCCCAGGTGATCGAGAAGGCGGTCAGCCAGTGGGGATTGCCCAACGGCTACGTGCTCGGCGAGGAGGCCGGCGGAGCGTTTGTCGCCGGTCTGCGCTACGGCGAGGGCGTGCTCTACACCAAGAATGCGGGCGACCTGAAAGTGTACTGGCAGGGCCCTTCGATCGGCTGGGACTTCGGCGGCGACGGCGCCCGCTCCATGATGCTGGTGTACAATCTTCCGGCGACCGAGGCGATCTACGAGCGGTTCGGCGGCATCGAGGGCTCCGCCTACTTCATCGGCGGGTTCGGCATGACAGCCCTCACCAACGCCAACGTCGTGCTGGTGCCGATCCGCGCCGGCGTCGGATTGCGGCTCGGCGCCAACGTCGGCTACCTCAAGTTCACCCCCAAGCCGACCTGGAACCCGCTTTAACTCCGAAGCGGCACCCCCGCAGCGGTCCGCCGCCGCGGTTTAGGTTACCGCCGGGATGATATGGCAGCGCCCCGGCAGGCGTGGCATGCTGCTGTTTCGGCAATCATTTGGGTGGAGGCCCCCGGCATGATCGAGCCGATCATGTTCTTTGGTATCGGCTTTCTGGCCGCGAGTCTGTTCGGCCTGGTGCTGATTCCGCTCGTCCACAACCGGGCGGTGCGGCTCACCATGCGCAGGCTTGAGGCCGCCACCCCCCTGTCGATGGCCGAAATCCAGGCCGACAAGGATCAGCTCCGCGCCGAGTTTGCGATGTCGACGCGGCGTCTCGAGCTCTCCGTCGAGCAGATGAAAAGCAAGACCACGAGCCAGCTTGCCGAACTCGGCAAGAAGACCGACGCTATCAATCGCCTCAAGGTGGAACTGGGCGAGAAGACCGCCGCGATCTTCGCGCTCGAAGCCCGCGAGAAGGCGCTGCGCGACCAGTTGCAGACCACCGAACGGGAGTTTTCGGTCAAGATCGGTTCGCTGCGCGAAGCCGAGCGCACCCTGTCCGACAAGGAGGCCGAACTCGCCAAGCTCAGCGCCGACCTCGACGAGCGCTCCGTGCACGCCGACAGTCAGCGCATCGAGCTGGTGGCGCTGCGCACCCAGGTCGATGCCCTGAAGAACCGCATCGGAGACTACGAAAAGGAAGCCCGCGAGATCGGTGGCCGGCTCGACCGCGAGCGCAAGGAGGCAGCGACCGCCACCACCGAGCTTTCCGAGGAGCGCGGCCGCGTCGACCAGCTCGGCGATCGCGTCGGCCAGCTCGAACGCGCGCTGATCGCGCAGACCACCGAGGCAGAGATTCTCGGCCGCAGGGTGCAGGAGCTGGAGGCGCGCCTCGCCGAGCAGATGCGCGTGCTCGCCGAGCGCGAGTTCGAGTGCGGTCAGCTCCGCGACAAGCTCACGATCGCACAGAAGACGGAAACCGAGCTGCGCGCCGAGATCGCGTCGGGCGAAGCTCGGCACAAGTTCGCCACCGAAAATCTGAAATCGGAAAAGTCGCAGGTCGCCGGCCAGCTCACCAAAGCCAAGGACGATCACACCAAGGCCCTGAACGAGATCGCCGCCATGAAGCGCGAGGCCGAGCAGACCTGGGCGGCCGAACGCGTCGAGAACGCGCTGCTGCGCGAGCGCATCAACGACATCGCCGCCGAGATCGCCCGACTCACCGTCGCTCTGGAGGGCCAGGATTCGCCGATCGAGGCGATGCTGGCCGCATCGTTCGAAACCAACGGCAGCGGAGCGGCCGCGGACGCACCCGCCGAAGGCAAGGGCAGTCTGGCCGATCGCATCCGCGCCCTGCAGGTGAAGGCCTCCCGGATTCAGCCCGCCAATTGATCGCGTCCCACGCTATGGTGGGGGTGCAATCCGTTGAGTTCCCCTTCTCCAACGGGCATCGCCATGGGCCGCATCCGCGGGTCTTTCGTGCCGGTCCGTCTCGGCCTCGCCGCGGCGGCGCTCGTCCTGCTGGCCGTCTCCGCCCATGCCCAGCATCCGGAGATCGACCGGCGGCGCGCCGCCGAGAAGAAATCCTTCACTGACGCCCAGATCGCCGAGGGTTTCTACAAGCTGACACTGGGCTCCGAATTGCAGCTCTCCGGCCGCTCCGACCGGATCCGCAAGTTCGAGGTTCCGGTCCGCGTTTTCGTCGACAACAGGGGCAGGCCCGACCGCAGCAAGCAGATCGAGGCGGTGATCGCCGACATCCGGAAACGCATCGAGCACATCGACATCGAAACCGTGACGGACCGCAAAACTGCGAATTTCACCGTGACGCTGGTGCGCGACCGCGATCTCGGCCGGACCATCCGGGAGCGGTTTGGGAAGACAAGAGCCAACAGCATCCTGAAGTCGCTCGATCCGCAATGCCTTTCCAGCTTCCGGCGCGATGCGGACTTCAGGATCGTCAGCTCGGAAGCAATCCTGGTAACGGATGCCGGGGACTTCGTGTTCTACGACTGCGCCTATGAGGAGCTGCTTCAGGCGCTCGGCCCGATCAACGACGATTCATCGGTGCGGTGGAGCATGTTCAACGACAAGGTCCAGTTCGGGTTCTTCGACCTGTACGACCAGCACATCCTGAACCTGCTGTATCATCCGCGCATGCGCGCCGGGATGACCAGGGCGCAGGCGCGCGCCCTGTTGCCTTCGATCATGCCCGAAGTGAGAGCTTTCGTCGCGAAAACGAATGGACTGCCGGCACCCTGATTCCTCCGGCGTCGCAAGTCAGCGGGCGGCGAGCGGCCTGATGCCCAGCTTGGTGGCCAGTTCGTCGAGCTGCTTCATCAGATTGGCAGGCAGCGCCACGCCGTCCCGCATCCGCTCCTGGCGGCGGCGCTGACGGTCCTCGCCGGGAATGCGGATCGAATCGATTCCCGGCAACTTTGCCGAGGTGCGCAGGTCGTTGAGATGGCGCTCCATCTCCTTCGCGAACACCTCCGGCGGCAGGAAGCGCGCCACGTCGATCGCCACGATGAACTGACCGGTGTTGGTCTTCTGCGATCCGGACGCGGTGAAGTCGACCACGTCCTTGCCGAACGCCGCGCCGTTGAGCACGCCTGCCAGCAATCCGATCATCAGCGCCAGACCGCTGCCCTTGTAGTCGCCAATCGGCAGAAGCACACCTTCGCCAACTTCTTTCGGATCGTTCACCGGCTTTCCGGTCTTGCTGTGCACGATCCAGCCGTCCGGCATCATCTTGCCCGACGCAACATGCTGGCGGATGGTGCCGAACGAGGCGACCGAGGTCGCGATGTCGAGCACCACCGGCGGCTGCGTGCCGGCCGGAACGCCGATCGCAATCGGGTTGGTGCCGATCAGCGCCTCGGCGGCGCCCCACACCGCCATGTGGTTGGCGGTCGAGACGGCCGCGTAGATCCCCACCATGTTCTGCTTGGTCGGCATCTCGGCGTAGATGCCGGCGGCACCCGCGTGATTGCTGTTGCGCGTCCCGACCCAGCCGATACCGCTTTCGCGCGCCAGTTCCATCGCGAGTTCGGTGGCGTACGTCATCACGAGGTGGCCGATGCCGTCGTCGCCGTCGACCAGCGCGGTCGCCGCCGAGCGCTGGATGGTGCGGATGTTCGCTTTCGGATTGCAGCGGCCCGACTGCAGCGTGTTGCAGTACATGCCGAGGCGGAAGATGCCATGCGCATCGAAGCCGGTGATGTCGGCCTCCGTCATCTGCCGCGCTGCGACGGCGGCATCCGCCTCGGGCACGCCGCAGGCGGCGAGCGCGTCCTGACTGAACGAGATCAGCGACGCGACGGGGTAACGGGGGTTGGACATGGACAATTCCTCGACATGGGATTCCTCGACATGGGCAAGAAGACATGGGCAAGAAGCGCGAAGCCATCCCGGCCTCAACCCCGAGGAGCGCCCGCAGGGCGCGCCTCAAGAAATCGAGACCGCCCCATCCTTCCCTCCTCCGCTCACTGCGCGAGCTTCGGCGGGCTGTCAGGCGCGCCGTAGCGTGGAACGCGCGAAGGCGGGCTCCTCAGGATGAGGCGGACGAAAAATGCTATGCCGCAGCCGCGCGCGCCTGGACCGGGAAGTACTTGTCCAGCCAGTCGTAGATCACGGTGCGGACACGGGTGTTGCTCTCCGCGAACATGAAGTGGTCGGTCTCGGCAAACAGATGAAGATCGCACGGCTGGCCGGCCCGCTTGAACATCTCGATCGACTGCTCGGTCGGCGTCACCGAATCGACCGACGAGTGCAGCAGAAGGATCGGACGCCCTGCCGCCTTGCCGACCACGTCGTCGGCGCGGAAGTCGTACATGCTCTGCGCGGTCTCCGCGGTGAACATCTGGATCGAGTTCGAGGCCAGATGGCCGCGCAGGTGCTGCGGAATCGGGACGATGTCGTAGCGCGGCACCATCAGCGACTGCCCGGTCTTCTCGCGGTGGCGCTTGCCCTCCGCCAGCATGTCGGTGAACTTCTTCCAGGCTTCGGCGCCCGGATGCTGGCCGCGGAACTTGCGTTCGCCGTCGCCCCAGCCGCCCGAGGAGATCGCGGCGGCAACGCGGCTGTCGACACCGATGCCATAGACCGCGATGGCGGCACCGAAGCTCGAGCCGATCAGGCCGATCCGGTCGCCGTCCACGTTCGGATGCTTGGCCAGGAAGGTCAGTCCGTCGCTCGCCGCCTGCACCTGTTCGAGGCAGATCAGGTTGCCGCGTTCGCCCTCGCTCTCGCCGCAGCCCGGCATATCGAAGCGCAGCGTGACGTAGCCGAGCTTGTCGAACATCTCGCACGGTTCCAGCACGTTGCTGGAGGTGGAGTTGCTACCGAAGCCGTGCATCACGATCCATGCGGGACGGCGCTCGCCCGGCTTCACACCGTCCGGCACGCGGACGGCTCCCACCATCTTGCGCCCCTGCGACATGAACGAAATTTTCGTATCGGCCATTACGTCCCTACTCCCGAGATTTTGCGGCGTTTCGCGATTAACCATGCCAAAGCTTGACGCCTTGCGCCAGTAACCTTTCCTCATGCAGATTAACTTTCACGAGGAGGCCACCTCAAAGGTTACGCGCGTTTCGCGCTCGTGGAGGTGGACGTGTTGAACTTCGCTGATCTGTCCGCGCTGAGCAACGAATTCCTCGTTGGCATCGCAGTCTCCGGCATCGTCATCAGTGCCCTGGTCGCCTCATCCCTGTTCCGCAACGTGGCCCTGGCGCTGGCCGCCGGCGCGGTGGTCCTGCTTTACCTGCAGGGCGGCATCGCAGCGCTGATCGCCATGTCAAAGCTGGTGGAGACGGAAATCCGCGCCACCCCCGATTTCTCGCAGGGGCTGGTGGTCGGGCTCGCCATCTCGGCGGTGTTCCTGGTGGGCATGCGGCAGAGGGCGTAGGGCACGCGGGCACGCCGACGCGATACGCGACCGATATCTGATCTTCATCCTGGGAAATGTCGGCCGGCCACAAGGTACGGCAACTGGCGCTCCCTACGGGAATCGAACCCGTGTTTCAGCCTTGAGAGGGCCGCGTCCTGGACCGCTAGACGAAGGGAGCGTGGCTCCTGAGATAGCCGCCCCGGCTCCTGCGCGCAAGCGCGCGGCTCACGGCTCGGTGGCGAACCGCAGGCGGCCGGCCGGCCGCAATGTCTGCACGTCGAAGGTGCGCACCTCGATCAGCCCGCCCACCTCGACCGTCACCACCAGGCGGCCGTCCGACACCGCTGTCGAAACCACCTTCGCCCCCTTCGGCAGCAGCGCCGTGACCTCCACCGCGCCGATGCTTCCATCGCCGCGGTAAAACCGGTAACCGATGAGGCCGATCACCACGGCGATGCCGAGCACGGTGGCGAAGCCGGAGACCAGCATCATCCAGCGCACCCGCGCGACGATCTTCTGCTGCTCCGGCGTCAGCGGCTTGTCGTCGTCGGAATCGGAAGCGGTCATGAACGCGGAGAATCCAGAGAGCGAAACGGTCGCCGTCGCCGCTGCTGAAGCGGGTGAACGGCTCGACCGCCTGCTCGCCGCGCGGACCGCGCTGTCGCGCACGCGCCTCAAGGCGCTGATCCTCGACGGCGCGGTGGCGATCGGGCCCCGCACAGTCCGCGATCCGGGCTATCGCGTCAACGCCGGCGACACCGTGACCGTCGATGTGCCGCCGCCGGAACCGGCGGAGCCCGCGCCCGAGCGCATCCCGCTCAAGGTGGTGTTCGAGGACGAGGACATCATCGTGATCGACAAGCCGGCCGGACTGGTGGTGCACCCGGCCGCGGGACATGCGGCCGGCACGCTGGTCAACGCGCTGATCGCCCATTGCGGCGACAGCCTGTCCGGGATCG
>CAZGSW010000111.1:0-14600 GCA_964528635.1 uncultured Rhodoplanes sp. | reverse complement strand
TGCGCAGCGCCGGCGCCATCTTGTTGGTCAACGTGCCCGCCACGATCATGACATCGGACTGGCGTGGCGAGGCGCGGGGCGCGAAGCCGAACCGCTCCACATCGTAGCGTGGCATCGACATCTGCATCATCTCGACCGCGCAACAGGCGAGACCGAATGTCATCCACATCAGCGAGCCGGTGCGGGCCCAGATGATGAGGTCTTCCGCCGTGGTGACGATGAACCCCTTGTCGGAAAGCTCGCTGTTGAGCCCGACGAAAAACGGATTATCCGCACCGACGGGGTTGCCGGTCTGCGGATCGATGATGCCCTTGGGAGCGGGAGCGACGAGTGTGCTCATGGTTCGCTCAATCCCATTCGAGCGCCCCCTTCTTCCACTCATATATGAAGCCGACAGTCAGAACGCCAAGGAAAAGCATCATCGACCAGAAGCCGGCGACGCCCAATTGTCCGTAGGCGACGGCCCAAGGGAACAGGAATGCAACCTCGAGATCGAAGATGATGAACAGGATGGCAACCAGGTAAAACCGGACATCGAATTTCATTCTGGCGTCGTCGAATGCATTGAAGCCGCATTCGTAGGCGGACAGTTTCTCCGGATCGGGGCTTTTGTAGGCGACGAGGAACGGTGCAACCAGCAGCGCCAGCCCCAGTCCCAGCGAGATCGCGATGAAGATGACGAGCGGAAGATAGTCCTGCAGCAGCGCGTTCATCGGTGGCCTCTCTGCGCCGGCCGTCGCCTCCGGCAATCACCGTCCCTGGCCTATGCCGCACCCGCTCAAGATGCTGGCCAAGTCCCCCGAAAACGCCTGCAACCAGATCGGATTCGTTCCAAAGACAGGACCGAGGCTTAGCGCAGCGCACAAATGGTGGCAAGCGGAAGCGACCCCGCCTCCGCACCTTCCAAAGCCATATCCGGCAACAGTTTTCGCGCTGTCCCCAGCTATGCGCAGGGGATACGGCAGGCGCGTCAGTTGAACCGTGCCTGAACCGTCTTTCCACCGGGAAGGGTAATCTGCACGACGCCCTTCGGGGCCTTCGGTAGCGTCACCGCGGACTTTCCGGTCAGTTGTGTGTCGCCCGATGGAGAAAGCACGATCCTTTGGCTCTTGCCGTCGACAACCAGGATCGCGAGCCCCTTGTAGCCGGCGGATTTGACAGCCTTGTTGTCGTGATCGGCGAGGTGCAGTTCGACAGTGTCAGGCCTTGTCACCAATTCGACATGATAGTCGCCCGCTTCGGCCACTCGCCCCCCGTGTTTGGGTTTCGCTTCATGGGCTGCAGCGGCTGCCGAAAGCAAAATCGAGGCAGCCACCACTGCTCCTAAAAATCGCGCTGTCATTTTCGTCACTCCAGATTGTTGAATCGCGTCAGTAGGTGGGAACCGTCGGCACTGTCGTCTCGGCGAGCCGCTCGGGTCGCTGGCGCAGGCGTTCGATGGAGGTTTGGCCATACTTCAGGAGCAGGATCGGCGTCAGAAACGCGTCGAGTGCGGTGGCGCTGATGAGACCGCCGAAGATTGTGATCGCGACCGGATGCAGGATCTCCTTGCCCGGCGCTCCGGCGTCGATCATCAGCGGAATCAAGGCCAACCCTGCCGAAAGCGCCGTCATCAGCACTGGAGTGAGACGCTCCAGGCTCGCGCGCACCACCAGGTCACGCCCCCAAGGCATCCCCTCGTGCAGCGTGAGGTTGATGGTGTGACTGATCTTCAGGATGCCATTGCGTGCCGCGATGCCGGTCAGCGTGACGAAGCCGACCATGCTGGCAACCGACAATGGTTGTCCCGCCCACCACAGCGCTACCACGGCACCGATCAAGGCCAGCGGCAGGCTGACCAGCACGATCAGCGCCAGGACCGCTGACCGGTAGCGGCTGTAAAGGATCGTGAAGATCATCGCGAGCGACACCAGGGACAGCAGCCCGATGGTTCGGCTCGCGTCGGCCTGCGCCTGGAAAGTGCCCTCGACTGTGGCGAACGCCCCATCTGGCAGTTGGACAGTTCGAAGCTCCCGATTGATCGCATCGACAATTCCGGTTGTATCCGCATTGCCTTCGACGTTCCCAAAAACGATCAGCCGTCGCCGTCCGTTTTCACGCAGGAACTGGTTTGGCCCCTCGGTCTCCCGGATGTCTGCAAGCTGGCGCGCGGGAACCCAGCCCGACGGCGTTTCGATCAGGAGATCGCCAAGCCGCTGCGGAGTACGCAGGCGATCGGGCAGACGGATCACCACATCGAAATTGCGGTAGCCATCGACCACCCGGGCGACCACGCGTCCGCTCGACAGCTTGCTCAATCGCTCGACCAGTGCACCTGGCTGCACGCCGTAAAGGGCGGCTCGCTTGTAATCGACTCGTATCTCGATCTGCGGGATCAATACCTGCTTTTCGACCTGCAAGTCGGTCAGGCCCGGTATATTGGCAAATTTGGCGCGCAGTTCTTCCGCAACGTTTCGGATCGCGTTCAGGTCTTCGCCGAACAGCTTCACCGCGATATCCGCGCGGACGCCCGACATCATGTGGTCGAGCCGGTGTGATATCGGCTGTCCGACATTGATCGCAAGCGGAAACAGCGACAGCCGCGATCTCAAATCGGCGATGATCTCGTCCTTGCTGCGATGTGATGGCTTCAGGTCGATCTCATACTCGTTGTTGTGGATGCCTTCGGCATGCTCGTCGAGTTCGGCACGGCCGGTTCGGCGGCCTATCGACTTCACTTCGGGCACCTCGAGCATCATGCGCTCGGCGAACTGCCCCACCCTGCCCGATTCCGCGAGCGATACGCCGGGATTGAACATGAACTGGATGTTCAGCGTGCCCTCGTTGAACGGCGGCAGGAACGCGCGCGGCAAGAGCCACGCCCCGGCTCCCGCCAAGACCACGGCAATGATCGTCAACGCCATGACCGCACGGCCATGGTGAAACGAGCCGGTCAACGCTTGTTCATAACCGCGCTTGAGGGCGCGCACGAGCCAGCTTTCCCGCTCGTCCAGACGCTTGAGCCCCGGCAGCATGTAGTAGGCCATGACCGGAGTGAGCGTGATCGAGACCACGAGACTGGCCATCAGAGCGACGATGTAGGCTTGACCGAGCGGAGTAAAAAGCCGGCCCTCGACGCCCGAGAGCGCAAACAGCGGTACGAACACCAGCACGATGATGGCGGTGGCGTACAGGATGCCGGATCGAACCTCCTGCGATGCCGACACCACCACATCGAAAACAGACCGCGGGCTTCCGGCGGCGCGATTTTCACGCAGACGCCGGAAGATGTTTTCGACGTCCACCACCGCGTCATCGACCAGCGCGCCGATCGCGATGGCAATGCCACCGAGCGTCATCGTGTTGATCGATAGGCCTGCAAAGTAGAACACAATCGCGGTCGCGAGGATCGACATCGGAATGGCGGTCAGGGAGATCGCCGTCGTCCGCCAGTTCAGCAGGAATGCAAAAAGTACAACCGCAACGACGACCGCAGCCTCGATCATCACGGTACGGAGGTTGCTGATCGAGGCCTCGATGAAATTGGCCTGCCGGAAAATGATCTGGTCGGTCTTGATGTCGAATGGCAGGCCCGGCCCGAGTTCGGCCAGCGCCTGCTCGATCTGCCGCGTCAGACCGATGGTGTCCACAAAAGGCTGCTTCTCCACCGAGACCAGCACGGCCGGCTTGCCCATGTATCCGCTATCGCCTCGCTTCACACGAGGCGCAAACTGAACGGTTGCGACCTGCCAGAGATAGACCGGTCGGTCGTTGACGCGCGCGACAACGACGGTGCGCAGATCTTCGAGGCTGGTGGTGCGGCCGATGTTGCGGATCAGGTACTCGCGCGAATGCAAGTCGGTGAAGCCCCCGCCCGCATTGCTCCCGAATTGAGCCAGCGCGGCCTCCACCTGCTCATAGGTCACATTCAGGGCCCGCAGCGCGGCGGGCTGTGGCGATACACGGTACTGCCGCACCTCTCCGCCCATCGGAATCACCTGCGCGACGCCTGGGATGCTCAGAAGCCGCGGCCGTATTGTGAAGTCGGCCACCTCTCGCAGTTCCATGGGCGTGGCGCGGTCGCTCGTTACGGCGAACATCAGCACCTGGCCCATGATCGATGACACGGGTCCCATGTGGGGCTGCACGTTGTCGGGCAGTTGGGAGCGGACCTGACTGAGTTTTTCCGCGACCAGTTGCCTGTTCCGGAATATGTCGGTGCCCCACTCAAACTCGACGTAGACAAACGACAGGCCGACACCGGATACAGAGCGTACCCGCGTCACGCCTGGCACGCCGTTCATCTGGGTCTCGATCGGGAAACTGATGAGAATCTCCACCTCCGGCGGCGCGAAGCCTTCCGCCTCAGTCATGATGGTGACCGTGGGACGGTTCAGGTCCGGCAGCACGTCGACCGGAAGCCGCATCGCGCTGAAGGCCCCGAACACCAGCAGCACGCCACTCATTGTGAGCACGGCAATTCGGTTGCGTAGCGAGTGCGTGACGAGAAATGTGAACATGGTCCGGTCCCGTCAGCGCACGTGATCGAGCAATTCGGCGCCCTGGATCGCGACCCGGGCTCCAGGCTCGAGGCCGGCGAGCAGCAGCACCCGCTCTCCGTCGAGTGTTTCCACGCGGACTGGCTTCGCCTCGAATTGCTCCGGAGCAACGTGGACGTAGACCACTTGCTGCCCGTTCGAGGCCCGGATCACGCTTTCGCGCGGCACCGCGATGCCTTGTCGCTTCCCGTTGCCATCGAGATGCACCGTCACGAACTGACCGGTTCGCAGATTTGCACTTCCATTCGTTATGGCGAAATGGACCGAGATGGCCTGGTTGCGGTCGGCCCAGCCTGAACCCCGGAAGCTCAGCGGCACGATGACACCTTCGGCTGTGGTCGCGTTGGCGCGGTCCGGTTCGCTGAGCGCGCTGAAGCTCAAAGCCTCCACCCAGAAGCTGGATGGGTCGATGATGTGGAAGACCACGGCATTGGGTTGCGCAATCTGCCCTGCGACCGCAGTGCGGTCTGCAATCACGCCTGATACCGGCGCAACCAGCGCCTCAGGTTCGCGGCGCACGACATCGAGCTGGGCACGGCGCTCGCGCAGACCTTCCAGCTCAAGGTTCGTTTCCTCAAGCTGGATCGCAGCGATCGCGCCGCTCGGCGCAAGCCGCTCGTAGCGTTGTTTGCGACGCTCGACGATTGCGATCTGCTGGTCGAGTTCGCCCTGGCGCTGCCTCATGTCGGATATATCGATTTGCTGCAGTGGCGGCGTGACATGCGCCAGCACGTCGCCCTTTCTCACTGCTGTGCCCAGCAAGGGAAATCCACCGGGCGGCGGGGACAGCCGGCCACCCACGGCGGTCTGTACATAGCCGCTCGTGTTGGGGTTCGGGATGATGCGTCCCGCAAGCTCCATGGTTTGCGGATGCGATCCCGTTACCGCCACCATGGTGCGGATACCGAAGATGCGCTGGATCGCTTTGGGCACGAACACCGTTCCGTCCGCGTTGCGAGCGGCGCGATCACCGCCAGCTTGCGCCGGTGCAGGTGGACCGTGGTCGTGCCCTTCGTGGGCTTTCGTGCCGCCGGGAACGAGCAGCAACAATATGGCCAGCATAAAGCCAGTCGCGCCGCGCGGACGGCGTCTTACGGACATTATCACGATACCGAGCAGGAGCCCTGCCGCAGCCGCCATCCCGGTCTCCAGCTGCGCCCAGGACTTCGCTTTGGCAAGAAGCCCGGCATCCACAGGCGTTCCGATGGTGCGATCCGGAATATCGATCGTGATTGGCAGGATATCGGTGTCCGAGCCCGCCGTGACCGTTGCGATCAGATCGTAGTGCCCGGGTTTGGCGAGCCAGGCCGCCTTGAGACGATACGTTCCCTCCGAAGCCACGGCTGCGACGGGACCATCCGGCGTTTCAACCTCGATATTTGCATCGGTCACCGGCTCATTGCTTGCGAAGCGGTCCAGATAGAAGACAAGCTCCTCGCCTTTGGCGATCGCAACCAATTCGAACAGTTCCGATGAGCCTGCGCCGCGCGGGGACGCATCGGTCTTGGCAACAGGCTCTGGTCCATGGTCGTGACCTTCATGCCCATGGCTGGTTCCCGCCATAAGCACTGCCATCAACGCCGCAACAAATGCGGCAACCGTACGTGACATGTGAAGATGTCCTTCGCATTGAACGGATTGGAACCGTCGGGTGCGCACGAGGGCGCAGGTCCGCGGATATCAGCAGTTCAGACGAAGGATCTTGGAGGCCGTCGCAGCTTGCTGGTGCAGCCAATGCCCGGCGGCAATAAATTCTTTGCAGCGGGCATCGGGTGGCGCGGCGTCGCCAGTGGAACCGATATGGCGGTCAGCACCGCACCGTGGCAGCCGGTGCATGGGCCGCTGGCGCAGCAGCCGATGGAGTTGCAGCCTGCCGCATGGGCTGCTGGGCCGGGAAATTCTGCGGCTTTGACGACGGTCTGGGTTGCAGCAGCCGCATCCACCCGGCAGGTGGCGGAACTCGCGGAAGAGTGCTGTACGGACACCGTGCGGCCGTGAGAATGGCCGGCATGGGCGTTCGCGGACGAGGGCATAAGGGCGAGCACAGCCGCTACCAGGAGTGCCGCAGCCCAGATCACCCGGGTTGGGAGGTGCCAAAAGCCCATAAGTCCGAATCTAACAGAGTGTCGAGCCGCTGCTCCTATAGCGTGGATTTAGGCTTAATCCAGGCCGAATTTCCGGCGTGCCGGCCGATTGCGCTAAGCTGCGGCGTCGCTTGTGTTTACGTTATCCTGTAACAGGAGCCTGCGGTGCCGTTCGGTATCGTTTCGAAGACCCTCCGGACATGGTTGAATGAGCCGCGGCCGCAGGATCAAGGGAGCACGCGCGCAATGCAGCCACTCACCGGGGGGATCACCAAGGCCAACACGGGCCTGGACGGCATTGTCTGGAACATCCTCGGCCAGACCTATGTACCGAAGTCGCTGAACGAAACCTCATTCTCCTGGCACGCCACGTTTCCCCCTGGAACGTTCGTGCCGCCGCATATCCATCCCACCCAGGACGAATTCATCTACGTGCTGGAGGGCCGCTTCGACCTGGTGATCGACGGCAAGGATTTCGTCGGCACGGCCGGCGACCTGATCCGGCTGCCGCAGCAGATCATGCACGGTATTTTCAACAAGTCCGACCAGACTACGAAATGTCTGTTCTGGGTAACACCGACCCGCAAGCTCTACGACCTGTTCTGGGCAATCCATTCCATGAAAGAACAGAACCCGCCTGACGTTGTCGCTCTGTCAGCGAAACACGAAGTCGTGTTCCTGCCGCCGCCTCCGGACGCATAAGCCGGCTGCATCGAGCGATGCGGCGCCGCCCTATCGGAGGGCACGGCGCCGCACGCGCTGCGGCGGTTCCGGTAGCCGCGCTCAGTTGATTGCCATGATGCCCTGCGCCTTGATCACCTTGCCCCACTTCTGGACCTCGGTCGCGATGTGCGCCTTGAAGCCGTCCGGCGTGTGTGGCATCGGCTCGACGCCGAGTTGGACGAAGCGCTCTTTCACCGCGGGCACGCTGATGGCGGCGTTCATCGCTTCGCTGAGCTTCTTGATTATTTCTGGTGACGTTGCGGCCGGCGCGCCAAGCCCGTACCAGCCGATGGCATCGTAATCCTTGACCACGTCGGCGATCGGCGGGACGTCCGGCAGCATCGGGATGCGATAGTTGGTGGTCACTCCGTAGGGGCGCAGCTTGCCTTGCTTGATCAGCGCCAGCACCTGAGCGACCGGGGCAAACGTCAGGTCCACGACGCCCGAGAGCAGATCTGGCAGCCAGTTGCCCTTGTAGGGCACGTGAACCATCTTGGTCCCGGTCTGGAGCTGGAACAGCTCGCCGCAAAGATGTGGCGACGTGCCGATACCGCCCGAAGCCATGTTGACCTTGCCGGGGTTGGCTTTCAGATACGCGACCAGTTCCTTGAGGTTCTTGGTCTGGAACTTTTCGGTGGTCACGATAACGAACGCAGTCTTGGCGATACCCGCGATCGGAGCAATATCGCGCTGGAAATCGAACGGCAGGTTCCGATAAAGCGCGACGTTCACGGCATTGGTCGAGACCGGCATCAGCAGCGTATAGCCGTCGGGCTGGGCGCGAACCACGTATTCGGTCGCGATGTTGCCGCCGGCGCCCGGCTTGTTCTCAACCACGACGTTCTGGCCGAGCTTCTCGCCCAGGTGTTGCGCCGAAAGCCGGGCGATGATGTCGGGCGCGCTGCCTGCCGGGAAGGTCGAGACCAGAGTGACCGTCCGGTTGGGATAGGCTTGTGCGAACGCATCGCGCGGCAGGGCCGGAAGCGTGGCGGCGCTCGCTGCCCCAAGCAGCAATTGTCTCCTTCCAATTTTCATGGCGACCTCCCAATAGGATTTTTGCGGACCTGTACGACGTGTAACCGTCGGGACGCTTTTTATTGGGTAGCCGCACCATCCTAGGCGTGCGTATCCGTCCGCGGAAGAACCGAATTGCCGCGCCCGTCGCCGATGATGGTTGCAGTGGGAACTAGGCAGCCCGGCCCGGGTGGTTGACCTGGGCCTGCGCAAAGCCGGCAGCGCCGGCATAACCTCGAACGATTGCCTTGCGCTCCTCGAACGACAGGACTGCCTCGATGTCGTCGAACCCGTCCGGAGCGCGTTGTTCGACCGCATCGATCACGCCCTCAGGGCCGCCGCTTCTGTTCATGCGGACGATCTGCGCAGTCGGCGGGAGCCGCTCGTGCTCGTAGGCCCACAGCGCCTGCAGGGGATGCTCGGCGGACTTGAGTTGGTCGGCGAGACAGCGCGCATCGAGGATGGCCTGCGAGGCGCCATTGGATCCAACGGGGTACATCGGATGCGCGGCATCGCCGAGCAGGGTGACGCGACCGTGCGACCAGCGCGGCAGCGGGTCCCGGTCACACATCGGATATTCCCAGAACTCCGGCGTCGCTTCGATCAGTGCCTTGGCGTCGACGTAAGGGATGCGGAAACGCTGCACATGTGGCATCAGGTCCTCGAAGCGCCCCGGCCGCGACCAGTCCTCCTTGTTTGGCGGCACACCGCCCTCCCCAACCTTCACCAGCACGGCCCAGTTGGTCAGCGGCCGGTCTGGCCGCGCGCCCTCGCCGATCGGATAGACCACGAGCTTCGCTGCCATGCCGCCGGCAATCACCATTGAGCGTCCGGTGAGGAACTGCGACCAGTCGGCGGCGCCGCGCCATAGCATCGAGCCATTCCAGCGCGCCGGTCCTTCGTCCGGAAAGAGCGCGCCCCGCACGTGGGAGTGGATGCCGTCGGCGCCAACCAGCACTTCGCCGGTGACACTGCGCAGGTGGCGGCCGTTGCGGTCGAAGAAATAAGCGGTGACTCCGCCCTCGCCCTGCCGGAAGGAACCAAGCCGGTGACCGGTGTGAATACGGCTCTCACCGAGCCGCGAGCGCACCGCCTGGTAGATTGTCCCCTGCAGGCGGCCGCGGTGGATCGAGAATTGCGGCACGTCGTAGCCGGCATCGAGCCCGCGCGGTTCGCGCCAGATCTCCTGACCGAACCGGTTCGTGTAGATCAGTTCGAACGTGCGGATACCGACCGCGTCCAGGCGGTCGAGGAGATCGAGTTCCTTCAGTTCCTTGATGGCATGCGGGAGGGTGTTGATGCCCACGCCAAGCTCGCGGATTGTCTCGGACTGCTCGAACACCTCGCAGTCGATGCCGCGCGCATGCAGCATCAGGGCTGTCACAAGCCCTCCGATCCCGCCGCCGACGATTATGACCTTCACGGGCTATCCTTAACGCCAACACGCTCGAAAGCATGGCTATAATGGCCCTCCCGGCCGCAATCGCAACAATGACCGGGGTATGTGGTTGATGGTGGGAGGACGGCCAAATGGCGCGAAAAGTGATGATTTCCTGCGCTGTGACGGGTTCGGCGGACACCCCGTCGAAGAACCCCGCAGTACCGGTGACGCCGGAACAGATCGCCAACTCCTGTCTGGACGCGGCGAAAGCCGGCGCATCGATCGTGCATATTCACGTGCGCGACCCGAAGACAACCAAACCGAGCATGGACAAGGCGCTTTACGTCGAGACCGTGGATCGCATCCGCCAGAAGAACGCGGACGTGCTGATCAACCTGACCACCGGCCCCGGTGCGCGGTTCTATCATGACGACAAGGACCCCTCGAAGCCGAGTGCAGATTCCCAACTCTGCGGGCCGGAACAGCGGGTTGCCCACGTCATGGAGATCAAGCCCGACATCTGTTCGCTCGACATGGGCTCGCTCAACATGGGCGATCGGGTTTTCGTCAACACACCGTCGCACCTGAAAACCATGGCGCTGGCCATCAAGGATGCCGGCGTCACGCCCGAACTTGAAGTGTTCGAGACCGGCCATCTGCTGCTCGCCAAGCGGTTTCTGGAGAACGGTTACGTGAAGGGTCCGGGCATGTTCCAGATCTGCCTCGGTATCCAGTGGGGCCAGCCGGCGACGCCGGAGGCGATGACCTACATGCGCAACCTGCTGCCGAAGGACTCGCCGTGGTTCGCGTTCGGCATTTCGCTGTGGCAGTTCCCAATGGTGGCCCAGGCCGTCTTGCTTGGCGGCCATCCTCGCGTGGGCATGGAGGACAACATCTATCTGGAGAAGGGCAAGCTCGCCCCGTCCAATGCCGCCCTCGTCGAGAAGGCCGGAAAGATCATCCAGATTTTGGGCGAGGAAATCGCGACGCCGGCGGATGCGCGGCAGATGTTGGGGTTGGGCACGAACAAGTAAAGGCAGGTTCCCTCGACCGTCATGGCCGGGCTTGTCCCGGCCATCCACGCCTTGCTTTGTAGCCAAGACGTGGATGCCCGGCACGAGGCCGGGCATGACGTGGTTGGTTCAGCGGTTGCCAAGCAGAACGCGTCAGACCGAAATCTTCTCGTCCTCCCACACCCGTCCGACCGCCTCGCGCTTCGCCATGCGGTCCTTGAATGCGGTGAAGTTCTTCAGTTCGGCCACCGGCAGACCCCGCCGAACGCCCCAGACGTAGAACACCAGCGCATAGGGATCGAGCACCGAGTACTTCTCGCCGAGCCATTCCCGGCCGGCCAGCATGCCGTCGATGTCCTTAAGGTAGCCGTGGAAGCTCTTGAGGCCGACCTCCTTGACGTTGGCAGCCGCCGCAGGGTCGGTGACATAACGCTCAGGCCGCCCGAAGTGGGCGTGCGCCGGATGCACTGTCGCGGCGAAGTAGCCGATGGTCGACAGCGCCTTCGCCTCGGCGAGCGGGTCCGAAGGCCACATGCCAAACCGCTTGCCAAGATACGGCAGGATGGCTGTGTTCTCCGTGAGGGGCTCGCCGTTGTCCAGTTTCAGCGCCGGCACGCGCCCCATCGGATGGACCTTCATGTAGTCGGGCGACTTCTGGTCGCCCTTGGCGAGGTCCATCTTGCGCGGCTCATACCTTTCGTTGCTCTCCTCGAGCACGATGTGCGGCGCCATCGAGCAGGCGCCGGGCGCGTAGTAGAGGGTCAGCATCGGCCGTCCCCTACTTCGGCTTCGGTGTGTACTTGCCGCCGATCTGCTTGGTGTGAACGCCCTCGGCGCCGCTCTCCTTGTGCTGCAGGCGGGTGATACGCGCCCACTTTCGCTTGAGCTTGTCCTGCACCTTGATGGTCAGCACGCCAAGCCCCTCGCACTCCAGTTCGACCTTGTCGCCGTCCATGAATGGATTGAGGCCGCGGTGGTTGGTGCCCGTCGCCAGGATGTCGCCCGGCAGCAAGGTGTGAATCGCGGTCACCCACTCGATGCAGCGCGGGATCTTGTGCGCCATGTCGTCGGTGTTGAAGTTCTGCATCACCTTGCCGTTGTTCTTCAGCCGGATCTGCATTTTCCCGACGTTCTTGATCTCGTCCGCAGTCACGATGTACGGGCCGATCGGGGCAAAAGTGTCGCGCGACTTCATCTGGTAGAAAACGTTGGTCGGCGGCACCACACCGCGCGCCGAACCGTCGATGAAGTTCGTGTAGCCGAACACATACTTCATCGCGTCCTTCTGCTTCACGTTGGTGGCCTTCTTGCCGATCACAATGGCAAGCTCGGCTTCACCTTCGAACACAGTCGCCGGCATGTCCGGAAGAACCATCGTCTCGCCCGGGCCGATGATAGAGCTTGGAGACTTCATGAAAGCGTTGATGGGCGCCGGCGCCGGCAGCGTGCCGTCCTCCATGTAGTTGACGGCCATGCAGATGATATTCTCGGGTTTCGGAAGCGGAGCCCGGAGCTTCACCTTGTCGAGCGACTTGCTCTTGCCCTTCTTCGCGGCGGCAGCGAGCTTCGGCTTCCACTTGCTCCACTTCTCGATCACCTCGCGGATCACATCCTGCGGACCAAGTGCCTTGATGCCCTTCACGGCGCCAGACACGTCCACAATCTTGCTACCGTTGACCACGCCAAGCTTGTAGTTGTCGAAGAAGGCAAGTTTCATCGTTCACTCCCCGATAATGATGATCGCCCGGATTGGGCGCAGATTGCCATATTTTGCGTGCCCGCCAAGGGCCGGCAGTGCAGATGAGACGTGCAGATCGCGGTGGGCACCTCATAGAACAGCCCTCGCGGCTGTTTCAGGTCCCCAAGGACCGGAAGAAACAGCCGCGAGGGCTGGCGGGAGCGACGGGACTCGAACCCGCGGCCTCTGCCGTGACAGGGCAGCGCTCTAACCAACTGAGCTACGCCCCCGCGGGAGTGACGGACTTAAGGCCCGGCCCGCTCCAAGTCAAGAATTGCCGGGAACAGGCCATGCGGACGCGTCCTGTCGGCGCGGGGCCGTCGCGGCGGTCCTGGCCCCGGCGTAAATCGGCGTCGCGCTCGAACGCCAAAAACGGCACTATCCTGGCATGGCAGAGATGGACGTCGTCATCATCGGGGCGGGGCACAACGGCCTGACCTGCGCCGCCTATCTCGCCATGGCCGGCCTGAGCGTTCATGTCGTGGAGCGCCGCGGCGTTGTCGGCGGCACCGCGGTGACGGAGGAATTCCACCCCGGTTTCCGGAATTCGGTTGCCTCGTACACGGTCAGCCTGTTGCAACCGAAGGTGATATCGGACCTCGGGCTGCATCGGCATGGCCTGCGCATCGTGGAGCGGCGCGCGCAGAACTTCCTGCCCCTGCCCGATGGCCGCTTTCTCCTCACCGGCGAAGGCCGGACCCAGCCCGAGATCGCCAAATTCAGCGCCCGGGACGCCGCGCGCTACGGCGAGTTCAGTGCCGCGCTGGGCGAGGTCGCCGACCTCTTGCGCGACCTGGTGCTGCAGGCGCCCCCCAACGTGACCTGGCGCGACGTGGTCCGCTCCCTGCCTGAGATGATGAAATTCGGCCCGATCGCCGGCCGCGTTCTCCGGTTCGATCGCAAGGCCCAGAAGGCGCTGTTCGATCTCTATCGCAAATCGGCCGGCGACTATCTCGACGGCTGGTTCGAAACCGACGCCGTCAAGGCGCTGTTCGGCTTTGATTCCATCGTGGGCAACCTGGCCAGCCCCTACACTCACGGCTCCGCTTACGTGCTGCTGCACCACTGGTTCGGCGAGGTGAACGGCAAGAAGGGCGTCTGGGGTCATGCCATCGGCGGCATGGGCGCGATCACCCAGGCTATCGCCAGAGCGGCGAGCGAACACGGCGCAACAATCGAAACCGATGCAGGCGTGAAGGAAGTCATTGTCGAGGGCAATCGGGCTGCCGGCGTGGTATTGGACAATGGAGAGCAGATCAGGGCGCGCGCCGTCGTCGCCAACGTCAATCCCAAATTGCTGCTGGAGCAACTGGTGCCGCAGGGCGCCCTGCCCGGCTATGCGCTGGACCGCATGCGGCGCTGGAAAGCCGGCTCGGGAACATTCCGGATGAACGTGGCGCTATCGTCCCTGCCGAACTTTTCCGCCCTGCCTTCGAACCAGATCGGCGACCACCACACCGCCGGGATCATCCTGGCGCCGAGCCTGGACTACATGGATCGCGCTTATCGTGATGTCGCCGCCAAAGGCTTCAGTCGCCAGCCGATCGTGGAACTCCTGATCCCTTCGACGCTCGACGACAGTCTCGCCCCACCGGGTGCCCATGTTGCGAGCCTGTTCTGCCAGCACGTCTCGCCGGACCTTTCCGACGACAGGCGCGACCAAGTTGCGGACCTGATGATCGCCACGGTCGACACCTACGCGCCGGGCTTCCGCGCCAGCGTGGTGGGCCGTCAGGTGCTCTCGCCGCGCGACCTGGAGCGCACGTTCGGGCTGCCGAATGGCGATATTTTCCACGGCGCGCTATCGCACGACCAGGTGTTCTCGGCGCGGCCGATCTGGGGGCATGCGGATCACAGGATGCCAATACCCGGCCTCTACCTGTGCGGGTCCGGAGCGCATCCGGGCGGCGGCGTTACGGGCGCGCCGGGGCACAATGCTGCAGCGGTGGTAATCGCGGATTTGAAGCGGTAGCGCTTGTGCTCCCCGCGCTTGCGCGCACGGTGCGAGAGCGCGATATAGGGGCGTGGGCGATTAGCTCAGTTGGTAGAGCGCCTTCTTTACACGGAGGATGTCGGCGGTTCGAGCCCGTCATCGCCCACCACCCTCAC
>CAZGSW010000110.1:0-14907 GCA_964528635.1 uncultured Rhodoplanes sp. | reverse complement strand
CGATGCGGATGACGGACCGTTGAGACATTTCCTACCTCCAGGTTCCAGGTTCGCGAGCTTGTGTGGTCGCAGTTTAGCATGGCGGCCGCCGGCCGCGCCATGCAGTCCGGAAATGGCGGACCTGCTGTCCGGGACGCGTGCTTATGTCTGGTGAGCCCGCACCTGGATCCTGAGTTCGCCGAGTTGCGGCAGTGACTTGAGGCTGATCCAGTCGCCCGGCTTCACCGGACCCACACCCTCCGGAGTTCCCGTGTAATAGATGTCGCCCGGATACAGCGTGTAGAACGACGACGCGAACTCGATCAGCCGCGGAATGTCGTAGATCAGGAATCTGGTGTTACTTTCCTGGCGCCTTTCGTCATTGACGTGCAGCGTGAACGGAATGTCGGCATGGTTCGGAATCTCGTCGGGCGTCACCAGCCACGGGCCCAGCACGCTGTAGCCGTCGATCGACTTGCGGAAGCTGCGATCTTCCGGTCCGCGGGCGGTCATATCCAGGCCGAGGCCATAGCAGGCGATGTAGTCCAGCGCCTTCTCCTTCGGGATGTCCGAACCCTGCTTGCCGATCACGATGACGATCTCCGCCTCGTGGTCGTTGCGCCGGTCGGGAAAGCGCATCGGAATGCCCTCGGAGGGTCCGACCAGCGACGTGTTCGACTTGAGGAAGATGCCGGCCTTCTGGATATCCGGGTTGAACCTCGCAAGATCCGGATTGGTGTCGCGGAACACCTGCATTTCCTGGATGTGCTTGGAATAGTTGGTCGGCGCCGCCAGGATTTTTGGCGGTCGCGACACCGGCGACAGCAGTTTCACGCCTGACAGCGGCTTGCCGGCAGCCGACGCCGCCATCTTCTCCAGCCGCTCGCGCCATTGCGGCAGGGCTGCGATGACGGGATCGGCCTTGGCCGTATAGGGAACGGACGCACGCATCTCCGTTTGCGCCGCGGTGACATCGTGAACGTTGTCGCCGATCACCACGCCAAGCCTGTCGTCGTCGTAACGGCAGATTTTCATCTCGATGTCCCGAGCGATTGAGAAATTATAGCGAGAAGTCGCGGCCGTCCTCGGCACCAAACATGGCGGCACCCGCGTTACGTCCAATGGTGTCGTACTGGTTGGAGACGTGCTGGCGAGCGGCCGTGATGTCCGCGAGAATTCTGCCGAACGGCATGTCCGTGTAGATTCCCGCCGCTCCCGCCGCGCGGAACAGCTTGCCCGCAAGCTGCATGCAGCGCTCTGCACCCGACGCCGAATGAAACTTGTAGTGAACGCGCTCCGCGTAGGGCGCGATCTCTCCGCTCTCCGCGTAGGCTTCCAGATTGCGCAAATTGCGGTGGAACACCGTCTTCATCTCATCAAGGCCGACGGCCGCCTCCGCACAGGCAAGCTGGATGGTGGGATCGTCGAATGCCCTGGTGCCGTACATGCGGTTGACGCGCGATCTGCCGTATTCGAGGAAGATATCGAGCATGCCCTGCAAAGCGCCGATCGATGCGCAGCCGACCCCGCGGAAGAACACCTGTCCCCACGGCAGCCGGTAAAGCGGCGCTGTGTTCACCGCGTGGCCGGGCGCAATGCCTTTGAAATTGTCGGAATTGCGGACCATCCGGTGCGCCGGAACGAACGCGCCCTTCACCTCGATATCGTGACTGCCCGTCCCCTTCAGGCCCGAGACGTGCCAGGTGTCGACGATCTCGTAATCCGTGCGCGGAATCAGGAACAGACAGCGGTCGGCGTAGCCACCGACCGTCTCGCCGATGGTGGCGCCAAGGAAAGCCCAGTCGCAATGCTCGCAGCCGCTGGAGTAGCGCCAGCGCCCCTGCACGCGATAACCGCCCGGCTCGGGAATGGCGGTGCCCGACGGCATCAGCGAGGACGAGATCAGAACCGAGCGGTCCGTGCCCCAGACGTCGGCGGCGGCGCGGTCGTCGAACTGTGCGAGTCCCCAGGGGTGCGTTCCGACGACGCCGTAAACCCAGGCAACGGACATGTCGCCCTCGGCGAGGGCCATCTCGATGTCGAAATATGTGCCGATCGGAAGTTCGAAGCCGTCCCACCGGCGCGGCTGCAGAACGCGGAACAGGCCGGCCTCCTGCATGTCCGCAATGGTTTCCCGGGCGACCCGCCGATCCTTCTCACCCTGGGCCGCCCGCTTGCGCAGCACGGGGATCAGCGCGCGGGCGCGGGCAATCATCTCCCCGGAGGTCGGCACGGCCGCGGCAGTCCTGGCATCCATCGCGTGTATTCCGCTACTTTTCGAGTTCGACGGTCCTGAAGTCCGCAGGCATCACGATCTCCAGCACCTCGCAATCGTCGGAATAGTCCAGCACCTTGTGCCTGATGCCGCGCGGCTGCAGCCATGCATCGCCGGCCTTCATGGTGTGGGTGCCCTGCCCTTCGAAGCTCGACACCATGGAGCCCTTGAGGACGTAGATCATCTGGAATTCGGCCTCGTGAAGATGCTCCTTCGACACCACATCCGGATCGCACTTGCCGACAAACCGGATCACATGAGCCACGGCCATGCCGTGGGTGGCATCCTTGATCCCGAGATCGCGGTACTGCGCGTAGCTTCGCAGTCCTTCAGTGCGGAACTGACTGTCGTTCAGGCGGCTGACCACGAACTTGTGCGGACGCCGCCGCGACTTCGACGTTGTAGTCTTTGCCATCCGGCTGGCGGCGGGCGGCACCGCCCGGACCTTCGCTCTGGAGCGCGCCTTGCTCTTGGCGGCGGGCTTGCGTCGCTGGGCCATGGCGATCCTCCGCAGGCTGTTCAGGTCATGCTGCCTTGACGATGTCCGCACGGCAAGTCTCGCGACGGTGCTTTTTTGATGCGCGGGTCCGTGCCAACGTGGTGCCGGGAGGAGAGCAATGAAAGCCATTCGCTTCGACGAGACCGGCGGTCCCGAAGTCCTGCGGTGGACCGATGTCGAGCTGCCGCCGCCGGGGCCCGGCGAGGTCCGTATCCGGCACACCGCCGTCGCACTCAACTTCCGCGACATACTGGTCCGCCGCGGCCAGCACGCAGCGAAACTGCCGTCAGGATTGGGAACCGAAAGCGCCGGCGTGATCGAGGCGGTCGGCCCGGATGTCACCGGGTTCGCGGCCGGCGACCGCGTCGCCACGGTATGCCGGCCGGACGGCGCCTACGCGGAGGCGCGAAACGCTCCGGCGGCGCGCGTGGTCAAGCTGCCGTCCGGCATCGACGAGCGCACCGCAGCCGCGATGATGGTGCGCGGCATGACGGCGCGCTACCTGCTGCGCGCCACCTACAAGGTGCAGCCCGGCGATACCATCGTGATTCACGCCGCCGCCGGCGGCGTCGGGCAGATCGTCAGCCAGTGGGCCAGGCATCTCGGCGCCACCGTGATCGGGACGGTCGGCAGCCCCGACAAGATCGCGGTCGCCAGAGAGCACGGCTGCGATCATGTATTCACCTATCAGGACTTCGCGGCGAAAACGCGCGAGCTGACCGGTGGAAAGGGCGTGCCCGTCGTCTACGATTCGATCGGCAAGCTCACATTCCGCGGCTCGCTGGAAAGTCTCCGTCCGCGCGGGATTCTCGCCTCGTTCGGCGAGGCTTCGGGCGATCCTGAGCCGGTGTCACCGCGCGAACTCGGCAATCTCGGATCGCTGTATGTCACCCACCCCAGCCTGATCGACTACATCGCGACGCGGGCGGACCTGCTGGAAACCACGAGCGACCTGTTCGGGATGGTGGAGAGCGGAAAGATCCGGATCGGGATCAACCATAGCTATCCGCTCCGGGAGGCAGCACAAGCCCATCGCGACGTGGAGAACCGCATGACCACCGGATCGGTCGTGCTGATTCCCTGACCGGATGAGCGAGAGACGCACGATGGGCAGGGAGTCATTGCAGCCTACCAGCGCCGCCTCGTGCTGGTCCGGCCGGACGGTCACATGGCCTGGCGCGTCGACCGCAAGCCGGACGATGCCTCCGCACTGATCGACACCATCCGCGGCGAGACTGTCACCGTCGCCCAACATCGGGAAATCACCTCATGACCGACACCTTGCGCGACAAGCTCATCAACGCAGGACGCGTGCTGGTCGACGAAGGTCAGGGCGACTACGTATGGGGGCACGTTTCCGCGCGCCTGCCCGACGATCCGGGCCGCTTCCTGATGAAGCCCGGCTGCATCGGCGTCGAGGAAATGACCCGCGACAACATCATCACGGTCGACATCGAGGGCGAGAAGGTCGCGGGCGACTGGCCGCGTCACAACGAGGTCTTTATCCATTCCGAGATCCTGCGGGCCCGGCCCGACATCAACTGCGTGATCCACACCCACCCGGAGCACGTGGTCGCGTTCTCCTCGCTCGGCAAACCGCTTGCCGCCATCAGCAACGACGGCACCATGTTCTCGGCGGGCGTTCTGGTGTTCTCGGAGACAACCGACCTCATCACCGACCGGCCGCGCGGCGAGGCCGTCGCAAAGGCCTTGGGCAACGGCGGCATCCTGATCCTGCGCAATCACGGGCTGGTTGCCGCGGGCCGCACGATCGAAGAGGCCGTGTTCCTGGCGGTGAAGCTGGAAAAGGCCTGCCGCATCCAGCTCCTCGCCGAGGCGGCCGGAGGACCGAAGCTGTTCGTGAAGAAAGAAGAACTGGCAGCCAAGCGCCAGCGCACCATCCGCGGGGACTCCCAGGGCAACGCCTTCAGCTACATGGTCCGGCGCTGGCATCTGCGGTGCGGCTGCGAGGTGCCTCCGGAGTACCGCGCCGACCTCGCGAATTTCGACCGGTCCGGTTACAAAGGTTGAAGAAGACCCACCCGTCAGACGTCCCCAGGGAATCGCCCGTGTCCGAACTTGCCGACCGCCTCGTCACAGCGATGACGCTCGAGGAAAAACTTGGGCAGCTCAACATGATCGACGCGGGTCCCGCGGACCGCGCCGAGCTTGAGCGTGACATCAAGGCGGGACGCGTCGGCAGTCTTCTCAACACCTACGGCGCCGAAGACATCAACGCATTCCAGACCCTGGCGCTGGAAAGCCGGCTCCGCATCCCGCTCATCATCGGCTACGACGTCCTGCACGGCCATCGCACGATCTTCCCGCTGCCGATCGCGGAGGCCGGAGCGTTCGATCCCGACCTGTGGCAACGCACGGCGCGCGCATCCGCCCGCGAAGCCGCGCGGGACGGCATCAACCTCACCTTCGCGCCGATGCTCGACGTCTGCCGCGAACCGCGCTGGGGCCGGATCGCCGAAGGTCCGGGCGAGGATCCCGTAGTGGGCAGCCGCTACGCCGAAGCGAAGGTTCGTGGCTTCCAGAACGACGACCTGACTCGGCGCGAAAGCGTCGCCGCAACCGCAAAACATTTTGTCGCTTACGGCGCCGTCGCAGCAGGCCGCGACTACGGCTCTGCCGACATCTCCGAGCGGCAGCTCGAGGAGGTGTACCTGCCCCCGTTCGAGGCCGCAGTCAGAGCGGGTGTCGCCACCATCATGCCGTCGTTCAACGACGTGAACGGCATGCCGATGACAGCCCATGCGACCCTGCTCAACGAGATTTCCCGACGCCGCTGGGGTTTCGACGGAGCGATGGTGTCCGACTACACCGCGGTGTTCGAGCTGATCGCCCACGGTATTGCAGGCGACATCGTCGAAGCGGCCGCGCTGGCGATCAACGCCGGCCTCGACATCGACATGCAAAGCCAGGCTTTTCTGAAGGGGCTGCCTGAGGCGATCGAGCGCGGCTTTGTGACGATGCCGACCGTCGATCGCGCGGTGCGGCGTGTGCTGGTGTTGAAGGAGCGTCTCGGGCTGTTCCAGGATGCGCACCGGCGCGTCGCGACGCCGCCGTTGTCCGAGCACGAGCTTGGCGGCCTGTCGGCACTGGCCCGCGAGGCGAGCCGCAAATCCATTGTGCTGCTCAAGAACGTCAACGGCGTTCTGCCGCTGTCACGCAACATCAAGCGCATCGCGGTGATCGGGCCGCTCGGAGACGACCCGCTCCAGATGTTCGGCTGCTGGTTCGCTGCCGCCGGATATGACTCGGTCACCATCGCACAAGGACTGCGTGCCGCCCGGCCCGATGCAGAGGTCAGACACGTCAGCGGAACCCACATTTACGAGCCCGGCGAGGATGGCATCGCGGAGGCCGTCGAGGCGGCCCGCGCCGCCGACGTGGTGGTGCTTGCCCTGGGCGAGACCAAGGAGATGACCGGCGAAGCCCAGGGGCGCGGACGCCTCGACCTTCCCGGCAGCCAGCGCGCGCTTGCCGAAGCAATCCTGGCGCTCGGCAAGCCGACGGTGGCGCTCCTTTGCGCCGGACGGCCGCTCACGGTGCCATGGCTGTTCGAGCGCGCGGATGCTGCGCTCGCGACCTGGTTCCTCGGCTCCGAAGCCGGTCACGGCATCGCCGATGTGCTGACCGGCGCGTGGAATCCCAGCGGGCGGCTTTGCGTGACCTGGCCCCACGACGCCGGACAGATCCCGATCTTCTACGCGCATCGCCCGACCGGCCGGCCCGCCAACCCGGAAGTTTACTTCTGCAACCGTCACGTCGACCTGCCGATCGAACCACAGTTCCCGTTCGGGCACGGTCTGTCCTACACGCAGTTCGAAATCACCGCCCTGACCGCGTCGCCGTCCGAAATCACCGGGCGCGAACCGGTCACCATCGAGGTGGAGGTTGCGAACACGGGCAATAGCGCCGGCGAAGACACCCTGTTCCTGTTCATCCGCGATCCGGTCGCAAGCGTTGCGCGACCGGTTCTCGAACTGAAGAACTTCGCAAAGCTCACGCTGGCGCCCGGCGAGCGGGCGCGCACGACTTTCGTTCTGCAACACGACGATCTGGCTTTCCTGGACCACGCGCTCAATCCGCGCGTGGAGCCGGGCACATTCGAAATTTACGTCGGGCCCAGTGCAGACCGCACACGGCTTTCGTCGGCCGTCGTGCGCTACAGGTAATCCGCACTGCTATTTGATGCTGATGCCGATGTCGCGCACCAGCTTGCCGTACTTGTCGTGGTCCCTGTTCACCAGCTTCTCGAATTCCGCCGGCGGCAACAGCATCGGCTGGAGAGCGCCGGTCACGTTGAGCCGCTTCAGGAGCTCGGGATTGGTGAAAGCCTTGTGCACCTCGTCGCGCAGCTTTGCGACCACGGCCTCGGGCGTGCCCGCCGGCGCAAACAGGCCGAGCCAGATGGTCAGATCGTAGCCGGGATAGAATTCGCCGATGGTCGGCAGGTCCGGAAACAGGGGCGAGCGCTTCAGTCCGGTGGTGGCGAGACCGCGCAGCTTTCCCGCTTTCAGCACGCTCGCGCTTGAGGCGCCGGCCAGCACGACCTGGGTCTCTCCCGCCATGGTCGCGCGCCCGGCGGGCGAACCGCCGCGATAGGGCACGTGCACGAGATCGATTCCGGCGCGCTGCTTGAGCATCTCGATGCCGAGCTGATGCTGGCTGCCGTTGCCGCCCGACGCGTAATGCAGCGGCGACTTGGCCTTGCGCGCATACTCGATGAATTCGGGAAGAGTATTGACCGGCAGGCTCGGAGTAACCGACAGGAAAAACTGGTTCGATGCCACGCTGGACACCGCGACGAGATCCTTTCGGGTGTCGAACGGCATCTTCTCGTAGACGTGCGGATTGATTGCGATCAGGCTGTCCGCCGCCAGCAGCAGCGTGTAGCCGTCGGGTGTCGACCGGGCCACGAGTTCGCCGGCGACGTTGCCATTGGCACCGGTCCGGTTGTCGACCAGCACCGTCTGACCGATCGTCTGCGACATCCGCTCCGCGAGAAGCCGCGCGGCCAGGTCGGGGGCTCCCCCGGGGGGGATGGTGACAACGATCCTGATGGAGCGTTCGGGGAATTGCTGGGCCGGCAGTGCGCTTCCGGTCACCGCCAGGATCGCCACAGCCAGCAGGGCCCTCCTTATCATCGCAGCCTCCCTATGTCTGTCGCCTGCACCGGCGGTGCATCGCGGATCGGCAGCATAGTCCACAAAGCTGCCGGCCGCGGCAACAATGGAACCGGATCGCGTTTTATGCGTTTTGGAGGGTTGGGGGTACTTTGCCAGGCCGCGGCCTCAGACCGCATCGCCGGGTGATCGAGGCTGATTTTTAAGAATGCCGGTTTCGAACGAGATGGCGCAAGCCACCACCAGAGGTCGCGACGCCACGACCTACGGGCTGTCGCTGCTGCTGACAGCCCTGGTTTACATGCTGTTGGCGAAAGCCGGCCTGCAACTGGCATCCATCCACCCCAGCATCACGCCGGTCTGGCCTGCGATCGGATTTGCCATCGCCGCCGTCCTGCTGTGGGGGTACCGGCTGTGGCCGGCCGTCCTGGCGGGTGCCTTTCTCGCCAATCTGACAACGGCCGGTTCGGCCGCAACCTCGCTGGGTATCGCGATCGGCAACGTGGCCGAATGCCTGATCGCCGTTGCGATGATCAACCGATGGTCGGGCGGCGCGCAAACCTTCGATACGCCGGCAGGCGTTCTCCGGTTTGCAGCCTTCGTCACCGTCCCGGCGCCAATGGTCAGCGCAGCGGTTGGCGTATCGAGCCTCGCCGCCGCCGGCTATGCGGACTGGCAGAACTTCGGCGTCACCTTCCTGACCTGGTGGCTTGGCGACGTGGCCGGCGCGATCGTTGTCGCGCCGCTGATCGTGTTGTGGGCGACCGCATGGCCACGCCTGAAGGATCGCGCGGACCTGCTGGCCATGGCCGGCATCTATGCGACGGCCGCGCTGGTCGGTTTCATCGCCTTCAGCCCGCTGATGGAGCACTCGGCGCTTCGCGGACCGCTCAGCTTTCTCGCAATCGCCCCTCTCCTGCTCGCCGCCCTGCATCGCAACTCCCGGGACACCGCGACAGTGGCTGTGATCCTGGCCGCATTCGCCGTCTGGGGCACCATGGTGCGCGGCGGACCGTTCGCGGGAAGCACCCTCAACCAGTCGTTCCTGCTCCTGCTCGCATTCGTGATCGGAATGACCGTGCCCAGTCTTGCCCTGGCGGCTGACGTCGGCGTCCGCAGGCGCACGGAGCAGCGCCTCAAGGCCGCTTACGAAGACCTCGAGGAGCGGGTGAGACAGCGCACCGACACGCTTGCCCAGACGGTCAGCGCGCTTCAGTCCGAGGTCGAGGAGCGGCGCAGCATCGAAGCGGAGAGTTCCGAACAACGGGCCCGCCTGGTCGAGGCGCAGCGTCTCGCCAATCTCGGCAGTTGGTCCTGGGACGTCGGGCTTGGGCGGGTATCGTGGTCGCAGCAGTTGCACGACATCTACGGCGTGACGCCGGAGGCATTCGCCGGCACCCTGGAGGACTTCCTGTCACGCCTGCATCCGGACGACCGCGAACGGGTGCAAACGAACGTCATGGCGTCCCTGCAATCCAGGCAGCCGTTTCAGCACGAGGAACGAATCGTCAGGCCGAACGGTGAGGTCCGTCATCTGCAAAGCACCGGCGAGGTCATCGTCGACGAACGCGGCGACGTGGTGCGCATGCTCGGGGTCTGTCTCGACGTCACGGACCGCAAGGCTGCGGAGAGCGCGTTCCGCAAAAGCCAGGAGCAATACCGCCGGCTGGTCGACAGCGTCCACGACTATGCGATTTACATGCTGAACCCGGACGGCACGGTGGCAAGCTGGAACGCGGGCGCCGCCCGGATCAAACGTTACACCGCAGACGAAATTCTGGGCCGGCATTTCAGCGTGTTCTACACCGAGCAGGATCGCGCCCGCGGCGAGCCGGAACGCGCCCTGAACATCGCCGCGACCACCGGCCGCTACGAGAACGAAGCCTGGCGCCAGCGCAAGGACGGCAGCCTGATCTGGGCTTTCGTCGTGATCGATCCGATCCTGGACGACGACGGCAAGCTGATCGGCTTTGCCAAAATCACCCGCGACATGACCGAGCGGCGGCAGGCGCAAATTGCGCTCGACGAGGCGCGCGATCAGCTCGCCCAGTCGCAGAAAATGGAAGCCCTCGGTCAGCTCACCGGAGGAATCGCTCACGACTTCAACAACCTTCTCATGATCGTCAGCGGGCACGCGCAACTCCTGCGCAAGGGGCTGACCGACGACAAGCAGATCAGGGCGATCGAGGCGATCGGCACGGCGGCGCGGCGCGGCGAGAGCCTGACCCGGCAACTGCTTGCATTTGCGCGGCGCCAGCCGCTGTCCCCGGTCGTGGCCGATCTCAAGAGCCGGGTCGAGGCGGTCCGCGAGATGCTGGGAAGTTCGCTACGGGGCGACATCGAGCTTGAATGCCAGATGCCCGACGGCCTCTGGCCGGTGGAGGTGGACCTCAGCGAACTGGAGCTCGCGCTGGTCAACGTCGCGGTGAATGCCCGCGACGCCATGCCGGAGGGTGGCACGATCACGCTGTCGGCCCGCAATGCGACGCTGGAGCTCGGCGCAGTCAACGATCGCCTCGAAGGTGATTTCGTCGCGATCATGATGCGCGACACCGGGACCGGCATCCCGAAGGGCCTGCTGTCGCGCGTGTTCGAGCCGTTCTTCACCACCAAGGCCGCCGGCAAGGGCACCGGGCTCGGCCTGTCCCAGGTCTACGGCTTCGCCCACCAGTCCGGCGGCGGTATTTCCATCGACAGCGAGGTCGGCAAGGGAACCGAGATCACCATTTACCTGCCGCGCAGCGGACGGCCGCTCACCTCCGACACGGAAAGCGCCGACGAGCCGCTGGCGCAGGGCGACGGCACCATCCTGGTGGTCGAGGACAACCCCGAAGTGGCAAGCGTATCCACCGCCCTGCTCTCGCAGCTCGGCTACAGGGTCGCCGCCGTGCAAAGCGCCGACGAGGCGCTCACGTTGCTCCACAACGCCAAGTTCGATCTCGTCTTTTCCGACATCGTCATGCCGGGAAGCATGAACGGGCTCACGCTGGCCCGCGAGATACGCGGGCGATACCCCTCGATGCCGGTCCTCCTGACCAGCGGTTACAGCAACGTCGCGCGCGACGCAGAACGCGAGTTCATCATTCTGCGCAAGCCCTATCAGGTGGCCGGCCTCGAACGTGCCATACGGCACGCCTTGTCCGGTCTGGGGCAGCCGCGTGGTGCCGGAAGCCGGAACTGAGCCGTCAGCGCGCCAGCATCACCACCGCTTCGATCTCGAACAGCGCACCGTTTCGCGCCAGCGCGGGAACGCCGATCGTGGTGCTGGCCGGCGGCCGGCCGACGTTGACGTAGCGGTCGCGGACCTCCCGATAGATCGAAATGTTGGTGGGGATGTCGATCAGGTAATTGTTCACCTTGACGATGTCGTCGAACGTCGCGCCAACCGCGGCAAGAGCGGCCTTCAGATTCTCGAACGCCTGTGCAGCCTGTTCCCGGAATCCGCCGGCGAGCTGGCCGTCCGGCGTGATACCGAGCTGGCCGGCGATATAGACGATCCGCCCCGGTCCGGTGACCTCGACCACGTGCGAATAGCCGCCCGGCTTGGCGATGGCCTCCGGATTCATGAAGCGCATGTTGGACATGGCGTAAGCTCCGATATTTCGACGCACCGCCCGGCGCGACGCGTTCCGGGGACGAGTATAGCGGCCCTGCGTATCGCGGCCGCAACAGCGTCTGGCCGGAAATTGCGAACATTGACCGCAACCGCCCGCCGTGCGATCCACGGCCCCGGCCGGGGCATGGCGCAGCCTGGTAGCGCACCTGCTTTGGGAGCAGGGGGTCGCAGGTTCGAATCCTGCTGCCCCGACCACGCAAAACGCACGACGAGCCACTGACCGCCAATGACAGCTCGCATCTACAAGCCCGCCAAGACCGCGATGCAGTCCGGTCACGCCAAGACCAAGGACTGGGTGCTCGATTACGAGCCCGAGGAACCGCGGGTGATCGAATCGCTCATGGGCTGGACCAGCTCCGGCGACATGAAAAGTCAGGTCCGGCTGCTCTTTGCGACCCGCGACGAGGCGGTTGCGTACTGCGAAAGGCACGGCATCCCTTACCAGGTGACCGAGCCGAAGCCGGTGGCGCGCCGCGGCATGTCCTACGCCGACAATTTCGCCTACTCCCGCCGTTCGCCCTGGACCCACTGACGGGCCTGACGGCGCCGTTCAACGGCGGCCGAACATCGGATGCACCACCCGATCGCCGGGCGCGATGCCGAATTTGCGCGCGGTGCCGGCAACCACCTCGAGAACGGCCAGCGCCGGCACGCCCGAGCTGATGGTGCGGGTCGAGAACGGCGTGGTGTCCTCGGCAATGCGCACGACCGCACCGTCGCGCGCGATGAATATCATGTCGAGCGACCGCGGCGTGTTCTTCATCCACATCGTGATCATGCGCTCGTTCTTGAAATCGAACAGCATGCCGCGGCCTTCCGGCAGTTCGGTGCGGTGCATCAGGCCGCGCGACAGTTGCTCGTCGGTGACCGCGACCTCGACTGAAAACGCCCGGACGCCGGATTTGGTCACGATCTCCAGGGTCTGGAGCGGCAGGATCTCGGGCTGTGGCTTCTCCTGCGCGGAGACACCCCCGGGCCATATGGCGGGGATGAGGACGAGGGCCAGCACGGCGAGGATGGTGTTCCGAAAATGCATCGCGCCCCCATTTGGGGGCGCGACGGCCTCAAGTTCAAGAGCGATCAGTGCGAGGCCGGCCCGTGCGGCCCCGTGTCCGGATGGACCTCGGCCGCCATCATGCCCTTCGGACCCGGCCCGAACCGCACCAGAACGGTCTGTCCCGGCCGCAATTCGGTGATGCCGTACCGGCGCAGGGTCTCCATGTGGACAAAGATGTCCGGGGTTCCCTCGCCGCGGGTCAGGAAGCCGAACCCGCGAAGCCGGTTGAACCACTTGACCAATGCCCGTTCGAGCCCGCTGGTCGGAGTGACCGTAACGTGGGTGCGTGCCGGCGGCAGCGACGACGGATGCACCGCCGTCGACTCGTCCATCGACAAGACCCGGAACGCCTGCAGGCCCTTCGACCGCTGCAGAACTTCGCACACCACGCGCGCGCCTTCGTAGGCGGTTTGGAAACCGTCCCGTCGCAGGCAGGTTACGTGCAGCAGCACGTCGGGCATGCCGTTGTCGGGAAGGATGAAACCGTATCCCTTCGCGACATCGAACCATTTGATGACACCGGACAGTTCGATAACGGACGCTGTCGTGTCGTCGACAGCCTCGTTATCCGACTTCAGTCCAGGCCCCAGACCCTTTGGAATTGCATCCGACGCCATGATGACGTTGGTTTCTTTGCTTGAGGCGCCTCTTGTTGGGCGCTTCTAAGAATCGTTTCTGACCGAGGTCACATTGCACCCGGCCGCCAGATTCGCGCAACGGAAGGTTCAAGGTTGTGAACAACCCTTGGATATCGGCGAATCAATGCGCGATAAACGGCGCAAGCACGTCGCCAATGTCATGATGGACGACCAGATCGGCCGTCTCGTCGAGATCGGTCGGATCGCGATTGACGATCACCAGCCGCGCGCCGTTGCGCTTGGCCATCAGAGGAAATCCGGCCGCGGGCCAGACCACCAGCGACGAGCCGATCGCGATGAACAGGTCGCACGACTCCGTCAGCTCCTGAGCGCGCCGCATTGCCTCCTCCGGCATGGCCTGGCCAAACGACACCGTCGCGGTCTTGACGAAGCCGCCGCAGTCGCAGTCGGGCGCGCAGCCGTTGGCTCGATCCATCCGGGACTTCACCCACGACAGTTCGTAGCGACGGGCGCAGTCCAGGCAGGTCGCGAAGGTGGTATTGCCGTGCAGCTCGACCACGTCGGCCGGCAAAAACCCGGAATCCTGGTGCAGATTGTCGATATTCTGCGTGATGATGCCGGGAACCTTGCCGGCCCGGTACAGGCTCGCCAGCGCCCGGTGCCCCCGCCCCGGCTTTGCGCCGCCGAACTGCTCCTCCATGGCGAACCGGCGCCGCCAGCTTTCGTTGCGCATCTCCTGGCTGGACAGGAAATCGCCGAACTCGATCGGCCGCATCCGGGTCCAGATGCCGCCCGGCGAGCGGAAGTCCGGAATGCCGCACTCTGTGGAAATTCCCGCTCCGGTAAACGGCACGACGGTCCGGGATTCCGCAATCAGGCCGCGCAGCCGGTCGATTGCGGTCTGAAGGTCGGGCGCAATCATGTATAGGATGGCCTCGCAGACGCGGCACGGGGCGACGGGCCGCAGGGCGTATTGAAGCGATCGATCTTACCCCATTCACACAGGCGGACCATGTCGAAACAGCAGGATCGCGAGGAGACCGAGCGGCTGGTCCGCGAGGCGCTCGCGCGCAAGTCGGTGACGATCAAGCAGGGCGACACGCGCATCGAGGCGACCTGCGGCAAGTGCGGCGGCAAGAACAAGGTCACCGCCCCGCCCGGCGAGTTGCGCGTGCCGTTCACCTGCAAGGAGTGCGGCCACAAGCAGCGGACGTTGTAGCGGTTGCCCGGCATCTCCAGACAGACATCATCGGCGTCGGCAGTTTCATAAGGAGCGATCCATGCGATTCCTTCACACCATGCTTCGGGTGCGCGATCTCGATGCGGCGATGCACTTCTACGTCGATCTGCTCGGATTGCAGGAGGTGCGCCGCCGCGTCGACGACAAGGGCAAGTTCACGCTGGTGTTCCTTGCCGCGCCCGAGGACGTGCCGGCGGCGAAGGAGGCTCTCGCCGCGGGACGCCGGGACGCCCCGTGCGTGGAGCTGACCTGGAACTGGACCACCGAGGACTACGGCGAGGCGCGCTATTTCGGGCATCTCGCCTACGAGGTCGACGACATCTACGCCACCTGCGACAGGCTGATGAAGGGCGGCGTCACCATCAACCGGCCGCCGCGCGACGGCGTCATGGCGTTCGTGCGCTCTCCCGACAAGCACTCGATCGAGCTTTTGCAGAAGGGCAAGGCGAAGCCGCCGCAGGAGCCGTGGAGCTCGATGGCGAACACCGGTCATTGGTGAGGACC
>CAZGSW010000109.1:0-15146 GCA_964528635.1 uncultured Rhodoplanes sp. | reverse complement strand
TGGTCGGAGTGATAGGATTTGAACCTACGACCCCCTCGTCCCGAACGAGGTGCGCTACCAGGCTGCGCTACACTCCGACCGAAGCGCGGCTTATAGCTCCCGCCCCACGGGGTCGCAAGCGCACCCGTCCAGCAGGTTCCGATGTCCGAAGCGCGCGGAAAACGTCCCAATCCGGCCATTCCGGTGATGCCGTGAACCCCGCGCTCGAAACCCGCATGCTGGGTGTCAGCCGCGATGCGATCGCGGAGGCGGCGCACACCCTGATATCAGGGGGCCTCGTCGCCTTCCCCACCGAAACCGTCTACGGGCTCGGCGCCGACGCCACTGACGGCAAGGCGGTTGCCCGGCTCTATGCGGCCAAGGGCCGCCCGCCGTTCAATCCGCTGATCGCCCACGTCCCCGGCGCCGAGGCGGCGCAGCAACTGGCGGTCTTCAATGACGCCGCCCGGCAACTGGCCCGGACGTTCTGGCCGGGCCCGCTGACGCTGGTGCTGGACAAGCAGCCCTGCTGTCCGGTTGCGGACCTTGCCACCGCCGGACTCGACACGATTGCGGTGCGCGCGCCGGACCACGCTGTGGCGCGGGACCTGCTGCTCGCGACGGGCCGTCCCGTGGTGGCGCCGTCGGCCAACCGTTCCGGCCACGTCTCGCCGACCAGCGCGGCCCACGTCCTGGCCGATCTGCGCGGCCGCATCGACCTGATCGTCGACGGCGGACCGACCCGGATCGGCGTCGAATCGACCATCGTCGCCTGCCACGGGGCCCGACCGGTGCTCCTGCGGCCCGGCGGAGTGCCGCGGAGCGCCATCGAGGCCGTTCTCGGCGGCCCGCTCGCCGGGCCCGATTCCGTTGACGTGAACGCCCCCAGCGCACCCGGGATGATGGAGTCGCACTACGCGCCCCGCGCGCGGATCCGGCTCGACGCCCGGGAGGTGCATGCGGGGGAGGCTCTGCTGTCGTTCGGACCGCGGCCGCCGGCCGGTGCGGACCTTGCGTCGCGGGAACTCAACCTGTCGCAATCGGGCGACCCGATCGAAGCCGCCGCAAACCTGTTCTCGCACCTGCGCACGCTCGATTCCGCAGGCGCCGGCACCATCGCCGTGATGCCCATTCCGCAAGACGGGCTCGGCGAGGCGATCAACGACCGGCTGTCCCGCGCCGCGGCGCCGCGGGCGTGACCGCACACCCTGCCCCGGAGTCGACGCCGGTGGGCGTATCGATCCCGATTTGCGCTAGACTGCCGACAAACGAAAAGCCCGAGTGAGGACCATGCTCAATCCCTCCCCCGACATCATCTCCCGCTTCGCCAGGGTGGTCGGCGAAAAGAACGCCATCACCGATCCGGAGAAGCAGGCACCCTATCTCGTCGAGTTTCGCGCGCTCTGGACCGGGCATACGCCGGTGGTGCTGCGCCCGGGCTCGACGCAGGAGGTCTCGGAGATCCTGAAGATCGCCAACGAAACCGAAACGCCGATCGTGCCGCAGGGCGGCAACACCGGCCTCGTGGGCGGACAGATCCCGCATAACGGCGAGGTGGTGCTCTCGCTCAACCGCATGGACAAAATCCGGGAGGTCGACGCGGTCTCCAACACCATCACATGCGAGGCCGGCGTTACGCTGCAGCGCACCCGCGAGGCCGCCGCGGCGGTCGACCGGCTGTATCCGCAGTTGCTGCCGTCAGAGGGAAGCTGCACCATCGGCGGCAACCTTTCGACCAACGCCGGCGGCACCGCGGCCCTGGCGCACGGCATCGCACGCTCGCACGCACTGGGGCTTGAAGTGGTGCTTGCCGACGGCCGCATCATGAACAACCTCAACAAGCTCAAGAAGGACAACACCGGCTACGACCTGCGCGACCTCTTCATCGGTGCGGAGGGCACGCTCGGGGTCATCACCGCCGCCGTGCTGCGGCTGGTGCCGCGGCCGAAGTCGGTCGAGACCGCGTGGGCTGCCATTCCGTCGGTCCAGTCGGCGGTCGATCTGCTGGCGCTTGCCTCCGAACGCACCGCCGGCGGCGTCACCAGTTTCGAGATCATGGCGAAAGACGGCATCGAAATCGTCACCAGGCACGGCGGCTCGCGCAATCCGCTTGCAACGGACTCGCCCTATTCCGTCCTGATCGAACTGTCGTCGCAGCGCACCGAAGGTCTGCGCGACTCGCTCGAGGCTATCCTGTCGGAAGGACTGGAGAAGGGCCTCGTGCTCGACGCCACGATCGCCGAGAGCCTCGAACAAGCGAAGACATTCTGGAAGATCCGCGAGCAATTCGGCGAGATGCAGGGCCGCGAGGGCGGCTCGATCAAGCACGACGTGTCGGTGCCGGTCGCCAACATCCCGGCGTTCATCGAGGAGGGCAACGCGGCGGCGCGCAAGCTGATCCCCGGCTGCCGGCCATTGCCGTTCGGACACGTCGGAGACGGCAACATCCACTACAACATCAGTCAGCCGGTCGGCGCCGACAAGACGGAGTTCCTCAAGCGCTGGGACGACATGAACGACGTGATCTACAGGATCGTGCTCAAGTACGGCGGCTCGGTCTCGGCCGAGCACGGGGTCGGCATCGTCAAGCGCGACCACCTGCCGAAGATCAAGGACCCGGTGGCCTACGACCTCATGAAGACGCTCAAGCGCACGCTGGACCCCAAGGGTATCCTCAACCCCGGAAAGGTCCTGCCCTGACGCGCGATCCTACAAATTGAGACCGGGCTTCGGAGAAAGATCGCGTCCAAAACAGCAAGCTGGAGCCGATTTCGTTGAGATCTACTCGCTTGATGCTCGTTTTTCTTACGTTTCAGGCGCGTTGGACGGCAGCCGACGCCAGCCACTTCACGGGGCCGGCCCCTACGGCCGACCAAGGTGAAACGTAATTTGGGCCGTCGCACCAATGCGTGGATCATCGTTGAAGCCCACCGTGACAGCATAATAGAGTCGCTGGCCCTGGTAGGGGATCGACCAGGCGACCGCGTCGGCGACGGGGTGGACGACCCGTCTCGGCTCGCGGCCGGTGTTCTGCCGCAGGCGCTGTTCGATCAAACGTGCCAATTCAAGACGGTTGGCGGTCGTCGAGCCGATCTCGCAGTACTTCTCGTTGCGCGGGGTTGTTGTACGCGACCAGCCGCCGGAAAAACCCGGGGCGTTCAGTTCGATATATGAAGCGGCCGCTTCAGTGCGGAAGCCCAGTTCGCGGGCTTTCTCGCTGGCGCCAGCAAAACTGTCGCCAATCGTGGCAAGACAGATATCATTAAAAAGATTCAGGACTTGACGCGCGTTGCGCTGAGGCTGGGACTGGGACTGAACCGGTGTCGTCATCATAACAACCGCAAGAAACACCAAACAGGACCAGCGTTTCATTGTGACTTTCCTTCCATTGCCGGAGGTCCATTGCCGATCGACAGACTCTGGCCGGGCTGGCGGACAATGGCCCGCGACCCTCGAAGCATCTATTCACAGTTCCCGCCAAAGCCCGGAGGCCGGGACGGGAACAGGCGCAACTCCGCTACGGAGTTCGATGCGACAACCTTCACCAGTTGCAGGACGCCCGTACGGCCGAGTCAAACGTATGGTGGTCCCTTCCTCCCAAGGGGTTGCCCCAGCGCCCTGGAATGATCGCTCGGTAGTTTGGTCCGTGAGAGCGATAATACCGGTAGATGTAGTATTCTCTGCTTTGGCAGTTGATAATTGTAATGTCCGCGCGCTCGACATTGTGCGCAGCGGGTTGGTGAAACTCACGCACGATCCGGAAATTGTTCTGCGCAGCGGCCGGCCAGCACGCCAGCACGAAACCGGCAGCGAGAGCGCAACGAAGCGGTCGCATGGTTCGCCCCACTCGGATATCGGAGTCCGATCCCGTGGGACGATGATTCGAAGAAAGGTTATCCTGATCTTCAAAATGAGCCACTTTGACGTCTCCCGGCTTGTTTTCACAAATTCAGCAGTATCCAGCATCAAGCCGGTCAACAACTCGAACAGATGTACTAGTGGATTGCGTCTGGGCATTCGAATCCCGGAAGCGGCTCCCATCGCGCTGGATGCATGCGGGTCTGGCGCATGCGAACTGGAATTTCCATCGCTCTCAGGTCTTCTGACCGTTGCCGCCTGAAGGCGCGGGATCGCAACGCCGCACACAAGAACGGAATGACGCTTCAAAGAACGCCCATCCCGCAAGAGCGCGTTTTGTTCCGGCGGTTGGCCTCCCCTGGCTGCCCACCATGGGCAGTGGCGGCGGACCGCATGCGGCCACAACGCCGCACCGATCCCCTTTGCGCGGAACCGGACCGCCGATAGAATGCCGCGCAAGGCGGTTGGGATTCAAACAACATTCGCGAGAATCGCGACAATCGCAAAATCCTTTCAGGGAGGACATCGAATGACCACATCCCGCAGAACATTTCTCAAGGGCACCGTCGCGGCGGCCGCTACGAGCGGCCTGTCGGCGCCCGCAGTGCTGGCGCAGGGCGCAACGGTCGAACTGAAACTCTCGAGCTTCGTGCCACCGATGCACTCGATCTGGGCCGGCGTCCTTACCCCGTGGGTCAAGGAGGTCGCGAGCAAGAGCAACGGCAGGCTGAAGATCAGCATGTATCCGTCGATGCAGCTCGGCGGCAAGCCGCCCGAGCTCTATCGCCAGATGGTGCAGGGCATCGCCGATATCGTCTTCACGCTGCCGGGCTACACCTCGGCCGACTTCCCGATGCTGAGCCTGACGGAGCTGCCGGGCGCGGCGACCGACGCCCATGACGGCACGAACAAGCTCTGGGACCGGATGAAGCAGGGCTTCTTCGACAAGGAACTGGCGGCCGCCAAGGTCCTGATGCTGTGGAACTCGGACAATGCCGGGCTGATGACCCGCGCCAAGCAGGTGCGAGGCCCCGCCGACGTGAAAGGCATGCGCTTCCGCGCGCCCTCGGAGGCGCAATCGAAGCAGATCGACTTCATGGGCGGCACCGGCGTCAGCATGCCCGTGACCGCGATCTACCAGAGCCTCGAACGCGGCACGATCGACGGCACCCAGATTCCGATGTCGGCGATGATCGACTTCAAGCTCATCGAGGTGGTGAAGTACCTGACGATCAACACGCCGCTCGGCCGCTCGCCGTTCATGGTCACGATGAATCGCAAGCGCTACGAGGGCCTGCCGGCCGACCTGCGCAAGGTCCTCGACGACACGACCGGCCTGTCGCTCAGCCATCACGGCTCGACGGACTACGACAAGCAGAACACGAGAGCGGTCGAACTGGCCAAGAAGGAGCGCAGCGTCTACGAGTGCTCGAAGGAGGAGTACCAGAAGTGGCTCGCCTTCTTCGCCCCGCTGATCAAGAGCGAGGCGGAGCGGGTCGACAAGCTGGGCCTGCCGGGCTCCAAGCTCGTCCAGGCCTACAAGCTGATGGCCTGACCTGAAGGCTTGAGGGGGAAGATATAGCCGGCAGCGCGGGAAGCGGGACAACAAGGTGCTCTACAATCTCTTCGACCGCCTCCTGCGCCTCATGGCGTATATCAGCGGCGCCATCATCATTGTCCTGATGGTGTTCACCGTCATCGACGTCTTCATGCGCAACGTCTTCAATGCGCCGTTGCGGAGCGTGTACGAGTTCACCGAATTCACGATGGCCGCGATCGTGTTTCTCGGGATCGCCTATACCGGCTGGACCGGCGGGCACATCGCAGTCGACATGTTCGTCAAGTGGCTCGATCAACCGAGATGGCGCTGGATCACGGCACTCCTCGCCTTTCTCGGCGCGGCGCTTTTCGCCGTCATCGCCTATCGGGCGACGCTGGAGACGATCGCCACCATCGATCAGGTCAGCAACCGGCTGGGCTGGCCGCATTATCCTTTCCGCTTCACGGTCGCGCTCGGCTGCGCGCTGTTTGCCATCGTCCTGGCCTTCCAGGGAATTCAGGTTCTGCGCGGCCGCAGCACTGAGGGCAACCAATGATCTCCAACGAAGTGATCGGCATGCTTGGCATTGCCGCCATGCTGACCCTGCTCGCGCTTGGCATGCCGATCGGCATCGCGATGCTGCTGGTCGGAGCGGTCGGCTTCGCCATCGTGCATCCGGCCGGCCTGCCGGCCACGCTGCACATGCTCGGGAACTCCCCCTACAGCTATTCGGCCTTCTACGAACTCGCCGTGATCCCGCTGTTCGTGCTGATGGGCAACCTCGGCGCCACGTCGGGCATGGCGAGCAATCTCTTTTCAGCCACCTATGCCTGGATCGGGCACTGGCGCGGCGGCCTCTCGCACGCGACCATCCTCGCCTGCGCCGGCTTCGCCGCCGTGTCCGGATCGAGCGTCGCGTCCGCGGTGACCATGGGGAAGGTCTGCCTCCCCGAGATGCGGCGCTACAATTACGACATGCGGCTCGCCACCGGCACGGTCGCAGCCGGCGGCACGCTCGGCATCCTCATCCCGCCCAGCACGGCGTTCGTGATCTACGCGCTGTTGACCGAGCAATCGATCGGCCGGCTGTTCGTCGCCGGCATCTTGCCCGGCCTTCTGCTCGCCGGGCTCTTCATGACGACGGTGATGATCTGGATGCGGTTTCGGCCGCAGTACGGGCCGGCCGGCCCGCGGGCGAGCTGGACCGCGCGCCGCAAGAGCCTCGGTCAGGCGTCGCCGATGCTCACCATCGTGCTCATCACCATCGGCGGCATCTATGTCGGCGCCTTCACGCCGGTGGAGGCAGCCTCGATCGGCGCGTTCCTGGCGCTGCTCTACGCGCTCTGGTGCCGCTCGCTGACGGGTCAGAGTTTCCTCGCGATGCTCCTCGACACGGTGCGCACGACCTCGTTCGTGTTCCTCATCCTGGTCGGCGCGCTCGTGTTCGGCCCCTTCCTCGCGCTTTCGGGACTGCCGGAGACCATCGCGACCTGGCTGAGCAGCCTCGACGTGCCGCGGGTCGTGGTCCTCATCATCGTGCTCGCCGTTTACATCGTCCTCGGCACCTGGATGGAAGGCTTCTCCATGCTGGTGCTGACGCTGCCGATCGTGATCCCGATCATGAAGGCGCTGAACTACGACCTGATCTGGTTCGGCGTCGTGATGGTGATCGTGCTGGAGATGGGCCTGATCGACCCGCCGGTCGGCATCAACGTGTTCGTGGTCAAGGGCCTCGTGCCCGACGTGCCGGTGGCGCAGATTTTCGTGGGCGTGCTGCCGTTCTGGTTCGCGATGATGGCCTGCGTCGCGATCCTCATCATGATTCCGGACATCGCGCTGTTCCTGCCCAACACCATGTTCAATTGACGCCGGCGGACCGGCGGGCTCAGAACAGCGAACCCTGCCCGCTGTCGGCGGCACGCTTCTGGCGTGCCGTCAGCTTCGGCGGCTCCGGTTCGTCGCCAGCCGTGTGCGGCCCGACCAGATCGGGCGAGTCGTTGGCAACCTTGTTGACGGCCGGCGATACCTCATAGACCTCCATGGAGTCGTCCGGCGCAGGCCCGATCAGCGCGGTCGCCGCGCGAACGTCGGCTCTGTCATCCAGCCACAACCCGAACTGCTCCGGAGGCAGAATGACCGGCGCCCGGTGATGAACCGCCGCCATCTCCCGATTGGCCTGCGTGGTGACGATGGCGGCCGTGTCCAGTTCTTCGCCGTTCGGACCGATCCAGGTTTCCCACAATCCCGCGAACGCGAGCGGCCCGCCGCCGGACCTGCGAAGATGAAAGGCGCGCCGCCGCCCCGCCTCGATCTTCCACTCGTAGAAGCCATCGGCGGGAAACAGGCAACGTCGCCGCTTCATCGCGTTCCTGAACGCGGGCTTTTCATGGATCGATTCGCCGCGGGCGTTGATCAGCAACGCGAAACCCTTCGGATCCCTGACCCAGGCGGGGATCAGCCCCCAGCGCACCAGCGCAAAGTGGCGCTCGCCTTCCATCAGGCGAACGATCGGGACCGGCTGGGTCGGAGCCACGTTGTAGCGCGGCGGGAAATTCGGCCGCTCCGGGTACCGGAACAAGGCCCGGATCGCCTCGGGCGCACTGGTGATGACGTAGCGTCCGCACATTCCGAATTCATCGTCTCCGCGGCGGAATGGCCACTGCCGCAATGATTAGCCGGTCCTTAACCTTGGCACGCAACACTGCCCGAATTACAGCGTTGCCGGCAGGAATTGCCCTTGTCCACATTGCCCGAAACATCCTCGGTGGCTCCGGCCGAACCGGCAACCGGTTCAATTTTTGCGATCAATCCGGCCACGGGACTTTCGACCGACTATCTCAATCACTTCACCGAAGCCATCATGGTGCTTGAGATGGCGTCGGCGGCACCGGAGTGCCTGGAGGATCTGCGAAACTGGCAGCCCAAAACCTATCGGGAGCACTTCAGGACCTCGCGGTTTTCCAATCGCGATGATTTCATCGCCGCCTACGAGGCCGCCGACCCCGCAGTGCGCGGCGCCCTCGACGAGGTGGCGGAAACGCTGAACGCCGTTCTCATGGAGACGCGCGAGGTGTTTCTCAACCGCTATGCCGGCCCCGACAGGGAGGCACTCGCGCTGCGCGCGGTGTCATGGATCAAGCCGCTGGTCACACGGGCCGCGGCCGTCATCAACGGCCGTGACGATTTCGGTGGATCGCAGGCCAAAGTGGACGCATTGTTGGCTCCATGAACGATCCAAGAGCCTATCCCGAACGTCCTATCCTGGCGGTCAGCGCCGCCATCATCCGGGACGGCAAGGTATTCATTGCGCGCCGGGCACGCGGTCCTGCGCTCGGCGTCTGGACCATGCCCGGCGGCATGGTGGAGGCCGGTGAAACGCTGTCGGATGCACTCAAGCGCGAGATCGCCGAAGAAACCTCCATGTCCATCGAGCCGGTGGCGCTGGCGGGCCACCGTGAGGTGGTGATGCACGACGACGCCGGGCGTGTTTCCCGGCATTTCGTGATCATGTGCTTTGCCTCGCGATGGATCGGAGGCGAACCGCAGCTCAACGACGAACTGGACGATTCCGGCTGGTTGCGGCCGGCCGAACTGGCCCGGCTGCGGACCACCGAGGGGCTTGCGGAAATTGTGGCGGCGGCGTTCGAACGCATCGAGGCCGCCGGCTGAGCCGTCTTGCGCGCCCCGCCGTGCGGGCGCATATGTGCCGCGGTTCCGATGATCAGACACGCACTCATCTGCTTTGCGCTCACGCTTGCGCTGGTCGGCGCGCCGTCGCGCTCCTACTCGCAGGCGACCCCAGGCGGACCGGCGCCGTACGACGGCGATCTGCAGCGGCTGGCGGAAATCCTGGGCGCGCTGCATTACCTGCGCGGCATCTGCGGTGCCAATGACGGACAAAGGTGGCGCAACGAAATGCAGGCCCTGCTCGACGCCGAGGCGCCAAACGGCGAACGCCGCACCCGTCTGCAGGTGCGATTCAACCGCGGCTATCGCGGCTTTCAGCAGACCTACCGGACCTGCACGCCGGCCGCGGACGTGGTGATCCGCCGTTACCTCGATGAAGGCGCCAAGATCGCACGCGAAATCGCAGGCCGTTATTCAAACTGAAGCCGTCTGCCACCGCGCTCCAGTTAACCTTTCTTAAAGGTCGGCCTCGCCGTCCGACCACCCCATGCTAACGTCGTCCTGCGGCTCACGGGGCAACGGGTGGCGCCTCGACGCGTCAAAATCGATCCATGCATACAACGAAACCGATCATCCCCAATCGCGCGCCCGCTCCGGAGCACGAGCAGAAGCAGGCGGCGTTGAGCTATCTCTACGAGGCCTGGGGAGAGGCGCGGCTCGACGGCATCGACGATGACTGCATGGCGCAGGCCTGCCTGTTTGCCGCCTTCGCGGAACTCGTCGCCACCTACGGCGAGGAAGCGACCGCCCGTTACGCCGACACGCTGTCAGCGCGGGTTCGCCGGGGCGACTTCACCGTTCAGTTGTCGCAGCAATAATTATCCGCGGCCGTATCGCCGCTCAGGATGGAGGCAATGCCTCCGCGAACCTCACCGCCTCGCCCTTTCCGGCAGCGGCCAGTTCGCCCTCCCACATGATCTTGTGTCCGCGGACAAACACGCCGACCGGCCAGCCGGTGACCGTCATTCCGTCGTAGGGCGTCCAGCCCGCCCGCGACGCGATCCACCCGTTGGCGATGGTCTGCCGCCGCTTCATGTCGACCACGGTCAGATCGGCGTCGTAACCTGCGGCAATCCGGCCTTTTCCGGCGATTCCATAGACCCGTGCCGGCCCCGCGCTGGTCAGGTCGACGAACCTGGCGAGCGACAGCCGTCCGGCGTTGACGTGGTCCAGCATCAGCGGAACAAGCGTCTGCACTCCCGTCATTCCGGAATGCGTCTTCGGATAGGGATGCGACTTCTCCTCCAGCGTGTGGGGCGAATGATCCGACCCGATGCTGTCGATCACCCCCTGCGCCAAACCGCGCCAGATGCCCTCCCGGTGCGAGGCGTCGCGGATCGGCGGATTGAGCTGAGCCAGCGTGCCGAGCGCCTCGTAGCACTCCGGCGCGGCCAGCGTCAGATGCGCCGGCGTCGCCTCCGCGGTGGCGACGTCCTTGTGTGCGGCAAGGAACTCCGCCTCTTCCTTCGTGGTCACGTGCAGCACATGCACGCGCTTGCCGGTCTCGCGCGCCAGCCGGATCAGGCGCTGCGTGCACATCAGCGCCGCGGTGGGATCGCGCCACACCGGATGGGAGCGCGGATCGCCCTCGACGCGCAGATGCATCCGCTCGCGCAGCCGGTACTCGTCCTCGGAATGAAACGCGGCGCGGCGGCGGATGGCCTTGAGCACCTGCCGCACGCCTTCGTCGTCCTCGATCAGCAGCGAACCGGTCGACGAGCCCATGAACACCTTGACCCCGCACGCGCCGGGCTGCCGCTCCAGCTCGGCGAGATCTTTGGTGTTCTCCCGTGTCGCCCCGACATAGAACGCGAAATCGCAATGCATGCGATGGCGCGCGCGCCGCACCTTGTCGGCGAGCGCCTCCGCCGTCGTCGTGGTCGGCTCGGTGTTGGGCATCTCGAACACCGCGGTGACGCCGCCCAGAACGGCGGCGCGCGAGCCGGTCTCCAGGTCCTCCTTGTGGGTCAGCCCGGGCTCGCGCATGTGCACGTGGCTGTCGATCACGCCCGGCAGGACATGCAGGCCGCGGCAGTCGACGGTCTCAGCGGCGGAACCGGCCACGTCGCCGATCGCGGCGATCCGGCCGTCGCGGATGGCCACATCGCGAACGCCCTCGCCGTCCTGGTTGACCACGGTGCCGCCCTTTAGAACCAGGTCAAAACCGGCCGCCATGTCGTCCACCCGTCTCAAAGCCGGCCCTTGAGAGGACCACCGCAGCGGCTTACGTTCGGCTGCGGCCGGAGGCAATCGGAATCGAATGAAAGCGGCAATTCTCCCCGATCGCGGCGTTGTGAAGGTGGCGGGCGACGAGGCGCGGACCTTCCTCAACGGCCTGCTGACCGCCGACATCGCCGATGTATCGGCAGAGCGCGCGCGGTACGCCGCGCTGCTCACCCCGCAGGGCAAGATCATCGCCGATTGCATCGTGACGGAGCGCGACGGCGCGCTGCTGCTGGACTGTCCGCGCGAGCTTTCGGCCCCGCTCGCGCAGCGGCTGACGTTCTACAAGCTGCGCGCCAAAATCACGATCGAGGATGTCTCGAACGATCTTGCCGTGATCGCGCTGTGGAACGGCGCGAACGGCAAGGCTCCCGACGGCGCTGTCGAAGACCCGCGCCTCCCCGCGCTCGGCTGGCGGATCGTCGTGCCGGCACAAACCGCTTCGCGTTTTGCCACGGACCACGGGCTGGAAGCCGCAGACGCCACCGGCTACCACGCGCACCGCATCGCACTCGGCGTGCCGCACGGCGGCGCCGACTTCGCCTACAGCGACGCCTTTCCGCACGAGGCGGACATGGACCAGCTCAACGGCGTCGACTTCGACAAGGGCTGCTACGTCGGCCAGGAGGTGGTGTCGCGGATGGAGCATCGCGGCACTGCGCGCAACCGCGTGGTGCCGATCGCAATGGAAGGTACGCTCCCCGAAGCGGGCACGCCGGTGATGGCCGGCGGCCGGCAGATCGGCACGGCCGGCTCGTCGGCCGCCGGCCGGGGTCTTGCGATGCTTCGCCTCGACCGCGTGGCCGAAGCGCAGGCTGCCGGCCACGCGTTGAGCGCGGGCGACACTCGCGTCACGCTCCGCAAGCCGGACTGGGCGCGGTTTGCCTTTCCGGACGACAAGGCGGCGGAGTGAGGGGTTAGTGACTCAATGACCTCCACCGTTCTCCACCCCGACGGACTGCATCGCTGCCCCTGGCCCGGCAAGGAAGACCCGCTCTACATCGGCTATCACGACACCGAGTGGGGCGTGCCCGAATGGGATGACCGCGCGCTGTTCGAGAAGCTGGTGCTGGACGGCTTCCAGGCCGGCCTGTCGTGGATCACCATCCTGCGCAAGCGCGACAACTTCCGCCGCGCCTTCGACGGCTTCAGGCCGGAGAAGATCGCCCGCTACGACGCGCGCAAGAAGGCGGCGCTGATGAACGACGCCGGCATCGTGCGCAACCGCCTCAAGGTCGAGGGCGCCGTGCTGTCGGCGCGCGCCTGGCTCGAAGCGATGGAGAAGGGTCCGGGCTTCTCCGCGCTGCTGTGGGACTTCATGGACGGCGAGCCGAAGGTGAACCGCTTCCGCACCACGAAGCAGGTGCCGGCCGAGACGCCGCTGTCGAAGGCGATCTCCAGGGAGCTTGCGTCGCGCGGCTTCAAGTTCGTCGGCCCGACCATCGTCTATGCGTTCATGCAGGCGGTGGGGATGGTGAACGACCATCTGGTGCAGTGTCACCGGCACGAACAATGCTGCGCCCCCGCCAGCAAAAAGCGCCGATGAGCAGAGCGCCGAAAGCCTCCACCGCGCGCACCGAAACCGCGCCGCGCGCGTGGCAGCGCATGCTGTCGGGGCGAAGGCTCGATCTGCTCAACCCCTCGCCGCTCGACATCGAGATCGAGGATATCGCGCACGGGCTCGCCCGCGTCGCGCGCTGGAACGGCCAGACCTCGGGCGCGCACATCTTCTCGGTGGCGCAGCACACCCTGCTGGTGGAGGCGATCGCGCGAATGCGCTCGCCGCGGCTCGATCGCAGGCGGCGGCTCGCAGTGCTGCTGCACGACGCCCCCGAATACGTGATCGGCGACATGATCTCGCCGTTCAAGGCGGTGATCGGCGACAACTACAAGGGCGTGGAGGCGAGGCTCCTGGCCGCCATCCACCTGCGGTTCGGGCTGCCGCCGGCCTGCCCGGCGGAACTGACGGCGGCGATCAAGGCGGCGGACCGCTCGGCGGCGTATCTGGAGGCGACCCGCCTCGCCGGCTTCGAACCGGCCGAGGCGCGCAGGTTCTTCGGCGCCCCGCCACGGATTACGCCGCAGTTCGAGCGCGAATACCTCACGCCCTGGCCGGCCGGAGAGGCGCAGGACCGGCTGCGGGAGCGGCTGGAAAGCCTGGCCCGGGACTGACGTCTTCCGGCCGTCGTCCCTGCGATCTATATGTCTGGTCCGATTCTGGGACCGGAACCGATGATTCACGTCTGCTCGCTCGCCCGCCTGCACGGCACCGTCGCCGACACCGGGGCCCGCCACGTCGTCACGCTGCTGCGGGTTCTCGACCGCGTGCAGCGGCCGGCCACCGTGGAGGCGGCCAACCACCTCATTCTCGGCATGGACGACATCGTCGAGCCGATGGAGGGCTACACCCATCCCGGCGAGGAGCATGTCGCAAGCCTGATCGCGTTCGCGCAGCGCTGGGACCGCAGGGCGCCGATGGTGATCCACTGCTATGCCGGCATCAGCCGCTCCACCGCCGGCGCGTTCGTCACCGCCTGCGTGCTCAATCCGCGCCGCAGCGAGGAGACGATCGCCCGCGCGATCCGCGACGGCTCCGCCACGGCGATGCCGAACCCGCGCATCGTGACGATTGCGGACCGGCTGCTCGGCCGGCAGGGCCGCATGATCGAGGCGGTCCGGGCGATCGGACCGGGCCGCGCGGCGCTCGAGGGCGATCCGTTCCGTCTCGATCTGGAGTGAGGATGGCGGAGAGTCCGCACACCGCCATCGACATCGGGCTGACGGCGGCCATCGTCGCCGTGGAGGCGGATGAGCCTCACATTCTGGTTTCCAGCGACCCGCGGAGCGAAGTGCGCGCCGGCCTGCCGTACGGCACGTTCGATCCGGTGGCGCACCGCACCTTCGAGATCGGCCTGCGGGCCTGGGTGTCGGCGCAGACCGCGCTCAACGTCGGCTACGTCGAGCAGCTCTACACGTTCGGCGACCGCGGCCGCCACGCCAGGCCCGGCGACACCGGGGCGCATGTGGTGTCGGTCGGCTACCTCGCGCTCACCCGGATGTCGAACAACGCCGCGCTGCGCGCCGCCGGCGCCGGATTCGAGCCGTGGTACCGGTTCTTCCCGTGGGAGGACTGGCGCGACGGCCGCCCGGCGATCCTGGACGAGACCATCACGCCGCTGCTCGAACAATGGTTGAAGAGCGGACCGGATCAGCCGGCCGGACCGCAGGAGCGCGCCGAGCGGTATCGCCACTGCTTCGGCAGCGGCGGATCGCCCTGGGACGAGGAAAGGGTGCTCGACCGCTACGAATTGCTCTACAGCGCGGGACTCGTCGAGGAGGCGCGCCGCGACGGCCGCAAGCCGATCGTCCCATCCGCCAGACTGCCGCGGCTCGGCGAGCCGATGCGGTTCGACCATCGGCGCGTGCTGGCGACCGCGATCGCGCGGCTGCGCGCCAAGCTGAAATACCGGCCCGTGGTGTTCGAGCTGATGCGGCCCGAGTTCACGCTGACCGAACTGCAGCGCGCGGTGGAGGCGATCTCCGGACGGCACCTGCACAAGCAGAACTTCCGCCGGCTGGTGGAGGCCGCCGAACTGGTGGAACCGACCGGCGAGACGTCGACCGCGACCGGGGGCCGGCCGGCGGCGGTGTACCGCTTCCGCCGCGACGTCCTGCGGGAGCGGCCGGCGCCTGGCCTGCGCGTCGGCGGCCGCGGCTGACCCGTCGGGCCGTTTCGAACCTTATTCCAGTGCATTGCGACCAACCCCGGCATACCGCCTGCGGAAAATGAACTAGCATCGCGCGCGGCCAGGGGACGCCATGGAATTCCTGCTGCTCGGATTGCTGGTCCTGTCGTTCC
>CAZGSW010000108.1:0-15219 GCA_964528635.1 uncultured Rhodoplanes sp. | reverse complement strand
CGTCGCCGGCAGGTTCTCGTTGTTGGTGCCGTCGCGCTCGCAGAGGTAGGGCACCGCGTCGAGCCGGAAGCCGTCGACGCCGGCGTCGAGCCAGCGCTTCATCACCTGCACCACCGCGCGCACCACCCGCGGGTTGTCGAAGTTGAGGTCCGGCTGGTGCGCGAAGAAGCGGTGCCAGTAGAACGCGTTGGCTTCGCTGTCCCAGGTCCAGTTCGACTTCTCCGTATCGGTGAAGATGATGCGGGTGCCGGGATATTTCTGGTCGGTGTCGCTCCAGACGTACCAGTCGCGCGCGCTGGAGCCCGGGGCGCTGCGCCGCGCCCGCTTGAACCAGGCGTGCTGGTCCGAGGTGTGGTTGATGACAAGCTCGATGATGACCCGCAGCCCGCGCCGCTTCGCCTCCGCCATGAAGCGGCGGAAGTCCCTCATGGTGCCGAAGTCCGGATTGATGTCGCCGTAGTCGGCGATGTCGTATCCGTCGTCCTTGCCGGGGCTCGGGTAGAACGGCATCAGCCACAGCGCAGTGACGCCGAGGTCCTGCAGGTAGTCGAGGCGCGACGTCAGCCCCTCGAAGTCGCCGATGCCGTTGCCGGTGGCGTCGGCAAACGACTTGACGTGGAGCTGGTAGATGATCGCGTCCTTGTACCAGAGGTCGTCGTCGGTCTCGTGCGAGACATCGATCTGCGGCAACACGTTCACGGCGGCGTCCTGTCGGTTAGGCGAGACAGCGGAAGATCAGCGCGGGATCGTCCTGCGGATGGACGGTGAGGCGCACGCCGCCCCATTCGATGGTGTGCACGGCGCCGGTCTTCAGGTTCTCGATCGCCCGCACCGGCTTCGGTCCCTCGGGCGTGCCGATCTGCGTGTCGCCGAAGTGCATCCAGAAGGTGCGCGGCCCGCCGCCGGTCAGCGCGATCGCCGCCGCGACGGCGTTGTCGCGTGCAACCGACTCCTTGAGAAAGCCGGTCACGGCGTCGTCGTCGAGCTGGAGGAAGCGCAGGTTCGCGGTCTGCAGCAGCGCGGGGTTGGCGCGGCGGATCGCGTTCAGGGCGCCGATGTAGTCCTTGATGTTGCCCGGCGCGTTCCAGTCGCGGACCCGGATCTCGTACTTCTCGGAGTTGAGGTACTCCTCCTTGCCGGGCAGCGGCTCGTGCTCCAGCAGTTCGAAGCCGTTGTAGATGCCGTAGTTCGAGGACAGCGTCGCCGCCAGCGCCAGCCGCGACTTGAATGCCCACGGCTCGCCGCCCTGCAGGTGGCGCGGCAGGATGTCCGGCGTGGTGACGAAGAAGTTCGGCCGGTAGAAGTCGCGCTCGGGATGCCGCGTCAGCTCGGTGAGGTACTCCTCGATCTCGGCCTTGTGCTCGCGCCAGGTGAAATACGTGTAGGACTGCGTGAAGCCGAGCTTGGCCAGCCCCTTCATCAGCTTGGGCCGGGTGAACGCCTCCGACAGGAAGATCGTGTCGGGCGCGCGCGTCTTCACCTCGCGGATCATCCACTCCCAGAACGGGAACGGCTTGGTGTGCGGGTTGTCGACCCGGAAGATGCGCACGCCCTGCTCGACCCAGAACAGCACCACGTCGCGCAATGCCGTCCACAGCGCGATGCGATCGTCGCAGGAGAAGTCCGGGTTGACGATGTCCTCGTACTTCTTCGGCGGATTCTCTGCGAACTTGATGGAGCCGTCGGGACGGCGCGTGAACCACTGCGGATGCTCCTTGAGCCACGGATGGTCCGGCGAGCACTGGATCGCGAAGTCGAGTGCCACCTCCATGCCGCGGCTCTTGCAGGCGTCGACCAGCCGGCGGAAATCCGCCAGCGTGCCGAGGTCGGGATGCACCGCGTCGTGGCCGCCGGCGGCGCTGCCGATCGCGTAGGGGCTGCCCGGATCGTCGGGCCCGGCCTTGAGCGAGTTGTTGCGGCCCTTGCGGTTGGTCTGGCCGATCGGATGGATCGGAACGAAATAGAGAACGTCGAAGCCGAGCGCCGCGATCTCCGGCAGCCGCGCGATGCAGTCGTCGAACGTGCCGTGCTGTCCCGGAATGCGGCCCTGGCTGCGCGGCACCATCTCGTACCACGCCCCGGATCGTGCGCGTTCGCGGTCCGCCACCAGCGGCAGCGGCACGCTGCGGGTCAGGTCGGCGCGCGGCTCGGCGGCGGCGAGGAGCCGCACCATGTCGGCCTGCAGCAGCGCGTCGGTGTCGTCGTTCTTGTTCAGCGCCTTGCGCAGCGCTTCGATCCGCTGGCGGCCGGCGTCGTCCCGCGGCGACAGCTCACCGAGCAGGATGCGGCCCTCCTGAAGCTCCATGGCGATATTCTGTCCGGCGTCGCGCTTGAGCATGAACTCCTTGCGCCAGGTGCCGAACCGGTCGGTCCAGGCCTCGATGGCATAGAGATAGCGGCCGGGCTGCGGCGGCGTGAACGTGCCGTGCCAGCGGTCGTTGGAGTGGAGCGTCATCGGCTCCGACTGCCAGTGCGCGTCGGTCTCGTTGCGCCACAGCAGCGCCGCGGCGATCGCGTCGTGGCCGTCGCGCAGCACGTCGGCCCAGACCTCGACCGGCTCACCGGCGATCCGCTTGACGGCGTAGCGTCCGCCGTCCACGCGGGGGTAGATGTCCTCGATCAGGAAGCGGGGGCCTGTGGGGTCGTCCGGAGAGGTCTCCGCGAGCTTGCGCAATTCGGGACTGCTGGCAGGAGGCGGAACGGCGTGCCGCATGGAAACCTGGACGCTTCTGAATAGGACCGGAGAAACTCGTGACGCCAGCAAACCTGTTACGGGTATGAACTTGCTCAACGAAGCAGCCGAAATTTTGTTCCGCCGGAACCGCCGCGGAGCGCCGGGATTGGGCCTTCAGCCCGTTTCACGCGGCCAGAGTGCATGACAGACGACGTTGCTTCCGACTCCGGCCTGTGGGGCGTCGAAAACGGTTACTTCGACGTGCGCGGTCAGTGGCACGATGCCGCAGCGGACGCGGTCCGGAAAATCGTTGCGGTTCTGGCCCGCAACGGCGCGCGTCCGGCGGAGATGCCGCCGCCCGGTCCGGTGGAGCCGGCGCACCAGGGCGATGGCCGGCGCGGCTGGATCGTTTCCGCGCAGCTCTACGCGCTCCGCTCGCGCCGCAACTGGGGGATCGGCGATTTCTCGGACCTCGCGGTGCTGATCGGGCAGGCGGCGGAGGCGGGCGCCTCGGGTGTCGGGCTCAATCCGCTGCACGCGCTGTTTCGCGAGCGGCCGGCCGACGCGAGTCCCTACGCGCCGGGCAGCCGGCTCGCCATCAATCCGCTCTACATCGACGTCGAGGCGGTGCCGCACGCTCCGGCCGGCCTCGCCGAAGCGTTCGCCGAGCGCCTTGCGGTGCTGCGCGCTTCCGATCTGGTCGACTACGAAGCGGTGGCGGCGCTGAAGTGGCAGGCGCTGCGCGAGGCCTATGCCGCCTTCCTCGATCGCGCCGGCGAATCCGAACGCCGCGCGTTCGAGACGTTCTGCGCCGGACGCGAACCTTGGCTCATGCGCTATGCCGCGTTCGAGGTGCTGCGCGCGGGCTTCGGTCCGGACTGGCGCGCGTGGCCGGCGCAGTGGCGCGCGCCCGGCGACGATCCGCTCCGCGGCTTTGTACGCGAACGCGCGGCCGAGGTGGACTTTCATCGCTATGTGCAGTGGATCGCGGACTGCCAGCTCGCGGACTGCGCTGCGCTCGCCCGCGACAAGGGCATGCCGGTCGGCCTCTATCTCGATATCGCGGTCGGTGTCGACCCTGCGGGCGCCGACGCCTGGATGACGCAGGACGCCATGCTTGACGGGCTGTCGGTCGGCGCGCCGCCCGACGAGTTCAACACCGCGGGACAGGACTGGGGGCTCGTTGCGTTCGATCCGCACGGTCTGGTGCGTTGCGGCTTCGCGCCGTTCCGCGAATTGCTGCGCGCCGCCATGCGCCACTCCGGCGCGATCCGGATCGACCACGTCATGGGCCTGATGCGGCTGTTCGTCATTCCGTGGGGATCGGGCCCGCGCGACGGCGCCTACCTGCGCTTTCCGTTCGAGACGCTGCTGGCGATCGTCGCGGAGGAAAGCCGCCGCAGCGGCTGCATCGTGGTCGGCGAGGACCTCGGCACGGTGCCGGACGGCTTCCGCGACACCATGCATCGCTGGGGGCTGTGGTCCTGCGTGGTGATGATCTTCGAGCGCGAACGCGACGGCGCGTTCCGCGCGCCGCAGCACTATCCCGCCAACGCGATCGCGAGTTTCGGCACCCACGACCTGCCGGCTTTCGCAGGCTGGATGACCGGGCACGACATGAGGACCAGGCGTGCCATCGGCATCGACCCGGGCGAGAGCGACGACGACCGCGAGCGCGCCCGTGCCGCGCTGCGCCAGGCGATTGGCGGCGGTTCGGGATTCGTCGACGCGATGCGCCACCTCGCGGCGACGCCGTCGCGGCTCGTGTCGGTCGCGCTGGAGGACGTTCTCGGCCTGCCCGATCAGGTCAACGTGCCGGGCACGGTGCGCCAGCATCCGAACTGGCGGCGCCGGCTGCCTGTCGCGGTGGAGGACCTGGGCCGCGATCCGCGGCTGCGTGAGGTGGCCGCGGTATTCGAGGAGGCGGGGCGGGGGAACATTTCAGTTGGGTGAAATGCCGCCGATTTCCCCGGTGTCATGCTCCGCGAAGGCGGAGCATCCAGTGGCCACGGTGTCGGGGAGCAATTGAAGCGGAACATGTTGGGCTGGAGATTGCTTCGTCGCCATGCTCCTCGCAATGACGCGTCGGCCTCTCAGACCACAAGACGCCCGGACACGTTCCGGCAGTCATTGCGAGGAGGCCGCAGGCCGACGAAGCAATCTCCAAGCGGCGCCCCCTCACGCCTCCACCGTCCTCAACCGCTCCGCTTGCGCCACATCCCGATCGAACTCCGCCTTCACCGCCTCGATATCGGCAGGGGACGGCAAGCCCGCTTCGTTGCCGAGATGCTGGATCTTGTGCGTGGACGCCGCGCGGGCGAAGCGGAAGTGATCCTCCCAGCGCAGCTTCGGATTGCGCAGATAGGAGAACACGTAGGCGCCGTGGAACACGTCGCCGGCGCCGCTGGTGTCGCGCACCCGCGATGGGGGAATCGAGAGCGCCGGTAGAGTCGCGACGTTGCCGTCCTCGCCGTACCACAGCATGCCGCGCTCGCCGCGCGTCACGCCGCCGATCCTGCAGCCACAGCTCTTGAGGTAGTCGAGCGTCTGCTCCGGTGTCTTGTCGAGCTGCTGGCAGAACCGCTCCGCCACGATGGCGACGTCGATATTGGCCAGCACCTCGTGGGTGTTGACGCGGATGCCGCCGCCGTCGAGCGAGGTGAGGATGCCGGCCTTGCGGCAGCGCTGCGCGTAATGCAGCGCGGCGTCGGGCTGGTGGCCGTCGATGTGCAGCGCGCGACAGCCCTCCAGGTCGAGATGCGGGTACGGCGACAGGTATTCGTCGTCGCGCAGGCGCAGGATGGCGCGCTTGCCGTCCTTCGGCACGATGAACGACAGCGACGAGGTCTTGACCGTGCGCGGATGCAGGCGCAGGCCGTACTTCTTCACCATGTCGGTGAACATGCGGCCGAGCCAGTCGTCGGCCAGCGTCGCGATCAGGTCCGGCTTGACGCCGAGCTTGGCGCAGCAGAACGCCGCGGTCACCGCGTTGCCGCCGAACGACACGGCATATTCGGAGGCCACCGCCTTGTCGTCGCCCTGCGGCATGTGGTCGGCGATGACGGTGACGTCGATATAGGTCTGGCCGATGAACAGCGCTTCCATTCCGGGAGTGTCCTGCTTCACTTGAGTTCGACCCCCCAGATGTCGGCGGCGTAGCCGCGGATCGCGCGGTCCGACGAGAACCAGCCGGTGCGCGCGGTGTTGAGGATGCTCTTGCGCCACCACGACGGCGGATCGCGCCACAGCGCGTCGACCTCGCGCTGCGCCCGCCAACAGGCGTCGAAGTCGGCCGCGACCATGAACGGGTCGAAGCCTTTCAGGTCGGACACCAGCGCCTGATAGCGGCCGGGTTCGTCGGGCGAGAACCGGCCCTGTTCAAGCGCATCCAGCACGCGCGCCAGCGCGGCCGAGGAATCGATCGCGGTCTGGCCCTCGAAGCCGGCGGCGCGGCGCTCCGCGACCTCGTCGGTCTTGAGTCCGAACACGAAGATGTTGTCGGCGCCGACGTGTTCGCAGATTTCCACGTTGGCTCCGTCGAGCGTGCCGATGGTGAGCGCGCCATTGAGCGCGAGCTTCATGTTGCCGGTGCCGGACGCCTCCATGCCGGCGGTGGAGATCTGCTCGGACAGGTCGGCGGCGGCGATGATCTCCTCGGCGAGGCTGACGTTGTAGTCGGGCAGGAATGCGACCTTGAGGCGGCCGTGCAGCGCGGTGTCCTCGTTGACCACGCGGGCGACGTCGTGGATCAGGCGGATGATCAGCTTGGCGCGTTCGTAGTTCGGCGCGGCCTTGCCGGCGAACAGCTTGACGCGCGGCGCGAAGCCGCCGGGCTTGCCGCGCATGTTGACATCGCGCATGGCGAAGTAGAGCGCGGCGGTTTCCAGGATGTTGAGGAGCTGGCGCTTGTATTCGTGGATGCGCTTGATCTGCACGTCGAACATGCCCGACGGATCGGCGGCGACGCCGGTGAGTTCGCCGATGCGGCGCGCGAGCCGCTCCTTGTTGGCGGCGCGGGCCGCGGCGTAGCGGCGCACGAAAGCGGGATCGGCGGCGAGCGGTTCGAGCTTTTTGAGTTCGCCCGGGTCGTCGAGCACGCGCTCGCCCAGCGTTTCGACGAGCAGCGCGGTCAGGCCCGGATTCGCCTCCTGCAGCCAGCGGCGGAAGCTGATGCCGTTGGTCTCGTTGACGATGCGGCCGGGATAGAGCGCGTCGAGCCCGGCGAACAGGTTGCGGCGCAGCAGGTCCGTGTGCAGCGCGGAGACGCCGTTCACCTTGTGCGAGCCGACGAATGCGAGCTGGCCCATCCGCACGCGCTTGTCGGCGCCCTCCTGGATGATCGACACTGCGGCGATGCCGGCGGTGTCGTGGATCGACTTCGACGCCTCCTTCAGGTGCAGCCAGTTGATCATGTAGACGATCTGCAGGTGGCGAGGCAAAAGCCGGCCGAACAGCTCGACCGACCAGCTCTCCAGCGCCTCCGGCAGCAGCGTGTGGTTGGTGTAGCCGAGGCTCGCGCGGGCGATCTCCCAAGCCTGCCCCCACTCGATGCCGTGCTCGTCGATCAGGATGCGCATCAGCTCGGGCACCGCCACCGCCGGATGGGTGTCGTTGAGCTGGATCGCGGCGTGCGCGTGCAGGTTCGTCAGGTCCGGGAACCGGCGCAGGTGGCGCGCCACGATGTCCTGCAGCGACGCCGCGGTGAAGAAATACTCCTGCCGCAGCCGCAGCTCCTGGCCCGACGCCGTCGCGTCGCTCGGATACAGCACCCGCGAGATCGCCTCGGCGCGCGCCGACGCCGCCATCGCGCCGACGTAGTCGCCGCGGTTGAAGGTCGACAGATGCAAGGGCCGCGGCGCCCGCGCCGACCACAGCCGCAGCGTGTTGACGTGGCGGCCGCGCCAGCCTGCCAGCGGGGTGTCGAACGCCACCGCCAGCACGCGCTCGCCCGGATGCCACGTGGCCTTGCCGGTCTGCTGCGCCGGCCCTTCCACCGTGCCGCCGAAGCAGACCGAGAACTCCACGTCGGACCGCTCGAACTCCCACGGATTGCCCAGCGACAGCCAGTCGTCGGGCACCTCGTGCTGCGCGCCGCCGCGGATCTGCTGGCGGAACAGGCCGTGGTCGTAGCGGATGCCGTAGCCGGTGGCCGGCACGCCGAGCGACGCCATGCTGTCCATGAAGCAGGCGGCGAGGCGGCCGAGCCCGCCGTTGCCCAGCGCCGCGTCAGGCTCGAGCTTGCGCAGCCGCTCGAACTCGATGCCGAGTCCGGCCAGCGCCTCGCGCGCGGTGTCCGCCATGCGCAGATTGGTCAGCGTGTCGAGCAGGAGCCGCCCGATCAGGAACTCGACCGAGAGATAGTTGACCTGCTTGGCGCCGCTCTCCTCGCTGCGCCGCTGCGATGCGAGCCAGCGGTCGACCACGTGGTCGCGTGCCGCCAGTGCGGTGGCCATGTACCAGTCGTGATCGCACGCGGTGTCGGACGACCTGGCGCAATTGTAGACGAGCTTGTCGAGAATCTTCTCCGCGAACGCCGTGGCCGCATCCGTGGCCGTATTTCTGGCGTCCCTGTCGCCGGTCGAAACAGCGGAGAGTGGACGCGCCATTGTTCAACCTCGCCTGCTGGAAACCGGCCGGCCCGGACCGCGTCGGGAAAAATGCCTGTTTGGTAGGTAGCGCGGTCCGGCGGGGGCGCAAGCCCCGCCACGGCGTCAGGCGGCCAGTTCGGAGCAGCCACTATCTGAATCGCGCGTGTCGGGATCGCGCGCATCCGAATCCCGCGGTGGGTTCACCGGCGTTTTTGCCTGCGTGCCGACGACAGTCGGGGCCGCTTGCGCCGGCTCGATATGCGCCACCGGTTCGATGTGCGCCGCCTGCGCGAACGGGCTGATCGCGGAGTTGACCCATCCGATCCGGGCTTGCAGCAGCTTTTCGAGAGCCTCCAGGTAGGCGGCCCGCTGGTCGACAAGAAGAATTCGCTCGCGCATGAAACACCCCGCTGTGCGATACAACCGATGGCGAAGCTCCCGGTTCCTTCAGCAGGCAAATTTGGTGCCGGATTGCGGCGCGACTGCGGACCTCCGAACCGCCACGCAGATCCCGAAAACGGGAACCGGATTCCGGGAACGATCATGCTCGAACAGAAAGCCAAAGCGGACGATTCAAGGACAGGTCATGCCGCTTAGAGCCAGGCGAGCGCGACAAAATGGCTTGTTTCGGCGAGACGGAACCGGACCGTGCGGCCGGAGCGGAGCGCCGCAGTGCCGGCGGCAAAGTCCACCTCCACGTCGTGATGTTCGAGGAAGATGCCGTCGAGCGGGTTGACCGCCTTGTAGACCGCCTCCTTGATCGCGAACAGGGCGCGCGCCCGAATGCCGTCGCCGCGAAGTTCCCGCAGTTCGGAAGGCGTCGCCACGATGCCGAGAAGATCGGCAGTGAGCGGCTGCGCAGGCTCGACGTCGATGCCGAGGCCTGTCACCACCTCGCGCGTCGTCAGCGCCGCGGCTGCGACACGATCGTCATGAGCCAGCGATCCGATTACGCCTGCGGGCCACGCCGGCGCGCCTGATGTGGATTTTGGAATCGCCTGTGCAGGTTCGCCAAGGCGCACCAGCAGCTCACGGGCCACGATGCGCGCCGCGCCGCTGGCGCGTCTCACCTTTTCGACGCTGCGTTCGAACCCGGCTGCTTCGGACGGCAGCAGGGCCTGCGCGTCGTCCGGCTGGATCAGGCGATGGGCAATGAGCACGCCCGGCACCGCGAGCGATGCGATCGCGCGCTCGATTGTTGGGTCTGTCGTGGTCACGGTCACGGCGCTGGTCTTTGCCGCGGTTGACTGAATCGTCGCCGCGTAATCGGTTCACCTCCCCCGCAAGCGGAGGAGGGAGCGCGCCGCCGATGACGGGCTGCTTCAATCAAAAACGAATCGACTCTAGTGGATCGCACGCGGGTGCGGCGGCGGCTGCATCGGTGACGGCGCATTGGGAGGCTGCGGCTCGATCGTGGCCGGTGTCGGCGCCATTCCCGGCATGGCTGGCCCCGGTGGATGCCTGTCGTGGGCGGCCGCTTCAGCCGCCCGCCCGCCCGTGGTGCCCGGTCCGGGCGGATGCCCGTGCGCAAAGCCGGCCTCGGGAGGCACGCGCTCCGACGTGACGGGGCCCGGCGGCCGCCTGTCGTATGCCGTGGCCTCCGGCGGCTTGCGCCCGTTGCTCGCACTTTCGCCGCCCACCAGCCGCTTCAGCAGCGCTTCGAGATCGGAAAGGCTGCGCGGGATGATGCTGGTCTCGTTCGTCGTCGGCGCCGCCGGTTGCGGCGGCGGAACGCCGGGGCCTCCCGGACTCGCAACACCGGGAGGCAGACCCGCGTGCGGCGGCCGTTCGGCGGGCCGCTCCGGTCCCGCCGACGAGAATGTCTCGATCGGATGCGACAGATGAGGCACCGGAGTCCGCTCCAGCGATACGGTCGGAGCAGGATGCGGCGCCATCACGCCCGGTCGTGCCCCGTCCGCCGGCTGGACCGGCGGCGACGCCGAAGGCGAGTCCACGTTGCCGAGGATGATCGGCATGCCGTCGCGGCTGTTGCCGATCACGACGATCTTCGAGTTGTTCGACTGCGCGAGCTGCAGGGTCGCCTCGATGCCGCGCCAGCGCAGATACGAGTCGGAGATGCCCTGGCTCACGATGCGCTGGAATTCGGCGATGCCCTGGGCCTCGATCACCTTGCGCTCGGATTCCTTGCGCTCGCGGGCAACGCGGAAAACGTATTCTTCCGACAGGTAGTATTGCTCGACCTTGCGGTTGATCGCGTTGACCACGGTCGGCGGCAGCGTGATGCCGAGCACGAGCGTGTCCAGCAGATTGAGCATCTCGTCCATCGGGATCCGGTAGGCGTCGCCGTATTCGCTCTGCTCGGCGGTGCGCTCCATCGTCTGCTGCGACATCATCGTTCGGGTATGGCCGCGGATGCGCTGCTGGATTTCCTGGCGCTTGGTCGAGTACACCTCTTCCGCGGTGTACTCGGCGATCACCTCGCGCATCCGGCTGCCGATCTCCGGACGCACCAGTCTGGCCACGTAGTCCGGTCCGATCGCCTGGTGAAGCTGCGGCACCGAATCGTGCTTGAGGCGGAAGCGGACGCTGACCGTGGCGTTGATGCTGACGCCGTCCCTGGTGATGGCGTTGTAGGTGTCGGTGGTGGTCTGCAGCCGCAGGTCGTAGAGGAACATCTTGTCCCAGGGCAGCAGCACGCGCAGTCCTTCGTCCTTGAGCTGCCGCGGGTCGAGCAGCGTGCCGCCGCGGAACCGCTTCCACATCAGCCCGACGTGACCGCTCGGCACGGTGACGAACATGTGCGGCGCGAGGATCGCGCCGACCAGCGAGACCACCATCAGGTAGATCACGATGATCGGCAGGCGCCGCTCGATGAAATGCCACCACTTGTTGGGGCGGTTCGGAGGCGGCAGGGGCCTGCCGTCGAGGACGGGCGTATGGACCGTCATGCGCGCTTCTCCGCCGGCTGCACCTCGACGAAGCGGCCCTCATCCATGTGGAGCCGGCGCATGGGTACCGTCATCTCCTCGATATACCGGTCGTCGTGCGATATGGCCACGATCGTGATGCCCGCGCGGTTCAGGGCCGGGAGCAGTTCGAAGTAGAACTTGCGGCGGAATTCCGGATCCTGGTCGGCGGCCCACTCGTCCAGCAGCAGGATCGGCCGATTTTCCAGCCTCGCGACCACGAGCGCAAGCCGCCTTCGCTGGCCGGACGACAGTTCGACCGTGCTGAATTCGCCGTCGACGATGCGCGTCTTGTCCAGAAGCTTGAACTCCGCGAGCATCCGGTCGACCTCGTCGAGGTCGGGATCGGGAATGCCGTACAGCTTATGAAACAGGTGGAAATCGGGAAATATTGCGGCGATCAGCCCGCGATAATCGTCGCGGGTGCGGTCCGAGACGGGAATCCCGTCGAGCCGGATCTCGCCTGAGGCAGGCTTGTAGAAGCCCGCCAGCAGCTTGAAGAACGTCGACTTGCCCGAGCCGTTGCCGCCGGTGAGGAACACCAGGTCGCCAGCGTTGAGCGTGAAGTTGAACGGCCCGACCTTGAAAGCGGCCTCCGAATAGCGGTCCGCGTAGCGGAATTCGACGTCGATCAGCTCGATCCGTGCGAACTGGTGCAGCGTCTGCGGTGCGATTTCGGTGTCGCCGACCGCCTGCTTGAGCTTGTCCTCGAGCTGGGTGATGCGATCCGCCGCGGCGTTGGCGGCAGCCACGATCGGGATCGACTGCACCAGGCCGAAGCAGGCGGCCACGATGAACACCAGCGCCGTGATGGTCTTGGAGATGGCGCCTTCGCCGGGCATGGCGCTGAAGGTCGGAACCACGAATGCCACCGCGCCGAGCAGGGTATAGAGCGAGCTCTGCAGCAGGATCATCCGCTTGTAGGTTTCGCTCTGGGTCCTGATCTTGATGTTGGCGGCGGAGCGCGACACCTCGGTGATGTCGGCAAGCAGCTCCTCGCTGCGCGCGCTGTTGAGGCGCACCTCCTTGAAGCCGTCGAGCAGGTCGCTCAGCCGCTCGAACAGCCGGTTCTCCCAGCGGGCCGCCTCGCGCTGCTCGATGGCGAGTTGCCGGGTCTTGGCATGAAACAGCGACGCTCCGATGCCGACGATGACGACGGCAAGCAGGAAGGCCAGCAGCGAAAGATAGGCGACGTAGAGCGCGACGCAGAAGATCAGGAGCGCGCCCTGACAGGCGAATGCCAGCGTGTTGCTGGCCTGGGTGAGAATGGCGGCTTCGCGGGTGATGCCGCTGACGATCTCGGCACGGCCGATGCTTTCCAGTTGCTGCAGCTCGGCCCGCCTGACGTAGTCCATCAGGCGGACGCGCACCCGGTGGATGATCGCCTCGATTTCGGCGGTGGTGGTGATCAGGATGTAGTGCTGGGTCTGGATGAACAGCACCAGCGCAATCACGAACAGCAGCGCCGCCCACAGGCTGACGTGGCCGGCATCCGCGGCATGGGCGCCGGCGTTGATCGACGACAGGATCGAGGTCGTGCTCAGCCCGCCGAGCGCTGCCACGAGCACAAGCCGGTTCAACGAGCTCTGCATCTCGCGGCGAACAAGCTGAAGAAAAGACATTGTGCCGTCGCGCTCTGCGTTAACTCACAAGACCGGCCCGGAGGGCTGGGTCAGCATATTGGTTCGGCGCGCGGGTGCAAAGCAGTGATGCGCCGCAGCCGCACGCGGGCCCGCGGCATTGTCATCGCGGCATTGTCATCGCGGCATCGCATTGCCTGCCGGCCGTGCAGCACGGCGCCTTCAGCGGATGAGGGTGCCGCTCATTTCGGCTTGGGCGGGAGCGGACGTTTCAGGCGTTCGAGCCGCGCCGAAGGTCCGGTCATCAGCAGCACGATCAGCACGATCACCGGGGTGACGAACAGCGACAGCAGGAACGTGCCGGTGAAACCCATCCGGCGCTGGCTGCCGCAGATGCCGACCAGGATGCAGAACAGGACATAGAGAAAGACCAGGGCAATCGGCTGGGCGAGTATCCCCATAAAACGTCACCTCGATTGCATCGGTTCGATTGCATCGGTCCCGCCGCCCGTCTTCGCACGCCGCGCCGGCCGTCCGGCCCGCGCGGTCGCGCTCAGTTCTGGGTCGGCTTCGACTTCATGCGCTCCAGCTTTTCTTTCTGCGCCTTGATGAACTCGCGATAGTCCGGCGGATTGAAGTCAAGCAGCGTGCCGCCGGATGCGAAATGCTGGATGAAGACCTTGCCGATCACGTAGGTCGCCCCGGCCGAAACCACCGGCATGGTCAGCGCGCCGACCAGGGTGCCGACGCCCGGCAGGCCCTTGATCAGGCTGCCCGCGCCCATCGCGGCGGTGGTGGCCGTGCTGGCGGGAATGACGGCTCCGGCGACGCTGGCCAGCACCGATTTGCCCATGTTTTCGGAGAACGGCACGCTGTAGATTTCCGACAGCTTGCGCAGCATCTGGAGTTGCACGCCGCCGACCACGGCGACGTCGACCAGCGGGATCGGCACGAGACCGGCCGCGCCGGCCCAAAGGGAGAAGCGGTCGACCAGTTGCGTCGCCTCCCGATCGCGCAGATCGTCCGTTTTCTCGACCGTCTCGACGGTCTCGGGACCGGCGGCGGTCTCCGAAGCGGTGGTGCCGTCCTGTGCCATTAGAGCGACCCTTTCACGTCATGCGCGTCATGGGCCCGGCGGCCCGGCGATCGGCAATTTAGCGTCTCAATTCCGGAAAACGCGGAGATCGCTCTCCGTCATCCCCAATGCGCAAACGCTAACATGGCGCCGTCGCGACAGCCAAGCCTTTGTAGTGGACTTGACGCCGCGGTCTGCGGTTAACTCGTTGAGAAAGTGCGTCTATTCGGATCGAATTCGCGTGTGCACGGCGCACTGGATACCGTATAAGGAAGCGGCGTGGCAAGGCGGGCGGTACGTTGAAAAAATGTTGTCATGAATATCGAGTCGAGTTCACCCGCCGACGCAAGCCGCGACCCTGATCTGCGTTCTGGACCGGATGCGCAAGGCGGGCTTCCGCTCACCGGCGCGCAACTCGGTATCTGGTTTGCGCAGCAGCTCAGTCCGCAGAGCGCCGTCTACAACATCGCGCAGTATCTGGAGATCCGGGCGCCGGTGATGCCGGCCCTGTTCGAGCGCGCGTTGCGCCGTGTGGTCGGCGAGTCCGAGGCGCTGCGGGTGCGCATCGTCGTGCGCGACGGCGAGCCGCGCCAGACGGTTTGCGACGAGGTGGCGTGGACGCTCCCGGTGTTCGATGTGAGCCGGGAGCCGGACCCGCGCGCGGCGGCCGAGGCGCGCATGCGGGCGGAGCTGGCGAAACCGGTCGATCCGGTCGAGGGGCCACTGTTCGCGTTCGCGCTGTTCAAGGCCGCCGACGACCTGTTCTTCTGGTATTCGCGCTATCACCACATCGTCGCCGACGGCTTCACCATGTGGCTGGTGTCGCGTCGCGTCGCCGAGGTCTACGAGGCGCTGGCCGAGGGGCGCGATCCGCAGGCCGGCGCGTTCGCGCCGCTGAGCGTGCTGCTCGACGAGGACGCGGCCTACCGCGGGTCGGAGCGGGAGACGGCCGACCGCGCGTTCTGGCGCGACTATCTCGCCGGCGAGCCGGCCCGGGTGACGCTCGGCGAGAACAGGCCGTCGAACGAGGCCGACGGATTCATCCGTCACACCGCGTTCATCGAGCGGGAGACGGTGGAAAAGCTGCGGACGATCGCGGAACAGGCGGGTTTGTCGCTGCCGCGGGCGTTCTGCGCGCTGTTCGGGGCGCTGCTGCACCGGCTCAGCGGCGAGCCGGATCTGGTGATGGGGCTTGCGGTGGCGGCGCGGCGCGGCGCGGCGCGGCAGGTTCCGGGCATGGCGTCGAACGTGGTGCCGCTGCGAATGGCGCTCGATCCGTCCATGACCGTGGGTCAGGTGTTGGGCGAGGCGGCGTCTCAGCTCAACCTCCTCCTCCCCCACCAGAGTTACAATTTGGGGTCGCTGCGGCGCGATG